>NZ_JAFCVE010000005.1:0-418961 GCF_049896885.1 Phyllobacterium sp. SL163 | reverse complement strand
AAATGGCCCTATTGCGTGGCCAGTTTGCCCCGCGATCACGGTGAGCGGAAATCATGTGTTTCCCGTCACCTGCAAAATGCCCTTAGCGTGTATTAATGTAGAAATGACCACAGAGCCCCTACCAGTCCGTCGAAAGGAAACCGCAGCATGACGCACGCCTCTTCAAGCGAAAGTGGAATGATCCTGACGTCCGGCCAACTGGACGCCTATCTCGCAAGGATCGGAGTCGTACGGCCGGCTTCCCTTGACGTTGCCAGCCTGTCGAAACTTCACCGCGCCCATCTCTTGGCCTTCACCTGGGAGGCACTGGATGCTTTCATGGGATGGCCGTCCTCAATCGTCCCGGCCGCCGCCTTCGTCAAGATGGTGGAGGGCACGCGCGGCGGCTGGTGCTACGAGATGAATGGTCTGTTCGGCGCGGCGCTCGCCGCACTCGGATTCCGCGTGACCCGCCTGTGCGGCGGCGTCAATCGTGAAACGCTGGGCGACAACGCCATCGGCAACCATCTGACTCTGCGTGTCGATCTCGACCGCCCGTACCTCGCCGAGGTCGGCTTGGCGGACGCCATCGTCGAGCCCGTACCGCTTGCCGTCGGGCCGATCAGCCAGCGCGGCTTCGATTTTTCGATCATGCCGACGAACGACGGCTGGCTGCGTTTCAGGAATCATGCGCGCGGCATGGCGCACAGCTTCGATTTCCGGCCCGATCACAGCGATGAGGCCGCCATCGCCGCCACGCTTGGCTGGTTGACGCAGGATCCCGGCTCGCCGTTCACGAACGCGCTGGCGATCCTGCGGCATACCGCAGATGGCTATGTCGCCCTGAAGAACGATTGCCTGTGCCGCGTGACGGCAGAGGGCGTCAGCGAACAGCGTATCACGAGCGCGGATCACCTTGCCGACACGTTCGAAACGATTTTCAGCCTGGACGTTCCCACGCCTGCAAAGATCTGGGATAAGATCCAGATGATTGGCCGCGATAAGAGCGACGAACCAACCATGTCATCGTCAAGTGCATGATCGGCGTTTGGCGATGCATGGATCGAAACAAGAACCAATAGCGTCCATTGACGATTTCAGCTGCATTCATGCACCGGCGCCCCATCAAAGCTCAGGGTCAAACACCGGCGGTAGGCGACGATTGGTGTGCGTCTGCGTCCTTATACGCATTCCCGTATACTGGGTTTTTAAACGCTTTCGCGTCTATTGGCGATTGGAGGCCGGCATGAACGAACAGAAAAACAACTCGGCGCCATCCTGCGCCGCGCCCGCAAACAGGTGCACTTGAGCCAGGGCAGCGCCGTCGACATCGCGGAATTCGAGGAAGGTCGTACACTAATCGTAGAACGTTTCGACCGCATTTGGGCGAAGGACGGAAGATTGCTCAGTCTGCCGCAAGAGGACACGTGCCAGGCGCTGTCGATCCCGCCCACCAAAAAATATCAGCCCGCCGGCGGCCCTGGAATGCGGAAATCATCAACCTTTTGAAAGGCAGTGACACACCCGATGCTCACGCTAAAAACGTCAGTATTTTCCTTGGCCCCGGCGGATGCTTCTGAATGACACCTCTCTCCGACGTCAGAGGCTAACGGCTAGCGCCGGAAGGTGAGGTGGATAGTGCCACTCGGTGCCGTTTCAGTCTTGACTGTGTAGCCCGCTTCCAGGCCGCGCAGATCGTCCCACAGGCGGATGCCGCGCCCGAGCAAGATCGGAGTGATCGCAACGTGAAGACGATCGACAAGGCCCGCCTTGAGGAAGTCGCGAACGACAGTCGCACCACCGCCAACCCGCACATCTTTGCCGCGCGCCGCACTGACAGCCTGCTGGAGCGCATCAACCGGGGTGGTCTTGAGGAAGTGGAAAGTGGTGCCGCCGGCCATCTCTATGGAGGGTCGCGTGTTGCGGGTGAGGACGAAGACCGGAACCCGGAACGGTGGCTCGTCGCCCCACCAGCCATGCCAGTTCGGATCGTCGGGAAAGTTGTGGAGTCCGAACATACCAGCGCCCATAATCTCGGCCCCCACATTGGCGAAGTAGTCCTTCGCGTATTCGTCGTCGATACCTGTGGTCCCTGCTCCCGTGGTATCCTTAAGCACACGCTTACGGAACGTTCGCGTTGCAGTGTATGCGCCGACGAGACGCGGCCAGTCCTCGCCGAACGGCGCTTCGGGCGTCTGGTCCGTCGTTGTCGCGAAACCATCGAGCGAGATAATGAGATCGACACGAACTGCCACGGGAGTCCTCCTTGCGTCTGGTTGCACCATAACTGCCTCAATACTCAAGGCCTATTACTAAGGTACTTGCCTTTGTATTTGAAGTCGGATACTAAGGCAAGTACCTTTTTATCCTTGACCGGCGCCCCCGACCACTTTACTGATGCACATGCCCTATCATTCGACTCCGCTCGACCTCGCCTTTCACGCTCTTAGCGACCCGACTCGCCGTGCCGTGGTGTCGCGGCTGGTCGAGGGTGAGTTGCCGGTCAGCGCCCTGGCCGAGCCTTTCGACATGGCGCTGCCCTCCTTCGCCCAGCATCTCAGGGTGCTGGAAGATTGCGGACTGATCGTCAGCGAGAAGCGCGGGCGCAGCCGCTGGTGCCGTCTGGTGCAGTCGCGCTTCGATGAGGCGGCTGACTGGATGGAAGCCGAGCGCCGGCGCTGGGCTGAGCGGTTGGATCGGCTGGAAGTCTACTTGGATAAAACGGAAGAGGAGGGTGAAGGACATGGCAAACCTGTTTGAGACATGGTCGCTCGACCGCGAAATCGTGCTGGTGAAGCTGCTCAACCACCCACGCGACAAGGTCTTTGCCGCCTGGATGGACCCCAAGGCACTTGGCGAATGGTACGGTCCGGCCGGCTTCAGTATCGAAACCCACGAAGCCGATATCCGCGAGGGCGGGGTCTGGCGGTTCGACATGGTGGGCGTATTCGAGGGCGAGCAGCAGCGCTTCCCAAGCCTCATGCGCTTTGTGGAGATCGTGCCGAACGAGCGGATCGTGATGGATTATGGCACGCCGGATCCTGACGACCCCGACCGTTTCCGTGCCACAGTGACCTTCGACGAGCAGACGGATGGCAAGACAGTGCTGACCATGCGCCAGCTCCATCCCAGCCGCGAGCGGCGTCAGGTGGTCATCGGCTTCGGCGCGGTGGAATACGGACTGCAGACACTGGACGGCCTCGCGGCCTGGCTGGATGGGTGAGCCCTTGGCCGCTCAGTGCCGCTCGCGCCAGTTGGCGATGGCCGAGGCGGCGTTCAGATCGAGCTGCGGTTGATCACGCAAGTCATAGAGCTCGACGGAACAGGATAGCCCCACACGATGTCTGTGTACGGGCGGCCGCTATCGACAGCATGGAGGGCGCGAGGCAGAAACGGGAGGAGCGGAATCCTCCCACGTCGCTTAGGGCCTCATCGCGGACATTGGCACCGCTTAGCTCACTGACGACAGGCAGACTCACTAGATAAGGACAATCACGATGACCGAAGCGCTGGACGAGGGCCCCTTCTTTCACGGCACAGTCGCAGATTTGCGCCCGGGTGATTTCCTCACAGCAGGATACCGGTCGAACTATCGTCCCGAAGTGGTGATGAACCATATCTACTTTACTGCCATTGTGGACGGTGCCGGGCTTGCCGCTGAAATCGCGGCTGAACTCGCCGAAGGCGGCGCAGTCCCGCGTGTTTACGTCGTAGAGCCGACCGGGACATTCGAGAACGATCCGAACGTGACCGACAGGAAATTTCCCGGCAACCCCACTCGGTCGTATCGCAGCAGCGCACCGCTCAAGGTCATTGGCGAAATCACGCATTGGACAAGATTGACGCCCGAAGCACTACAGGTATGGAGACAGCGACTGACCGCGCTGCGCTCAGACGAACGAGGCGAAATCATCAACTGATGCGAGGCGCCGCGCATCGTGTGCTCATGACGCGGTCGAATCAAAGGAGACGATCAGCTTTCCACTCCGAACTGGACCGCCAGATCCCGTACGCAGAACTGCAGCTTTGAGGAAATGTCGTAACCTGGTTTAACGGCCGTCTTGGCGGCGCAAAGAGGCCGCAATGGCGCCAGCGAGTTCGCCAACATGGCGCGCATTAAAGAACCCCTCGATCTGCCTGCATGTAATCCGCTACGCTGTAGCAATGGCTCGCCTGATAGGCGTTCCGCCCCCGGTTCATGTGCGTCAGGTTGAACGTCCGAATGGCGCCCACCATACGGCGGCTCGTGAGGAATTTGCGGATCGAGACAGAGCCGCGCACATTGATGCCGAAAATGTCGGTACCACGCGGGAAGAAATAACTGACGTGCTCTGGCGCCGCGACACTTTGCTCGAGCAAGGGTTTGTCCACTCGGCTCGGCGTGGCTGAACGATCCGTCGTGAAATCCGAAAGATGCACGATGAATCTGGCGCGGATGTCTTCGTCCTGGGCATAGAGCGTAAAAAGTTCCATCCAGCTCGCATTGACGCGGACGAGCGGCTTGTCCGAGGTCGACGGCAGGCAGGAAACAGACCAGTAGGAGCGCTCGGTCTTGCGCGGGATCGGAATGCAATTTGGACCGTACAGCCCGAGAATCTCGAGGACTTCCCCTGCTTGCGGACGACCAAGCAGCTTCTCAAATCGAGCCACATATTTGAAGCGCTGTTCCAGGGACTCCAAGCGGTCGCCCGTGTCCGGCAAGTCGATCTTGCCCTCTATCCAATCGCGCTGCTGCTCAAGATCAAGGAATTGTCGCAGGCCGGTGGTTCCAGGTCGAGCGGTCGCACCCATATCAGAAGCCCTGTGAATTTCGTGGCTCGTCATCGACCGACATCCTGCGTTCTCGCTTAGGCGTTTGCAAACGCCGCCCCAAAGCGCCTCCGAATGATACCTTGCAGATGATGAATTTGGAACGTCTGTGCGGCTACGAAGACAAAGTCACGTTGTTCGTCCGTTTGGCGCTTTCACTCTGTTCAGCACGTACATAGGCAAGACAGAACGGGCTTTTTATCGGCATTTACAAACGAACGTTATCGACAACCCTTGCGACGCTTCTTTTGTGCCAGGTCCGTACACCTCGATCCGGAATTCTAGCTGCCAATCCTAGAATGAAACAACGGAGCAGTACCCAATTCGGGGTACTAATATAGATACTAGTTGCTCCATATATTGCGCCGTATGGTTCACGAGGTGCTACATGTAAGTTGTCTTGAAACAACGCGGTCTCCAATTTCGATCGCTCTTTCCTGGATGCGACGGATGACATGTACAGTCATGGCTGGGGAAGCGTGTTGAGAGATACCGCGGGACGAGATGAGAACAGCTCCAGCTCAGTTATCATTGACCGTCCGCCACTTCGGTGATGCCAGCATCGGTAAACAATTTAATCGGACAAATTCCGATTCATCGCAATTTCTACTTTACTTGAATCGAGGGTAATTATGATAACGCGCCGCAACATCCTTCAAGCAACATCCGGCATGGTTGTTTCCAGCGTCATCGGCAGAGGCGCAACCATGGCATTTGCCGCCGACAACACCTGGCACATGCCCGACGAGGGCGATCGGCACACGGCGACGTGGATGGCGTTTGGCCCCAGTGAAGACGTATGGGGCAAGAAACTCCAACGCGGCGCACAGAACAACCTTGCGGTGATCGCCAAGGCCATCTCCGCGCACGAACCGGTGAACATGCTTGTGCGGGCGGAAGACCGGGAGACGGCCGAGCGCCTGTGCGGCGATGCGGTGACATTGTTCGTGCACGAAATCGACGATCTGTGGATGCGCGACACCGGGCCGGTGTTCGTCAAGAACAGCGCCGGCCAGCTGGCCGGGGTCAACTTCAACTTCAACGGCTGGGGCAACAAGCAGGAACACGGCGGCGACGCGGAAGTTGCGGAATTTGTCACCGGCAAGACAAAGGTGGAGACACTGCGCACCAGGCTGGTGCTGGAAGGCGGCGGCATCGAAGTCGATGGCACGGGCACGGCAATCATCACCGAGAGCTGCGTTTTGAACAAGAACCGCAATCCCGGCGTGAGCAGGGAACAGTGTGAGGAGGAACTGGGACGCCTTCTCGGACTGAAGAAGATCATCTGGCTGCCGGGTATCAAGGGCAAGGACATCACCGATGGCCATACGGATTTTTACGCCCGTTTCGTCAGCCCGGGCGTCGTCGTGGCCGGCCTTGACACTGATCCGACGTCCTATGATCACGCGGTGACCAAGCGGCATCTTGAACTGCTCAAGGAAGCGACCGACAGCTCTGGGCAGAAATTGCAGGTGGTCGTCATTCCCGGCCCCGGCAGCGTGCGGCCGCAGTTCGAGAACAAGGAATTCGCAGCGGGCTATATCAACTTCTACCTGTGCAACGGCGCTGTCATCGCTCCTGAATTCGGCGATGCGAAGGCTGACCGTTTCTGCCGTGACGCGTTGCGGGATGTCCTGCCGGGACGCGAGATCGTGCAGCTCAACATCGATGCGATCGCCGCCGGCGGTGGCGGCATCCACTGCACGACCCAGCAGCAGCCTGCTTAATGGGATAGACTGAAAGCATCATCACGCTGCTTCAATCCTTTTAGCCTGATGCAAATCCCGGTGCCCGTTCCTGCGAAATGGCCACCGGGATCCATTTCGTTGACATTACCTCTCGCCTCAACTTGACGCGTTATACCCCAATCGGGTGACTCACGTTACTGGCAGAGCGGACGCATACTTTCCAAAACGCCAAAATAAAAATGGGAACGGCGTCTTTGCGAGGAGGTATATTTTTGATGGCAATGACCGCTTTCCGTCCCGATATCGCGCTGCGATCCGATGTGCTGGCAACTGTCGCTCAAATCAGTAGCGGTGTGGATGCAACAATGGTTGCTGCTGAGGTGGTAAACCTCAAGAAGATCTATAACCCGTCGACACCACAGGCTTTCCAAGCGCTGGAAAATATCAATCTGGCAATTCATGCCAATGAATTTTTCACGCTGCTAGGCCCGTCCGGATGCGGAAAAACGACGCTTTTGCGTATTCTTGGCGGATTCGAAACCATGACGGACGGGGTGTGCCGGATCTTCGGCCAGGATGTAAGTCACCTGCCGCCGGAGGCGCGCCCCGTCAATACGGTTTTCCAGCAATATGCCCTGTTTCCGCATATGACCGTGCGCCGCAATATTGCCTTTGGTCTGGAAATGCTCGGAAGAACACGATCCGAGATCGACCGGACTGTCGAGAGGATGCTTGCTCTTGTTCACATGAGCGATTACGCGGACCGCAAGCCGGACCATCTTTCCGGTGGGCAGCGTCAGCGGGTGGCACTGGCCCGTGCGCTGGCTCCTCAGCCCAAGCTGCTGCTGCTGGATGAACCGCTCTCTGCGCTTGACTTGAAGTTGCGGCAAAAGATGCGCCTTGAGCTTAAGGCGCTTCAGCGTGAAACGGGGATCACATTCATTTTCGTCACCCATGATCAGGAAGAAGCGCTCGCGATGAGCGATCGGGTGGCGGTGCTGAGCGAAGGGCATCTGCAACAGGTCGGGACACCGGAGGAAATTTATGAACAGCCACAAAGCCGCTTTGTGGCTGATTTCATTGGTGAGTCCAATTTGCTTCTCGCCACGGTCACCCGCGTTGACGGCGGCGTGGCGGAATTCGAACTGGCAGGTCTTGGATCGGTTCATTTGAACTCGGCCGATCATTTGAGCAGGGGGCAGCAGGTTACGCTGTCCGTGCGTCCGGAACGCATCGCTCTTTCGAGGTCAAACGGACAGTGCAGACTGGGACCTGCGACTGTGTTCGATCGAACTTATCTTGGTAATGCGGTCGAGTATCATCTGAGGGCAGGTGGCCACACCTTCACGGTACGTTCCCCGCGTGGGGGCCTTCGGGGGCTTCAGGATTTCGCACCCGGGGACACGGTGCAGCTGGAATTCGAACCCAATGCCGCAAGGGTGCTCGTATCATGACGGCACATGCTGGTCTGCAAGCTTCCACTTCCTATCGTCTTTCAAAGCGCTGGGCCTTCGCGGGTCTGCTGTTTCCCGCCATCGGCGTGATTGCGGTTTTCATGATTGCGCCCGTCGCGATTGTATTTGTCTATTCGTTTCTGCAACCGGAACGTTATGGCGGCGTGGTCTGGAGTTTTTCGACCGAGGGGTATCTGCAGATTTTGTTCGAGCGGGATTTCCTCGATGGGAGTCTTCAATTTTCGGCCGACTATGTGCTGATCCTGTGGCGCTCCGTATTTCAGGCTGCCATCTGCACCGTCCTCTGCCTGATGATCAGCGTGCCAATGGCCTATTTCATTGCCACGCGATCGGAGCGCTCAAAGTCGATATGGATTTTCCTGATCACCGTTCCCTATTGGGTGAACCTTTTGATCCGCACTATCGCGCTGCTGTTCATTTTGCGCGATGATGGTCCGGTCAACAAGCTCATCATGATGACCGGTTTTGTCCAAGGGCCTCTGCCGCTTAGCTACAACAACTTCGCCATTGGTCTGGGGCTTGTTTATAGTTTTCTACCCTTCATGGTCCTGCCGCTCTATTCGGCTTTCGAACGCTTTGATTTCCGGTTGCTGGAAGCGGCGTATGATCTCTACGCCTCGCGCCGTGTCGCATTTTTCAAGATCGTGTTGCCGGTGATGCGACCAGGTCTGATCGCCGGAAGTCTGCTGGTCTTCATCCCGTCCATCGGGTCCTATCTCGCCCCCGATATTCTGGGCGGCGGCAAGACACTGATGATCGGCAATCTCATCGGAACGCAATTTCAGGGTGCTCATAACTGGCCGTTCGGAGCTGCGCTCTCAATGATCCTGCTCACCGTTACGTTGATCGTCCTGATCTGGATGGCTCGTCGTGCAGCGCGCAAGAATGTGGGGTACTAGGCCGATGGCAAACGCTCGTATGAAGGACATCCGTGCTTTCTCCGGTTTTGGTTCCATCGCAGTCGCCGGTGTGCTTTTTCTCTATTTGCCGATCCTGTTTCTTTGCGCCTACTCCTTCAATGACGGGCGATCTGTGAGCCAGTGGAGCGGTTTCTCATTCCGCTGGTACAGTACGGTCTTTGGCAATAGCGGCATCAAGGCAGCGGCAATCAATTCGCTGACAATAGCGACAATCGCTGCATCGGTGTCTACCGTGCTCGCACTTGGTGCCGCACTGGCAACCGTTAACAACAGGTTCAAAGGCGAGGCTCTCGCCTATGCCACGCTAACCTTTCCGCTCATGGTGCCTGAGATCGTGACGGCTGTCGCTTCGCTTGTGTTCTTCGTGTCGCTCGGTATCAGCCTGGGTTTCGGTACGATCCTCCTGGCTCATATCGTCTTCTGTATTCCCTTTGCCTATCTGCCGATCCGCGCGCGGCTTGAGGGGATGGATCCTAGTCTCAGTGCCGCTGCTGCCGACCTCTATGGCTCTCCCATTCGGGTATTCTGGCGCATTACGCTGCCGCTTCTGGTCCCCGGATTGATATCCGGTTGGCTCTTGGCGTTCATTATCTCGCTCGACGATTTCATTATCACGGCGCTGGTTGCCGGACCCGGTGCAACGACGTTGCCGGTGCACATCTACGGCATGCTTCGGCTAGGCATTACACCCGAGGTCAATGCGATCTCCACCCTCATGCTGATCGGATCAATCGTTCTTTTGATGATCGCAGGCGTTTTGGGGCGCGCAGGAAAAACTTCGTGACACGCATCAAAATCACAAAAGGGAGAACAGATACTATGAGATTGAAAACCATTTTACTCACGACCACGATGATCGCCTGGGCTTCACCTGTTTTCGCCGCGGGAGATCTGTTCCTCTACACCTATGGCGAATATACGCCCCCGGACCTGGTGACAAAATTTGAGAAAGCATTCGACATCAAGGTTCATGTCGATACTTTTGACTCGATGGAAACCATGCTGGCCAA
Organism: Phyllobacterium sp. SL163; assembly: GCF_049896885.1. Taxonomy (NCBI): domain Bacteria; kingdom Pseudomonadati; phylum Pseudomonadota; class Alphaproteobacteria; order Hyphomicrobiales; family Phyllobacteriaceae; genus Phyllobacterium; species Phyllobacterium sp. SL163. The sequence goes on along the minus strand of NZ_JAFCVE010000005.1, from coordinate 409,080 downwards.
GCTTCGCGGGGGCGCTGGCGGCTATGATGTGGTTGTGGCTGGCGATCCCAACATACAGCTGATGATCAGCGAAAAGATGCTCGAAAAGATCGATGTCAATGCGATGCCCAATTACGTCAACGTCGAAGAACGCTGGCGGAATGTGTACTGGGATAGCGGTCGCAATTATTCGGCACCGTGGGCGTGGGGCACCACGAGTTTCATGATCGATGGCGCTCTCGTCAAGGGCGATATCAACACACTTGGCGTCCTGTTCAATCCGCCTGCTGAGGTCAAAGGCAGGATCAACATGATGCGTGACGTTAATGAAGTCATCAACATCGCGCTTCGTTATCTCAATTTGCCGCGCTGCAATGAAAATCCGGAAGATATGAAGAAGGTGCTTACATTGCTGGAGACCCAGAAACAGTGGGTCAAAAGTTACAATTCCGAGTTCAAAGAAGCACTGGTCTCAGGTGAAGCTGTCGCTTCGATGGCCTGGAATGGTTACGCCATGCGCGCCAGGGACGAAAAACCATCGCTTGTTTATATCTATCCCAAGGAAGGGTTTTCCGGCTGGATGGACAATCTGGCTGTCCCCAAGGGCGCACCCAATCTGGAGAATGCGAAGACATTCATCAACTTCATGATGGATCCGGAAAATGCGGCGATGGTCACTAATTACGCCCGCTATTCCAATGGCATCAAGGGCTCCGAAAAGTTTGTTGATGCAAAATTGGCAACTGCTCCAGAACTGGCTCCACCGGCAGGTGCAGCCGCACCTGAATTCATACCGAATTGCAGCCCGGCATCGACCAAGCTCTACGACCGCGTCTGGACCAAACTCTTGAACTGACCCGATCCCCTGTACGGGTCACTTTCTGGCCTGCATTTCTGGAGAAACAAATGACCGCCTTACCCAACCTCTTACGCTCCAACGAGCGGACCGCGTGGGAAAAAGACCGCGACCACGTCCTGCATCCCTACACCGATTTCTCGACTTTCGCGCAAAGCGGAAGTCAGATCATTGAAAAAGCGCAAGGCATGTACGTTACCGATACGCAGGGACGCAAGTTTCTCGACGGGATTGCCGGTCTCTGGTGCGTGAATATCGGCCACGGGCGCGCGGAAATGGCAGAGGCTGTATCGCGTCAGATCATTGACATGCAGTACTACAATCCTTTTGGAGCATCGTCGAACATACCCGCTGCCGAGCTCGGCGCACGACTGGCCGAACTGGCGCCGGGTTCGCTCAATCATGTGTATTATTCCTGCGGCGGCTCGACGGCCAACGAAATGGCCGTGCGTATTGCGCAGTATTATTTTGCGATGAAGGGCATGCCTTTCAAGCGCAAGATCATTTCGCGCAACAATGGTTATCATGGGGGTACCTACATTGCGGCCAGCCTGACCGGCATTCACGGTACGAAGTATGGCTTCAATCAGGTCGGAGAGGATTTCATTCATCACATCTCCGCTGCCGATCTTTATGCCAAACCAACCGATATGACGGACGCCGCCTATTGCGATTTCCTGGTCAACGAGTTTGAAAACCGGATCGTGCAACTCGGCCCAAACAATGTTGCTGCATTCATTGCCGAGCCGATCATGGGGGCGGGCGGCGTGCTCGTTGCTCCCGACGGGTATCACGCAGCAATGCGCAAGGTCTGTATCCGTTATGACGTTCTCTACATTGCCGACGAGGTCGTCACGGCTTTCGGCCGCTTGGGCGAATGGTTCGCCTCCGCTTCAGTCTACAACTACCAGCCTGATATGATCGTCAGTGCCAAGGGAATTACCTCCGGTTACATTCCCTTGGGCGCAACGCTGATTTCTGACGAAATTTACGATGTCATCAGCCGTCCGCAGTGCGAGGGCGGGGTGTTTTCAATGGGGCTTACCTATTTCGGGCATCCGGTTGCCTGTGCGGCGGCACTGAAAAACATTGAAATCATGGAGCGTGAGAGACTGCTTGAAAATGCTTCCGGCACCGGCGCTTATCTGCAGCAGGCAGCAAGGAAACTGCTGGACCTGGACATTGTAGGGGATGTGCGCGGCAGGGGACTGATGCTTGGCATTGATCTCGTGGCCGACAAGGCGACCAAAGTCCCTCTGCCGATTTCTGAAAATGCCGCGGAACGCATTTTCACGGGGTGCATCGAACGCGGTGTGATCGTGCGCCCCGTTGGTAGCCGCATCATCGTATCACCGCCGCTGATCATAGACCGTGTGCAATGCGATACGATTGTCAGCGCCATCATGGATGCAATCAAAGACTTCATGGCTGCACGCTAATCATTGAAGGAGAGACAAATGCGGAAATTGACGGTTGCGGCGACCCAGATGGCGTGCAGCGGCGATATCGATGACAATATCCAGCGCGCCGAAGATCTTGTCCGGCTCGCCGCCGAAGACGGTGCGCAGATCATTTTGCTCCAGGAGCTTTTTCAGACACCGTATTTTTGCCTGGAACAGCGGCTGGATCATTTTGAACTGGCGCGCCCGCTGGCGGATGACCGTGGCGTTGCCCATTTCCGGATGCTGGCAAAACAGCTCGGCGTCGTTTTGCCCATCTCCTATTTTGAGCGGTCCGGTACGGTCTATTTCAACTCACTGGCAATCATCGATGCCGATGGGGAGGTGTTGTGGAACTATCGAAAGACCCATATTCCGCAGGCGCCGGGATATCACGAGAAGTTCTATTTTAGCCCCGGTGATACGGGATACCGCGCTGTTCAGACCAGGTTTGCCCGGATTGGATGCGGCATCTGCTGGGATCAATGGTTTCCTGAAACGGCGCGCTCCCTTGTTTTGAAAGGTGCGGAACTGCTCCTGTTTCCGACCGCCATTGGCAGTGAACCGCTGAATGCGGCGCTTGATTCATCGGGGCATTGGCAGCGCACAATGCAGGGACATGCAGCCGCCAATATTGTGCCATTGATCGCATCCAACCGGGTGTCGACCGAAACGGACGGAGAGACCTCGACCGTCTTTTACGGAAGTTCATTCATTGCCGACTACACCGGAGAGATCGTTGCGGAAGCAAACAAAGTCGACGAGACCTATCTGACCGCGGCATTTGATCTGGATGAAATCGAAGCCTATCGTCGTGCCTGGGGCGTTTTCCGCGATCGTCGGCCGGAGATGTATGCTGCACTCGGCACGCTGGATGGGTATAGTACGACCTAACCCTCTTGAGAAGCGTCTGCCTGGGACAGGAACCAGTCCCACAATTCGGTTACGCCGGGGCGCTTCAAATTGCGCGGGTGCGCGATGAGATAATATGGGCGGCTGGAGGGGACACCATCACCGAGCACCGCCAGTTCGCCTTTCTCAATGCGCTCACCCGCAAGCCGCATACTGCCGAGACATATGCCCAAGCCACGCGCAGCGGCATCCAGCACCATGCCGGGGTCCGAGAAGTTAAGGCCTTTGACGAAGCTGGGCCGTGCAACGCCTGCTGTGGCAAACCAATTCTGCCAATCTTCCTCTTCCTCATGATGAAGCAGCGGGACATCCTGGAGTATGCGCGGGGTCACCGTCTCCGGCAGACGCCGCCGCAATTCTGGCGCACACATGGGGTGCAGCCGGTCGCCAAAAAGCCGGACAGCGACAAGCCCGTCCCAGGCGCCGCGCCCGCGCGTTATCGCGAAGTCAATCTCCGAATTTGCAACATCGGGCTCATCGTCTGCAGTGACCAGCCAAGGCTCGATATTCGGCAAGTCGCGCATCAATGCGGGGACGCGCGGCATGTACCATCCTGTCGCAAAGGCATGAGGCATCATGAGCACGACCGAGCCGGGCTTTGTGTAAAAATCCAGTCGTCGCACCCCAAGACGAATAGTCTCTAGAGCCGCGGCGGCAGTCCCGCGCAGATCGCGCCCTGCATCAGTCAGTTCAACCCCCCGATTGATCCTGCGGAACAGCGGCTGGCTGAGCTGGTTTTCAAGCGCTTTTATCTGATGGCTTACAGCCGACTGGGTCATGTTGAGTTCTGCCGCAGCCAGCGAAAAGCTCTCAAGCCGGGCTGCTGCTTCAAAGCCAATCAAAGCGCCGAGGGGAAGATTGCGATAATTCGAATGCATGAGAATAACTCATGAAATAGTTGAGAATTTCGAGTTTGAATAGCAGGATATTCGTTGGTTTACTAGGATTATTCCAGAATTGGCCATATCAAAAATATGAGCATTCTTTATGCAAAGGTGATGTCATGTCCAACCAAACGCCACGCCAAGCCGGTTACAAAATGCCAGCGGAATGGGCCGAACACAAACGTACATGGATGATGTGGCCCTGCCGTGCCGAGGTTTGGACAGATATCACGGCCACCCGACGCGACTATGCCGCGGTAGCCCATGCCATCCGCGAATTCGAACCAGTGACAATGTCCGTTCGTCCACAGGACTACGCTGAGGCGCGCGTCATGCTCGATGACGATATTGATATTGTTCAGGCTGATATTGACGACAGCTGGGCGCGTGACGCCGGGCCGTGTTTCCTGACAAATCCTAACGGTCAGCGGGCAGGTACACAGTTTCGGTTTAATGCCTGGGGAGGAAAATATCATCCGCATGATGGCGATGCAGCATTTTCGGCTGCTGTTTGCGAAACGGCTGATGTGAAGTCCTATACCTCAAACCTTGTTGCCGAAGGCGGCGGCGTCAGCGTCGATGGAGAAGGCACAATCATCACGACGGAGACCTGTTTTCCGAACATCAATCGCAATCCGGGCTGGACCAAAGCCGCGATTGAAACCGAGCTGATGGAAATGCTGGGCGGGGACAAGGTGATCTGGCTGCCCGGAAATCCGCTGGAAGACGAAACGGATGGCCACGTCGATGGTATTGCAATTTTCGTGGCTCCCGGCGTCGTTTTGATGGAAAGTCCTGGTACGGAACCAAGTGAATGGAACAATTATATCAGGAAAAATCTCGACGCCATGGAAGGGCAGACGGACGCCAAGGGCCGCCGCATCCGGATCGTGACAGTACCCGAGGCTGTCGAGGCTCCATCACAGCATCCGAAATTCTGCCGGTCCTACGTCAATTCCTACCTGGTCAATGGCGGCGTCGTGATGCCGGTTTATGGAGTTGCATCGGACACGGTTGTCCGTGGTATCTTCCGGTCGCTTTTTCCGGAACGGCGTGTGCGCGAGGTACGTATCGATTCGATCGCAATCGGTGGCGGAGGCATTCATTGCATCACGCAGCAGGAACCGGCGTGATGGGGTAGGTCGGTTTTCCTTCCAAGCAAGCACCACAGGTGGAGCATTCGAATGGACAATTCCACGACGAACCAGATGACCTATATCGCCAATGCAGTCACGGCCGTCGGCCGTGACGACTTTCCCGAGCTGCTCGGCAATCTTTGTCTGAGTGTGTTCAACTTTGACAGCATTTTCATCTCGATCTTTTCGCAGGATCTGCCACCACGCCAGCTCTATTCAAATCTCGATGCCGAGGCAACGCGGCGCACGATTGGTCCCTATCTCAGTTATGCGTATCTGCTCGACCCCTTTTACGGGTTGTTCAAGTCGGATATCCGGGATTGTGTCGTTACCCTTGATGAATGCGCGCCGGACGATTTTAAAACAACCGAATATTACAAGATGTTCTATTCGGATATTGGCCTGCGTGACGAGGTGACAATTTTCATTGGCGCCGGGAACGGCACCAGTATTGTTTTGTCACTCGGCCAGCGCAACACCAATGCGTGCTGCGCTCCCGATGCCACCAAGCAGTTGGATGCTTTATTGCCCGTTATATCGGCGCTATGCCACAAACATTGGCCCAATCCGGAAGCCCCAATTTACCGCTCATTGCCTGACATGGGACCAACTTTTGACCGCTGTGGCAGCGCAAGATTGAGCACCCGCGAGGCGGAGATTGTTCGATTGATGCTGAAAGGACATTCGACAAAGTCCATTGCACGATTGCTGGGTAACAGCCCCGAGACGGTCAAGGTTCATCGCAAGCGCATATATGCCAAACTGAAAATCTCCTCGCAGGGAGAATTGTTCTCCATGTTCATCGCGGCCCAGGCTTTTCCTCCGATGGACGCTGAAGCGGGAATGGTGGCATTCTCCTGATTTCGGCAAGAAGGCGCTGTTCGGTCTACTTAAAAATGCAGGCCCTTCATCATGAGATGCCAAGGCAGAGAAATTTCATTTCCAGATAGTCTTCAACTCCGTACTTCGAGCCTTCACGCCCCTGGCCGGATTGCTTGACACCGCCAAACGGCGCCGTCTCGGTCGAGATCAATCCGGTGTTGATACCGATCATTCCGAACTCCAGCGCTTCGGCGACACGCCACACTCTGGTCAGGTCGCGCGAGTAGAAATATGCGGCCAAACCAAATTCCGTGGCGTTTGCCTGTTCGATCACATCTTCGATGGTATCGAACAAGAAAAGGGGCGCTACTGGCCCAAATGTTTCTTCCCTGGCAATCCTCATGCTGCTCGTCACTCCGGTCAGTATGGTCGGTTCATAAAACAGATTGCCAATGGGCGAGCGCTTTCCACCCGCCAGGACAACAGCACCCTTGGACACGGCATCGGCGACATGTTCCTCAACCTTGATGACTGCCGCTTCGTCGATCAGGGGCCCCATGGTGACGCCCGGTGCAAAGCCGCTGCCCAATTCCAGTTCAGCAACCGTCGTTGCAAGCTTTGCGGCAAAAGTGTCGTAAACAGCCGTTTGTACGTAAATGCGGTTGGCACAGATGCAAGTCTGACCGTTGTTGCGGTATTTTGACAGCAATACCCCTGCGACTGCAGCGTCCACATCCGCGTCATCAAAAACGATGAAAGGGGCGTTGCCGCCCAGTTCCATCGACATTTTCATAACCTGATCCGCTCCCTGACGCAGCAAGATGCGTCCCACCTCCGTCGAACCGGTGAATGTCAGCTTTCGCAATTTCTCGTTTGAGCACATTTCACGGCCGATCGCCGGCCCATCCGTCCCCGTTACGACCGAAAGCAGCCCTGCTGGGAGGCCTGCGCGTTCGGCGAGAACCGCGAGGGCAATCGCTGAAAGGGGTGTCTGTTCTGCAGGCTTGGCGACCATGGCGCAGCCGACGGCCAAAGCGGGCGCGAGTTTGCGTGCCAGCATGGCATGAGGAAAATTCCACGGAGTAATTGCTCCCGTCACGCCGATCGGTTGCTTGATTACAAACAGCCGCTTATCATCCTGATGTGAGGTAAGAACATCGCCATTGATGCGCTTTCCTTCTTCGGCAAACCATTCGAGATAGGATGCACCGTAGAGGATTTCTCCGCGCGCTTCTGCCAGAGGTTTTCCCATTTCCGCAGTGACAATCGCCGCCAGATCATCGGTATTGGCGACGATCAGGTCAAAGAGTCTGCGCAGGATGGCGGCACGCTCCTTACCCGTTTTAGCCGCCCATTGCCGTTGCACGCTGTGGGCCGTATCGATGGCATTTGACGTCTCCACAGGCCCTAAATCCGGCAAATCAGCCAGCAACTCGCCGGTTGCCGGATCTGTAACCTGAAAACGCGAGCCGCTGATCGCTTCAAAAGCCCATTTACCCGCTACATAGCCGGCTGCCATCAATAGCGAGGGGTTTTTCAATCTGGCGAGGAGTGTTTCGCTAATGGTCATGGGAAGCTCTTAATGCGCTGAATCGAGTGTCACCCACACCGACTTTGTCTGGGTGTTTTCCAACAATGCGTCCATGCATTTGTCGCGGCCTTGACCGGATTGTTTCCATCCGCCCCAGGGTTGGGTCATATCACCGCTCATATATCCGTTGACCCACACCATTCCGCATTCGAGGTCGCGGGCGATACGGTGCGCATTGCCGAGATTTTGGGTCCAGATTCCGGCTGCAAGCCCGTACGGGCTGTCATTGGCGATGGCCACCGCATGTTCTGGTCCGTCGTGGGCAATAACCGCGCATACGGGACCGAACACCTCTTCACGGGCAATCGTCATATCGGCGCGTATACCGTAGAAGATCGTTGGAGACACGAAGCATCCGGCGGGCACTTCCTTGTCAGCAGCACCGCCGAGGAGAAGATTGGCACCCTGCGAATGGGCACCATCGATATATGCTAGCACGCGAGATTGATGCCCTCTGTTTACAAGAGGACCCATCGTGGTTTGGGGAAGAAGGGGATCGCCGGGCTGATATTTTCGCTGGGTTGCCTCTTTCAGGAGCTCGCAGAATTCATCGTGTATGGCTCTGCCGACAAGTACACGCGATCCCGCAGAGCAAACCTCGCCCTGATTGGCAAATATGCCGTCAGCCACGCATTCCGCCACGCTCTGCAAATTGCCGGCATCCCCGAGAATAATCTGGGGGGATTTTCCGCCGAGTTCCGTGGAAACCTTTTTGAGGTTAGATACCGAGGCATACTGATGTATCAACCGTCCGACTTCGGTCGACCCGGTGAATGCAATCTTGTCCACCTCCATCGATGATGCCAATGCCTTGCCCGCCACCGTACCGCGACCGGGCACGACATTGAGCACGCCATCCGGTCCTCCTGCCTCCAGAAACAGTCGGCCAAGAAGAAGTGCACTCAACGCCGCATCTTCAGCCGGTTTCAGAACCACACTATTGCCTGCCGCCAGTGCCGGTGCGATCTTCCAGACGGCCATCATGAGAGGGTAGTTCCAGGGTGTGATACACCCGACGACGCCCAAAGGCTGACGGAGAATGTAGTGCAGAGACCCGAGATCCGTGTTGGGGCACGCACCACCGATCTTGTCGATGCATTCCGCCATAAACCGCAGTGTCAGCACGCTCGCTGGCACGTCGATCGAGAGCATTTCGGAGATGGGTTTGCCCATCTCCAACGTATCGAGCGCGGCAAATGTCGAGGCATTGCTCTCAATCAGGTTTGCAAAGCGATAGATCACGTCCATTCGTTGCCGCGAGGGCATCTGTGACCAGACACCCTGCTGGAATCGCTTTCTGGCGACGCCAGCTGCGCGCGCGATATCCTTGTCACTACCGCAAGATATTCTGGCAATTTCTTCGCCGGTGCTCGGATTGATCGAAGCAAACAATGACCCATCGGCAGCATCGCACCAGTCTCCATCAATCAATAGCCTGGTGTCGGGGCGAAGGCTCTTCGCAACGGCATGCCAATCGGTCGAGTTCCCATCGAGCATGTGCTCTCCATTCAGTTGGGAAAAAGGTTCGTCGGGAGGCTATGCGCAGGTCTGCACTTTCGGAAGTCACCCAAATAGGGGACTGGATGCGTCAAGCCCAAACACGCAGATTGCCGCCGGTGACGCGGGATCTTTCGACAGTAGTCCCCCGTGCGGACAAGGATGGGGATGGATGGACGCGTCTCGGCTTTCGGTTAACAAAACACGCCTCTGGTCGCGGTTGATGGACATGGCGACAATTGGCGAGATTCCGCTTCAGGGATCGCGGAGACTGGCGCTTTCAAGCGATGACCAGCGAGGCCGGGACCTGTTTCTGTCATGGGTGGAGGATCGTGGTTTCAGCCATGTCCACGATCAGATCGGAAACCTTTTTGTTCGGCGGGAGGGCAGGGACAAAGCGGCGAAACCGCTGGTGATGGGTAGCCATCTCGATACGCAGCCAAATGGTGGGCGCTTTGACGGTGTGGTTGGTGTTCTAGCTGGGTTCGAGGTTCTGGAAACATTGGAAGACCATAGTATTGAGACCGCACAACCCATCGAAGTTGCTGTTTGGACCAATGAAGAAGGAGCCCGGTTTCATCCTGCAATGATGGGGTCTGGGGTTCATTGCGGCATTCAATCACTCGATGAAGCGCTGGCAACAGAAGATATGGCCGGCATCAGCGTTCGGGATGAACTCAGGAAGAATGGCTATCTCGATGGCCTTTCGCCTGGGTCTCACGCAATCGACAAATATATCGAGCTGCATATCGAGCAGGGACCGGTACTGGAAGATCACAACAAGACCATAGGAATTGTTACCGGTGGACAAGGAATCCGGTGGTATGAACTGACGATCCTCGGCGATGAAACCCATGCTGGCCCCGTTCCGATGGATCGGCGGCGAGATCCGACGCCCATTTTGGCCCGAATTATCGATCTGGTTCAGGCAGTTGGCCATACCGATGAACAGGCACGCAGTACGATAGGTAGAATTGAAGCAGCGCCCGGATCAATGAACGTCGTCCCTGGCCGAATTTCAATATCGGTTGACCTGCGCCATCCCGATGACGATGTGCTATCGGCAATGCATGACTGGCTTCAATCAGGTATCGTAACATTGAACGAAAACCAGAAGGGCGTTCAGACAAACTGCAGGGCAATTTGGCATTCTCCCGCCGTTCATTTTGATACTGCGCTGATAGCATTGGCCCGTGAACGTGTGGGTGTCCGCGGTTACCCCTCACTCGATATCGTTTCAGGGGCCGGGCACGATGCCTTCAATCTTGCGCGGATTGTGCCGACGACAATGGTATTTGTTCCATGCCGCGACGGTATCAGCCACAACGAGCGCGAATATGCCGAACCGGAACACGTATCAGCAGGCACCAACGTTCTCCTTGACATGGTATTGGCCCTGGCACTCAGAGCGTCGCGGCCATAGCTCATCACCGTCAGTAAAGACTATACGCCTTCACCACCTCAAGAACCCGAAATCTGGAATTCGTCTACATCACGCCAAAACGTTCGAAAGCCTCAACCGTGGTCATCCCGGCTTCTATGGCAAGGCGCACCTTGCTCTCGGTTTCCGCCTTCTCCAATGCGAGCCGGATCGCCTCGTGTTCGGCCTCTCGTGGAATGACAAGCACACCGTCGCGATCACCGAAGAGAATATCGCCCGGACGGATTCTGATCCCGGCGATCTCGATCGGTAACCCGTAGTCCACAACCTTGCCCCTTGGTCCCTGGTCCTGAGCGTAGGAACCATAGCAAAAGGTTGGAAAATTGAGGTCAAGGATGCCGCGGCTGTCGCGGCAATAGCCATCACATATGGCTCCGGCCGCTTTGAGTTGCAGCGCCCGCGTCGACATGAGCTCGCCCCAGACCGCATAGCGTGGCGAGGCACCGGAGCAGACGTAAATTTCGTCCGGCTTCAGACTGTCGAGGGCATGAAACATCAACCCGAACGGTTTCCGGCTGATTTGCGCATGCCCGCCTTCGTCGGCAACCGCAAAAAAATCCGCCTCAAGCACGGGCATGGCTCTGCCGATAGCCACCATATCATCGCGCAGTGCCCGGATTTGCGGTGGCAGGAATTGATGCTGCAGGCCCATCGTATCGAGAATATCACCCACCACGGCAGTGAAGAGCTTGCTGCGCATAGCAGCAAACAGATCGGTGTCGTTGTCGAAATTTTTCATTGTTCTGCCTTCACTGTTTTGCCGCTACGGTAATTCCCTGCATGACGCCGCGTATTTCCGCCAGGCCTTTCAGGCGGCCGATAAGCGAGTAGCCGGGGTTGATCCTCTCCTTGCCGATATCGTCGGCGAGAAGATGCCCATGGTCCGGGCGCATTGGAATCTGCCAATCGGCACGGCCCTCGGTGCGCCGGCGCTCCTGTTCCTGCAGGAGAGCCAGAATGACTGCCGGCATATCGCTTGAGCCGCCGAGATGATCGGCCTCGTGAAACGATCCGTCATCTTCGCGTTCGACATTGCGCAAATGGGCAAAATGAATGCGGGGACCGAATTCGCGCACCATGGCGGGAAGATCGTTTTCGGCGCGCGTTCCGTACGATCCCGTGCAGTAGGTCAATCCGTTCGCCGGGCTGTCAATGGCAGCCAATATCCGGCGTGCATCGTCGGACGTGGAAACAATCCGGGGCAACCCGTAGAGGGGAAATGCCGGATCGTCCGGATGGACGCAAAGCCGCACCCCGGCCTCCTCGGCCACCGGGACGATTTCCGCAAGAAACCGCGCCAGATTGGCATGCAGAGCATCAGAATCGATACCATCATATTCAGCCAGTGCCGCCAGAAAGGTCGCACGGTTGAACTGGCGTTCGGTTGCCGGCAACCCCGCAATGAGATTCCGCTCTATGCGGTCAATTCTTGCCTGATCCATAGTCTCGAAACGAATACGCGCCGTAGCGATCTGAGCGGAGGAATAGCTTTCCTCGACGCGCGGACGCTTCAGGACGAAGAGATCATAGGCCGCGAAATCCACAGCGTCGAAACGAAGCGCGTAACCGCCGGTGGGTAGTGGATGCATCAGTTCCGTGCGCGTCCAGTCTACCACAGGCATGAAATTGTAACAGACCACCCGCATGCCACAGCGCGCGAGAGCCCTTATGGTGTCCTTGTACCAATCGATGTAGCGAGCACTTTCGGGCGTTGCGAGTTTGATCGAATTGTGGACCGGAATGCTTTCGACAACGCTCCAGCGCAGTCCTGCCGCTTCAATGAGCGCCTTGTGCGCCAGAATCTCGTCATCGGACCATGGTGAGCCGTCATAGATGTGGTGAAGAGCGGAAACGATTCCCGTGGCTCCGGCCTGCCGGATATGGCTCAGCGGCACCGGATCGGTCAGACCATACCAGCGAAAGCATTCTTCCATCGCGTTCATTCACAACCTCCCTGCTGTTCTGTAGGTCTTTATATTGTTGGACCAGAACCTGCAATAGCATCTGTGTATCAATCCGTTCGGAGTCGGATAACCCATAATTTCGTGAAAACTTGAAGAAAATGGGTGAATTTGTCAAATTTCACAACCATGGCCTTGACTAATTTTCATATCTGGACCAACAAATAAGAACTTGCATCGGAGGAGATGCCTTTGAACAACTCGATAGTGAACGACGCCCGCGCAGATGCCGGGGCCGCCGACGGGGAGAAAACCTCTGCGGTCGACAGGCTGGTCAAGCAGATCCGGGATATGATTGCGGAACGAAGCCTGGGTATCGGCGATGCCTTGCCCACGGAGCGTGATCTGGGTGAACTGTTTCAGGCGGGGCGCAACACCGTACGCGAAGCGCTTCAGGTGCTGCGGGCCTATGGGCTGATTGAGACCCGCCCGAAAGTCGGCGCTGTCATCAGCGACGGCCATGGCGAAGCTATCCGTCGGCTTTTTGCCTTTCACAACGGCATATCGCCCGATTCCTTCCGCGACCTGCAGGGGTTTCGCCGGATCGTGGAGACCGGCGTCGGCGATCATATCATTCTCAACGCCACCAGCGCGGATTTTGACCGCCTGGCTACGGCAAACGCCCGAATTCTGACTGCGCAGAACGACAGGGAGGCCGCCCGGTACGATTATGAGTTTCACGAGGGTATTGTCGAGCTTTCAGGCAACCGGACGACACTCGCAGCCTATCGCATGATGCGTTCGGTCATCGAGGAGGTCATGCGCCTGGGCAAGGCAGAGCGACCCATCCAGTCGGCGACCTATGAAACCCACAACGAGATCATCGACGCGTTGAGAGCACGCGACCGGATTGCCTACACCTATCTGATGAGCCGTCATCTGGAGTTCGGCCTCAAATTTGTCGGTGAACCGTCCGCAGACAAGAAGGCAACGACGCCGGCATGAATGCTCCGGCAGCATCGTCCAGTGATGGTGCGCTAGAACCGGACCTTTTACCCGCTGGTCCGGCAGTATCAATAAGGGTAAAATGGGAGGAAACCTGACATGTTAAATACAAAGCGCCACGTCCTTGCGGCAGCTGCTCTCTTGGTCGGACTTGGCTTAGCGCCCGGCTCTGCCTTTGCGGGTGGCAAGGCCATCGCTGGAATCGTCTTCCAGCAGGACCAGTATTTCCGCGGCATACAGATCGGCATGGAAAAGGCCGCCAAGGCCGCTGGTGATGAACTTCTGGCCGGTAACAGCGACAGCAAGCTCGAGAAGGAAGCCCAGCTGATCAACACCTACATTGCACGCGGCGTGGGCTCCATCGTGGTGGCACCCCTGTCGGCCGACGCTTCCGTCCCGGCCCTCAAGAAGGCGCGCGATGCCGGCATCGTTGTTGTCACCTATGGCACCTCGGCCAATGGCGATGTGGCACAGGCCAGCGTGACGAGCTCGGATCGCGACATCGGCATTGGCACAGGAAAGGCCGCCGCCGAATTCATCAAAACTATCGGCAAGGGACAAAAGATCAAGGCTGGTCTGCTCGCGTTCAAGGCGCTCCTGCCGGAGCAGTCAAATGCGCGCGTTGAAGGCTTCCTCAGCCAGGTCTCTGACCAGATTGACATCGTTTCGCAGCAGGATGCCTGGCTCGCCGAAAAAGCCCTTGCCGTTGCCAGTGACATGCTGACCGCCAATCCCGATATCCGCATCATTTATGCCGCCAATGAAGGCGGCACGATTGGCGCCGTCCAGGCCGTGAAAAAGGCAGGGCTTGAAGGCAAGGTTTTTGTCTTCGGTACCGATGGGTCCGAACAGCTGGCCAATATGCTTCTCAACGCGGACAACGTGCTTCAGGCCACGACGGCGCAGCAGCCGCTCGAAGTGGGCCGCCAGGCGGTCGAGGCAGCGCAAAATCTCCTGCAAGGCAAGGCGGTCGAGGCCAAGGTCAGCGTGCCTGTCCTGCCTCTCACCCGGGTCAACGCCGCGGGTGTCGCCACCTATAAGGAAGGCCTGAAGGCACTCAAGTGAAATCGTCTGGCAGGGCTCCAATCGCCCTGCCAGCCTTTCGCCGAGATCAACCGGAAATTGCCGATGATACACTCCACACCCCATGCAGGCAGCGCTGTCGGGCAGCTGGCGCTTCAATCCGTGACGAAGCGCTATGGTACGACCGTAGCCCTGTCAGAGTTCACGCACATTTTCACGCCCGGCCGTGTCCACGCGCTGATGGGCAAGAACGGATCAGGCAAATCAACACTGATCAAACTGCTTGCCGGGGTTGTCGATCCCACGACCGGCACGATCAATGTCAACGGCAAGGACCAGACATTCACCTCGCCACATGATGCCTTCGATGCCGGGATCGTCACCATCCATCAGGAATTGTCGCTCATTCCTGAACTCTCGGTGGGTGAGAACATCTTCCTTGGCCGATTGCCCCACATGCGCCGGGCCGGGCTGCGCATGGTCGACTGGAAAGGCCTGCACCAGCAGGCAACAGCCCTGCTTTCCGATATGGGGCTTACGATCGACTCCCGCAAACCGGTTTCGGAACTCAGCGTCGGGCAGCAACAGGTTGTCGAAATCGTCAAGGCAATGTCCTTCAATCCTTCGATCCTGTTGCTGGATGAACCAACATCAGCCCTTGCCTCAAAGGAGGTCAAACAGCTCTTTGCCCTGATCGACCGGTTGCGCGCGCGTGGCGTTACGATGATTTACATCACACATCGTATGAGCGAGCTGTTCGAGATTGCAGATACCTGCACCGTGATCCGCGACGGCCACTATATCGGCTCTGTCGAAATGCGCTCGACAACGCCTTCCGAGATCATCGGCATGATGTTCGGCGATGCGGCCCGAACAACCCGCCCGCCGCGTAAGGCAGTCAATCGCGACAACCCATTGCTGGAAGTGCGCAATCTCAGCCGCTCCGGCCATTTTCACGACGTATCATTCGATCTGCATCGCGGCGAAATCCTTGGAATTGCGGGCGTGCTGGGTTCGGGACGAACCGAACTCATGCGCGCAATTTTTGGTGCCGATCAGGCCGATAGCGGGACAGTCAAGCTCGACGGCCGTGCCATGGCGGGCGCAAGCCCGCGCGAGATGCGCGCCGCCGGTCTTGGCTATACCCCTGAAAACCGCAAGGAGGTCGGACTTGTCCAATCCCTGTCGACGGCTGACAACCTCTGCATGGCCAGCCTTGGACCCATCGCACGCAAGGGTTTCATTTCGCGGCGGCGCGAGCAGCCGCATATCGCGCGGCAGATCGCGGACCTGACCATCAAATGTGGTGATCCGGAATTGCCCGTATCGTCACTGTCCGGCGGCAATCAGCAGAAAGTGGTGATTGGCAAATGGCTCAATACCAGTCCCTCCGTCATGTTCTTCGATGAACCGAGCCGCGGCGTCGACGTGCAGGCCAAGCGCCAGATCTTTGACATCATATGGCAGAAGGCCGCCGAGGGGCTTGCAAGCATCTTCGTATCGACAGAACTCGAAGAGGTGTTGGAAGTGTCCGACCGCATTCTCGTTCTGCATCACGGCTCCGTGGTGGCGGAAGTGGACCCCACCCAACTCGATCTTACTCAACTCTACCGTCTGTGCATGGAAGGGGTTTCCCAATGACAATCGTTACACAGGCTGCGGAACACAGCCGACAAAGTGCACCCCTACGTTTCCTCAAGGCCTATCCCATGGAGATAATCCTGGCAGGCGTTGTGGTCTTTCTCATTCTGATGGCACCGGGCTTTGCCTCGGTCGCCAATCTTCTGAATGTGCTGCGGACGGTTGCCATGCTCGGCATTATCGCCTTCGGCATGACAGCGGTTATCATATCTGGCGAAATCGATCTTTCGGTCGGTGCAGGCGCTGCCTTGGCGGGCTGCATCGTGGCCTGGTTCGCAGATAGATTTGCCGATGCGATCGGCGGTTGGAATGCCGTCATCCTCGGCTTCCTTGTGGCGCTCGGTGTAGGCTTTAGCCTCGGGTATCTCACCGGTAAATTCCGTCAATGGTTCAATGTGCCAACCTTCATCACCACGCTTGCCCTGTTTGCGGCACTGCGCGGGATCGCCAATCTCATCACCGGCGGCTTTCCGCTGTCTACATTCCCCGACGGCTTTGATTTCCTTGGCGGCGGTTATCTCTTCGGCATCCCCTTCCCGGTCTACATTCTGGCGATCACCTTTGCCGGGATGCATTTCCTGATGAAGTACACAAGCTTCGGCCGCGAGGTCTATGCGGTTGGCGGCAATATGGAAGCTGCACGGCTTTCCGGCATCAACATCTGGAAAGTCAAAGCCTTGACCCTCGGTTTGACAGGTGCACTGACGGCGATCTCCGGAACGCTCATCGCATCGCAGATCGGTGCTGGAACGGGGACCACGGCCACGGGCATGGAGCTTGATGTTATCGCGGCTGTTATCATCGGTGGAACGTCACTCTTTGGCGGCAAAGGGCGCATCTGGGGAACCCTGATCGGGGTGTTGTTCCTTGGCTGCATTTCAAACGGCATGACGCTCATGAACGTCAGCGAATATTGGCAATACGTCGTGCGTGGCGGGATCATCCTCGGCGCTGTTCTTCTCAATCAGGTGCTGGAGCGCGTGCGTTAAATGGGACTGGAAATGGATATGACAGAATTTTCGGGAAAGACGGCGCTGGTCACCGGTACCTCCGGCATCGGTCTTGCCTCCGCCATCAGGCTTGCATCCGCAGGCGCGCGGGTGCTGGCCTGCGGCAACGACAGGGCGGCCAACGCCGCATTCGACCGGATTGCGCAAGAGCGCAACCTGCCGATGGCCGCGCGGCTGACCGACATATCGGTGGAAGAGGAGGTGAAAGCTGCCGTCGCGGATGCCGTCTCGCGGCATGGCGGTCTCGACATCATCGTCAATGCTGCCGCCGTTCACCCGTTCGGCACCGTGCTGGACACAAGTTTCGAGACGTGGAGCAGGTGCCTCGGCGTCAATGTCGGCTCCATCTATCTGACTGGCCGTTTCGGCATACCGGAACTGGTCAAACGCGGTGGCGGAGCAATCGTCAACATTTCCTCGGTGCAGGGACATGCATGCCAGCAGAGCGTGGCCGCTTACGTCGCATCCAAAGGAGCCATTCACGCGCTGACCCGCGCCATGGCGCTCGATCATGCGGGTGCCAAGGTCCGGGTGAATTCGGTCAGTCCCGGCTCCGTCCGCACACCTCTTCTGTCGCTTGCTGCCCGCACCTATGGCGGCGAAGGCGTGAGCGAGGAGGAAGCCTTTGCCCGCTTCGGGGCAGCCCATCCCATCGGCCGCATCGGTGAACCGGAGGAAGTTGCTGAACTCGTGGCCTACCTCGCCTCTGATCGGGCGAGCTTCATCACCGGGTCGGACTTCCGCATTGATGGCGGGCTGACGGCCGGTATCGGTGTCCGCTGATGAAACAGGAAACGAAGATGAAAATCGGCCTTGGCCTCTACCGTGAACAGCTCACGCCGGACAATTACCGGTTTGCGCTGCAAGCTGGTGCAACCCACATTGTGGCGCATCTGACCAATTACTTCGCCGGAAAGGACCCCAAGATCGACAGCGGGACCGACGGTGGCTGGGGTGATTGTTCCGGGGACCGCCTGTGGACCTATGAAGAGCTGTCGTCCCTGGTGCGGGATGTACGCGCCGCCGGTCTGGAACTTGCGGCCATCGAGAATTTCTCGCCGCGCTTCTGGCACGATATTCTTCTTGATGGACCAGCACGCGCCACGCAGATCGAGGCGCTGAAACAATTGATCCGCGATGCCGGGCGTGCCGGTGTGCCGTGTATCGGCTATAATTTCTCGCTCGCGGGCGTCTATGGCTGGACGCGCGGTCCTTACGCGCGCGGCAATGCCGAATCCGTAGGCTTCGGTGTCGACCCGGCAGCAGCGCCCGATCCGAATGCACCCATTCCCGATGGCATGGTCTGGAACATGCGCTACCGCAACGGCGTAGAAGGCGCCCGGCCGGCATCCGCCAGCAACGCGGAGATCTGGGATCGCCTTGCACGCTTCCTGCGGGAACTCGTGCCCGTTGCCGAGGAAGCGGGGGTGGTGCTCGCCGCGCATCCGGATGATCCACCCGCTGAGGAATTGCGTGGCACGGCACGGCTTGTCAACCGTCCGGAAAAGTATGATCGGCTGATGGCGCTCGTCGACTCCCCATCCAATGGGTTGGAGTTGTGCCTTGGCTCACTCCAGGAAATGCCCGGCGGCGATATCTACGACCATGTACGCCGGTTTGCTCGTTCCGGCCGGATCGGTTACATCCATTTCCGCAATGTGAGGGGCAAGATGCCGCGTTACGTAGAAACCTTCGTGGATGAAGGTGATATCGACATGGCCGAGATCGTCCGTATCCTGCGCGATGAAAATTATCAGGGTGTGATGATCCCCGACCACACGCCCGCCATGGCGTGCTCGGCATCCTGGCATGCCGGAAAGGCCTTTGCTCTGGGCTATATGCGTGCACTGGTGCAAAACGCCGATGCCCTGGGGTCCTCCCGCTCCGTTACCCACGATATGGCTGCGGAATAGCCTGCGGATGAGCGTTACGCCAACGACGAGACGGGCATTGGCCTGGGCCCATGGCTGCCTGAGCGTACAGTCGCTGGGCGCAATGCTCGGGCCCGTCCTTTTCATGCTGCCGGATGGGCGACAGATCAGTCCTTTCCATATCGCGCCATGGGGAAATGATCCGGATCGCCATATTCTCCCCCCGATCCTGCGGGAACTTCGGGGAGAATGGCCTTGCGTACCATTCGGCAGCGATGGCCGGCGCACGCTGCCCATTGGCTGGAATGCGACAGGCGAGACGGTCAACGGAGCCGACGTGCCGCACGGTCACAGCTCGAACGCCCATTGGGACTGGGGTGATTGTGATGACAGTCGGATCATGCTGCAATGCGAGTACCCCGCCGAACATCCGGTCAGCTCGGTGCGGCGCTGCATCACACCGGATCCGGCTGCAACTGCTATTGACATCACGCTGGAAGTCCAGGTTCGAAGGACATGCAACCTTCCGATAGGCCTGCATCCCACATTCCGGCTTTCACCACGAACCGGTTCTGTCGAGATCGAACCGGGAATTCACGGCGCGGTCCGCAGCTTTCCCGGCGACGTGGAACCGGGCGCGACGCTGTTTGCTAAGGACGCGAGCTGGCCCGCCCTGCAAGGCGTGACGACCAGAGAGGGCAAACCGGTTGATGCCGCCCGCGTGCCGTTTGCGGGCCAGGCCGAGGATCTGCTGCAACTCACCGATATCGGCGGCTCGCTAGCCCTTCACTACCGCGATGAGGGCTTTCGCGTGCAATTGCACTGGCAAAAGGAGCATTTTCCCAGTGTCCTGCTCTGGTACAGCAACCGGGGCCGCCGCGCTTATCCATGGAACGGGAACCATCTCGCCCTCGGCGTCGAGCCAGTCTGCGCCGCCTTTGATCTTGGTCCCGGCATTTCGGCCGCATCCAATCCGATTAACCGCGCAGGCACTGCAACGTCGATCACGTTTCATCCAGACGATGCTTTTATTACCCGGTATAGAATATCGGTCGAAGCAACCTGTTGAACCATATCTGTTGCATCAATGCCGTTGAATGAATGCCCGCTCCATCACTGTTTATGTTTGGAGTGAGGAGGATTCTTTTGTTCTGTCTACCAACCATTTTCCTGAACCGATCCCTGAAGAAATGAAACCTTTACCTCAGCGGCTGCAAGTAGTGCCCGACAAGATCCATCACATGGACTATTCTCGTCAGTGCCCATTGAAATTCAAGAGGGCTACTGTGCTTATGGCTTCCGGGGGCGTTTACACCGAAGGTTCCCCAATCCGCGATCGAGACATCGCAACCCAGTATCTGCGCCTGATCCTGAACGTCATCGGTATTACCGATGTGACATTCATTGCGGCAGGTGGAGCAAAGGCAGTTGATTTGGGCGAGATCGGGCGAGATGACTTCCTGGACAAGTTCCAGGGTCAAATCGAGGCTGAGGCTGCCAATGCTGCTTTCGGGTGGGCTCGGCGGCCGCCTGATAACTGACCTGAGGTCGAACACAGTGGATTGCTTCATGCCAAGCGTAATCCAGTCCGCGGCTTCTTTTACTGCAAAAGGGGATTATGAGGTTGAACCACCGTGGCCGTTTGGATGGGATTTTCACGGTCGCCGATTTCGCCGCGCTGATGAAAGCTGATGGCACGTTTCAGCGCGTGATGGGCCTTGCCCTTGTTGGGCTGGATCTGGGTGCGGCGTTGCAGATTGGCGTTCAGAATCCAGTTTGAACTGCGTCCGCTCGACGCGACCGGCAAAACAAATTTTCCCAGCCCTGTCGGAATCCCCCTATGTTGGCCGTCCTTGCAGCATCAACCGCTTCAACCCGGAGGTTCATCATGGAAAACGCTCAAACGGTCTGGCAGACTGCCGCCATTCTCATTGCCCGAATTATCTTCGCCGCTGTCTTTTTGATGGCTGTCTCCTTCAAATTCATGGATATGGGTGCGACGGCAAGCTACATCGCCGCCGCCGGCTTCCCGTTCCCGCTGTTTCTGGCCTGGTGCGCAGCGATCCTCGAAATGCTGCTGGTCATTGCCTTCCTGACCGGCGCCGTTTTCACTCCGGCGGCGATGGTCGCGGCCGTTTATGTTATCTTCCTCGGATTTACATTCCACGGCCCGTCGCACTGGGCCAGCAACCAGGCCGAATTCGGCTTCTTCGTCGACCATTTCACTTTTGTAGCCGGTTTGTTCTTTGCTGCCGTGCACGGGCCCGGGAGCGTGCTTGCCCTCGGAGCGGGCTGGCAAGGCAGGGTCTGAGCGCCGAGCTTGTCATAGCGTGTGGCGACGCTCCGGAAGTGCTTCAGCTTGGAGAAAAACCGCTAGATCGGATTGCGCTTACGGTAAGCCTCCTGCTGCAATCCTTGAAAAGAGAGCCGCGCTGAAATCGGCTGTTTAACGCGTCATCTGGCGAACCCTAATTCTTGTTTGTGGTGAAGTTTTCTCGCATCTTTTCCAGCCAAGCGAACACAGTGCCGAGCGCCTGGTTGCCCTTGCCGAGAAGCCCCGTCAGTTCGCCTTCGGCCGTCCCGCGCTTGGCGGCGTCGGGTTCGGGCAGCGGCGGCAGGATGTGGGCATAATAGGTCTTGTCCAGCAGACGATGCAGCAGGCGTTCGCCTGGAAACGGCTCGCCATTGTTCAGCGCCCGGGCACCTTTGAGCAGCGAGCGGATATCGTACTGGGTCGGGCTGATGTCCGGCACCTGTTTTGGCAGGTTCAGAAGCGTATAGACCGCGACCCGCGCGGTGCGGATTGAACTGTCCATTGTGAAGATGATATCGTTTGACGTCTCGACGAATTGGCCCATCAGGCCAAGGTTGGTGCAACCCGCAGGCACAACATGGGGCCGGTCGCCCGCCGCACGCGGCATGAACTGCGCCGTGATATACGGCATCAGCGCAATGCGCGCCTTGGTGTTTGCCACCACATCGTCGAGGTGATCTTCAATGCCGAGATGATAGCAAAGCTCGGCCAGGATCTCACGCCCGGTGCAGGCCGGCATGGTTTTCTTGACGAAGTTGCCCTCCTTGTCCATCAGCAGCGCATAGACCCAGACCACCAGAACATCCTTTGGCTGGGTCGGGAAGTGCGGCTGGCGGTTGCAGGTAAAGCTGAGCACCCAATTGGAATCGGTAAAGGTGATGATCCCTCCGGTCACCGTCTTGCCCGAATAGGGATCGTTGACCGAAAGCTCTTTCAGCTTTTCGACAAAGGGCGACGGTTTGCAGGTGAGCGTCACGGATTCCCACATCGAGCCGTCGACATTGCCATAGAATTTCTCGGGCTTGCCGAAGATGGGCGACTTCCGGGCGAGATTCTTCCACAGTGCCCAATCGCTCGCGTCGCCCGGGTCATGCCTGCCGCGGTCGAGCACCGGGGCGTTGTCTATGTCGCCATAAGCAGTGCCCTCGGTCATCGACCCAGTCAGCGCAAAGACCAGATCCTTGGGGCCAACGGCAATGGTCGTATCGGCGCCGCCCACATGAGCACGGATAGCGGTCACCGTGCGGGCCTCGCCTTCGATGGTCATTTCGAGGTCGTAGGCGCGCGTGTCGAACTGCACCTTCACACCGCGTTCCCGCAGATGCGTTACCAGCGGACGAACAAAACTGTCGAACTGATTGTATTTCGGGAAGATCAGCGCCGACATGTCGGTGAGCCCGTCGATGGCATCGAGGAACCGATGCATGTAGAGCTTCATCTCGAGCAGGCTCTGCCAGTTTTCAAATGCGAACATGGAGCGCCAGAGATACCAGAAGTTGGTTTCGAGGAAGCCCGCGCTGAAATACTGCTCAATGGTGATGTCGTCGAGATCCTCCTTACGCTTCAACATCAGGCGGATCAGTTCCCACTGCTGTGATTTGGAGAGGCCCAGCGTCGAAAAATCACGTATCTGGCCCTGCTTGTGCATGAGCCGGGCCTTGGAGAAGTTCGGGTCATTGTCGTTGACCAACCGATATTCGTCGAGGACGCTATAGCCCTCGGGCAGTTCGAGCGCCTGTACGTCCTGGAACATGTCCCACAGATTATCGTAGTTCCAGTTCATCTCGCGGCCGCCGCGGACGATATAGCCGTCCTCGGGATTGCCCGCGCCGTCGAGCGAGCCTCCCTCGATGTGCATCGTGTCCAATATGGTGATGTCTTCGCCCGCCATGCCGCCATCGCGGATCATGTAAAAGGCCGCGGCAAGACCTGCGATGCCGCTGCCGATGATCCAGGCCTTGCGGCGTTCAGCCGGCCCGGTCAGGACCGGGCGGTTGCGCATATACGCCCCCATCATGTCGGGTGGCGGCAGGCTGTTGCCGGCGCTGTTGTGCCAATAGGCGGCGGTGGCATCGGCCTCGACCGTGAACGTCTTGCCGGATTTGCTGGCGGTGGTGTTCGAGTTGGTCATGGCACCTTTCTCCGTATCGAGTTGAAATTCCAGCTTGAATGCTTTGCGGGATTTATCGGTTTGATGGCGGGTGACGTCAAAAAAGCTTGGTGTAATCTCCAGAATCGAAGGCAGTTACTCCCAGTAAACAATTGATTATGCATTGAAGCAATGGAAGCGTGTTACGGTAACACAACGTTCGAACGCAGCTCCCTCAAGACCTGATCGTCAAGCGCCTCACTGTGGGATTGGCTATCTTGTAACCATATTGAAATTGAAAAGGGATGATTTTTTGTACGTCGGGCCTGCTTATTCATGAACCTCGACTACTGCAAGTTATTTGACGAATGATCAATATGACAACCCCAGCCCAATTCAAAATTTGAAGATGCTTGATCCAATAGATTCATTTCCTTCATGACCATTGCGCCAGATGCATAGGTGGAATGAGGGATTGTGCCTGTTTTAAACCGATTGAAAGGCCTATATCCCAATCATCGAAACGACGCCGGAGCCAAGCAAGGCTGCTGACGTCAGACAACCCTCAGAAAGGGAATTATCATGAACGTAGCACGCTCCTTCAACAATTGGCTCAAGTTCCGTCAGACCGTCACCGAACTTGGCCGCATGTCCAGCCGTGAACTGCAGGATTTGGGTATCGACCGCGCGGATATCCGTAGTGTTGCCCGCGCATCAGTCGCTCGCTAATCACACGAGACTAACGAACCAACAGCCGTTCGACGCCCGCTTTCAACGCGGGCGTTTTTGTGTCGCTCTCATGTGTCTAGGTCAGCGAAATTCTATTCCAACGACAACGCCGACGGCTGCGATCACACGGATGAAGGCAGACATGACGATAACAGCAATTGGCTTGCAAAGAATTCCATCATTGCCGATAGTTGCGGAGGAGTTGGCAACGGCGTCGATCAGAAGTGACGCAAGAATAGTAATGCCGAGCAAGCTCCAGTACGAGGCAAGGAAAGTATGGCGCCTGTGGTGGATTGGAAGCAGCATGCACAGTACGATCAATGGCCCGAAGATATAGATAGTACCTGTCTCAACACTCGCCGCTTCCGACATAATTCACATTTCCTTTCATAACGGCAGTACGCAGGATCGGATTTCATTGCGATGCGATCAGGACCGATATGACAGAATTCTGATAGTTCTCGGGACGTCTATCTCCCGATCAGAGACGAACCTCGTGCGGCCTCAATCCGAATTCATTGCGAAAGCAGTTGGAAAAGTACGACGATGAACTGAACCCGCAGGCCATCGCGACACTGGTGATGGAAAGGTTGGTTGATACCAGCAGTTGCCGTGCCCGGGCGAGCCGAAGTGACAGATAGTACTGTCCCGGTGTTGTGCCGAGATTGCGCTGAAAAAGCCGCTCGATCTGGCGTCTCGATAAGCCGATCTGTTGGGGAATGTCATCGAGAGCGGTGGGCATCTCAATGTTCTGCAGCATGATACGAATAACCTGAATGAGTTTTTCGTTCTTGCCGGTGTACTGCAGTCCCGGCGGAATATACTGATATGCGTCGCCCGCCCGGCCACGATCTGCGATGACGTGCTGACAGACCTTGGCAACGGTTTCCGGACTGCAGCGCCGTTTCAGCAAGTCGATGGCGAGATCGAAAGCCGCGAACTCTCCGGCACAGGTGACAAAGGGGCCATCCTGCATAAACAATGCGTCGTTGACATTCAGTCCATAGAAGGTTTCAGACAGAGCGGGGATCTTGTTCCAATGAATGGTGCATCGGCTGGAATTCAAGAGACCCAACTGAGCGAGGAGCCATGTTGCCGTTCCAAGCGCATAGATCACAATCTTCTGGCGCACGCATAGCCTCAGCAAGGCGCTGACCTCGGACGAACATTGGGCCTCGATACCTTCACCTGCGCACAGCAGCATGAGGTCGGGAACACGGGACATTTCAACGTTCGTGCGTTCAGTGTGAAAGTCACCGTCAACGCCAATGCTGAAGCCGCTGGCGCACTTTACCGGCTGACCATCAATGCTCACGAGCCGCCATCGGAATTGCTCCAGACCGAGCAATGTGTTGGCCACACGCAGGGGCTCGATCATCGAAGACAACGATAATTGCGAGAATCCCGGGAACAGGAGCACGGTAAACACCGTCGGTTTGGTCTGCAGACTGACGACTGTGTGTGCACCTAGCCCAGGATCGATAGCTGTATCATAGGAGAGGCGGTCGAGATGCGTCTTTACCTGCGATGCCTCCCCTGTGTGCTTGTTCATTGCCGTATGCGCTCGCCAGTTGGATCGTAGATGCAGCGTTCGACACGTATTGCCCGGCTACGGCGGCCAAAGGCTTCCACGTCCATCTCGGTGAGAGCCATATCATCGCCGGCAAGATAGCCAAATACCAAGGAAGCTCCGGTCGTGTGGCTGTAGTCACCGCTCGTCGTCATGCCGATACTCCGACCATTGGCGATCATGGCTTCCCCGCCATAGACGGGCAGAGGGTCATCAAGGCGGAAACAAACGAGCTTGCGCTGGATGCCGCGTTCCTGCTGTTTAATCAGCGCGTCCCGCCCGTGAAAGTCGCCTTTCTTCAGGGAAACAGCAAAGCCAAGACCAGCTTCGAATGGTGTGTCATCGGGGGTGATATCTGCTCCCCAATAAAGGTAGCGCTTTTCCATGCGCAGGCTGGAGATCGCCTTGTAGCCGACATTGGCAATGCCGAACTCTGCACCCGCTGTCCGCAGGGTTTCATAGACATAAGACATGTATTCCACGGGGATATGCAGTTCCCAGCCAAGTTCGCCGACATAGGTCACGCGCGCTGCCATCACCGGTGCCCAGCCAATGCGGATATTTCGGCAGGTCATGTACGCAAAGGCTTCGTTGTCGATATCATCCTCGCTCGCCTTGGCGAGCACCTTCCGGGAAAGTGGCCCGCAAAGATTGATGACGCCATAGGCACTTGTCACATCCTGCATCATGACCGAGCGATCTCGCGGCATGTGGCTGCGGATCCAGTTGCCGTCACGCGTGCCAAATCCCGAGCCGGTCACCACATAAAACACATCATCGCGCGGACGCATGATCGTCAGATCAGCCTCGATACCACCACGCTTGTTGAGAAGCTGTGTATAAATGACGGCTCCTGTCCCGCGATCCAGATTGGCAGCGGCAAGCCATTGCAGATAGGCAAATGCACCCGGTCCGGAGATCTCGAACTTTGTAAAGGAGGACTGATCGATGAGTGCAACACCTTCCCTGACTAGGCGGTGTTCACGGCTGATGACCTCGCGGTTGGGTGTACGCTCGAATGTTTCGAGCGGCGGCTTCTGTTGACCAGGCTTGAGAAAATAATTCGGTCGTTCCCAGCCGAACTTTGCGCCGTAAACGGCCCCATGATCGGCAAGGGTTTGATAAAGCGGCGAACGGCGCAGCGGGCGGCAGGCCGAGCGCTCTTCTTCCGGCCAGGCGATCGCATAATATTTTGAATAGGCTTCAATGGCGCTGTCGCGCAGGTAGGCAAGCCCCGTATGCGGTTGGCCAAACCGGCGCAGATCAAATGCCCAGAGGTCCATGCCAGGATCGCCTTCAAGGATCCAGTTGGCTATGGCACGGCCCGCGCCGCCGGAAGCGGCGATGCCAGATGTAAAGCCGCAGGCGATGTAGAAATTATCGAGATTGCCTGCAAGACCCATCACAGGTTCACCGTCAGCCGAGATGGGAATTGGTCCATTGACGACGGTGCGTACGCCAAGCTCACCCAAAATTGGAATGCGGTTG
This sequence comes from Phyllobacterium sp. SL163, assembly GCF_049896885.1. NCBI lineage: Bacteria > Pseudomonadati > Pseudomonadota > Alphaproteobacteria > Hyphomicrobiales > Phyllobacteriaceae > Phyllobacterium > Phyllobacterium sp. SL163. Next base: position 381,882 of record NZ_JAFCVE010000005.1, on the reverse strand, counting down.
GCAGCGCCTTCAATCACGTCAGAGATACGATCAAGATCATCAGCAAACAGTTCTTGCCCAAAGCTCATAGGCAGCTTGCCAAGTCCATAGGCAGCCCGCGTTTCCTTTTCCCAACCGCCGATGGCCATGGCACCGGGTTCCGGCTTGACGTAGAAATTGGCATCGGGATCGCGCAACGTTGGGAGGTCATCGGGCACAAGGGGGGATTTATCGGTAACGAAATACTCGTGCTCAAGCACTGTTACAGGCAGATCGATACCCGCAAGCTCGCCGCATTGACGAGCCCAGAGGCCTGCAGCGTTGACGACGACATCGCAGCCAATATTGCCGTCCGATGTCTGAACCTCGATGATGCGACGGTCCCGGATCGTAAAACCTGTAACCGTCACACCCTCAACAATGCGTGCCCCGCCTGCCCGGGCGCCTTTTGCATAGGCGTGTGTCAGTGAATAAGGGTCGACGTGCCCGTCCGAGGCAATCCACGTCGCGCCGCGTAAGTCTTTGGTATCGGCGAGCGGAAACAGTCGCTTCACGTCGTCAGGTCCGACAAGCTCCATGTCGAAGCCGTAACTCCTGGCAGCGGTGGCTGCCCGCTTTAATTCTTCCCAGCGTTCGTCGGAGGCTGCCAAGCGCAAACTACCCACATTCTTCCAGCCGACGTCCTGCCCCGTCTCGGCACCAATTTTGGAACAGAGTTCGGCACTGTATTGCATCAGCCGCGTCAGGTTCACCTTGCTGCGCAGTTGGCCCATCAGACCGGCTGCATGCCAGGTCGAGCCAGCGGTGATCACGTTCTTTTCAAGAACGACCACATCCGTCTCGCCTGCTTTGACAAGGTGATAGGCAATGCTGGTGCCGATAGCACCGCCTCCGACAATAACGATGCGGGCATGCGAAGGAATCTTGATGGGCACTGGTCAGCTCCAACGGTTGAGCATGAAATAATGCCACATTAAGTCACATTATGCAAAGTATAACAACATAAAAAGGGTTGGGATATGGAAGCATCGGCTATTGTAGCAGGCACTGCCAAGCAGGAGGCAGCCAAGACCCTGATTGGCTGGATCCTGACGCGTAAAGCCATTGAAATGTATAATGTTGGCTACGCTGTGCTTGCGATGCCAAACATCGCAAAACCCGTCAAATATCTCCCTGACAACATTGAACAGAAAATGATCAAAAACGATTTTGAGTGGGCTGCGAACCTTGCCTTCCGACCTTCCTCCAGTGGAGCGTGGCCGATTTTAATGGCTCTGTCGCAAAGTTTTCTTCCTTGATGGTTTGTGTCACAGAGTGATCAGTTGAGATGGGATATCAACGATGGTGGATTTCAAGGGTGTACAGTTCCGCCGCAGCTACCTTCGCGGGGATCGAAGTGCCCCACATTTCTCTATCTGCTGTCGCAAAGATCTGGATATTCAATGGAGAACGTTTCGTGAGAGCCATTCTGCAAAAAAAGATAGTTGAGGTCTGTGATCAAAAGATATCCGAAAAAGGCTCCGGCGTGGGCCTCTCGTTCTATTCGTTTTTTGGCAATAAAAATGATGACCCCGAGCTTCTGATGGAGGCCGCGGAATGGTGGATACGAATCCACCAACTCAACCATTTTGAAAAAGCAATCAAGATACGGGCTTTGGTCATGGATCTTGCCGGGCAGAACCCTCGCACTCGAACAGATGGCATGGATATTGTTAGGGGTGAAAACGGTTTCAGCAATTGTGAAAAAGCTCTGACGCTCGAGGATTTCATTTCGGTAGAACAGGAATTGTCCGTAAAACTTCCCGACGATTTGAAGGCGCATTATATCGATCACAATGGCGGAACACCGGAAAGATCCGTTTGGGTCGATCCGGAAGGGAAATGGGATGATAATGAAGTTCGCGACTTCATCCCGTTTCGCTATAGCGACCGCTTTGGTGACGATCCGGATTTTACTGCTGAGGGACGAACCAAAAGGGAATGGTCAGAACAGCAATTGCCACCCCATCTCATCCAGTTTGCCTTTGATTGGGGCGGGAATTATTATTGCGTCGATCATCGGGACGGCAAGGTTTACTTTTTTGTCCGAGACGTCTGGAGCGACAATCTGACGATCGAGAAAAACTGGATCGTCAACACACGCTACGTGACCACTTCGTTCCAGTCATTCGTCGACAATTTGGCGGCTGGTGGAGCAGACACGCGATAACAATTGCCGTGTTCCCGTTGCCGAGCGCATTAAGGAGCGCCTCGTATGGGCCGAGGGCGCAACCGCGTTTAAGTTGCGTGGCGACGTCTGGCGATCCTCTGGATCAGTATGCGCGTCGTGTGGGCTATCCAGACATGGAGTGCGACGATGGACGCAATGCGAAGAAAGAAGCCGGCAGTCGATTCATTGAAGTCCCATAAATCCATCGATACTCGCATGAGGAGCTTATCGCCTAGCCCCAGATCTGCCGAACTCTGCACGCCATACAGCGCCATGGCAGCAGCGAGCAGTCGCAAGGCGATCGTGCGGCCTCTACCGGAAGTCTTGATGCCGAACAGGGTTCGGGCAGCGTGCATCACAACCGACCAGCGGAAACCGATGTGCAGCGAGACGATAGTCAGAAGCCAATAGGCTGCAGCAGTATGGATCTGCCTGGCGGTAAAGCCGCCATCCAGGGGAAGGAACGCGAACACCAGCCGGGAGATCATAAGGCTGGTCACCACAACAGTTGCGACGACGACCAACAGCACCAGATTGATGCCGCCATATATCAATCCACTCGCTTCGCGCCGGGTGCGCGCGACCGTGCCCCACCAACGTCGATTGAAGACGTTGTGTATCGCGGCGAGCACAAAGACAGCAGAACCCGCCAGCTCATGAACGGTGTTGCCAAGCCAGTAATAGGCGAGGGCCAGCATGAGCAGGCCCACCGCCGCAAAGTCAATCGCCAGTCGCAGAAGGAAGGTAGGGGGCATGACCGTCAGTTCACCGGCGTCCCGTCGAAGGCCTGGATTTCGCTGTGGGTGAACAGGAAATCATTGCCGCTGGCACCTTGATGGCAGGACTGACGGCGGTTGGTGTTCTCAGCCTTGTTGACCGTGCGATCGGCCCAGTACCACTGGAACTGCCAGTTACCCGTGCGCCGGGTGTCGTCATAGTCAGCGCCCCAATTGGCGCCCTTTTCCATGACGAAATACCGGTAAAGCTCGCCATTGCGATAGTCGATCAGGACGAACTGCGCGCCATCGGGCACGGGCTTTCCGGCCTTGATCGTGTCGATTACGTTTTGTGTGGTCTTGATATGGGTGACGGATTCACCACGTTGACGGCCGGTATAATGCACCAGCTTGTCGAGGTTTTCGGGAAATTTGACGCGGTTGGTTTCCGCGTGAACCTGCAAGCCGACAAGAGCGATAGCGCTGAACGCGATGGCGGCTCCGGTCGCATATGTGAGTAAAGTGTTCATCTCGAGGGTCCTGAATGAAGCCGCAACACTGGGGGAGGGGACAAGGTCGGCTCAGGGGCCGGCCTCGTTCGTTAGCCGCGCGTGCCTTCGAGCGTTCTGTTGAAGAACGGCGCCAGCTTGCCCATCGCGGCGTTGACGTACTCGGGCACCCAATAGGTCTCGATATGTGTCGCGCCTTCGATCTTGAACAGCTCCTTGTCGGTCGTTCCGGTTGCTTTCGCGAATGCGTCTTCGCTCATGTAGAGGCTGTCAGCCTTGCTGCCCGCGATCATGAGCAGGGGCTTGTTGATCAGATCGATCTGGTCCGTTGCGTCGAACCGCGCCAGATCGAGCAGGCTGCTCAGCGTATAGCGCGCAGAGGAGCCAGGATGTGTGTTGGTTTTCTGGTAGTATTCGGTGCCCTGGCGATACATTTCGAACGGCAGCTTGGCAATTTGCTCGTCGGTCAGCGGCGTGGCATTGGCGTAGATGATGTTGCCGGTGGCTTCCTGCGCGCGGGCCTCCGATGCCTGCTGGAGACGCTCCTGAAGACTGCTTAGCTGTGAATCTTCAAAACCGTTGCGGCGCACGCGGCCGGAGTTGAACATGCTCAGCGTGGCGATAGCCTGAAAGCGCTTGTCGGTCTTGGCGGCAGCCAGTGAATAACCACCACCGCCGCAAATACCCAGCAACCCTAGGCGGGAGCCGTCAACGCCGGCATAGTGCGTGATATAGTCCGCCATCCCGTGGATGTCTTCAATGCGGTTGGACGGCTTGTCAACGTTGCGGGGTTCGCCACCGCTGCCACCTTGGTATGCTGCATCTGCCGCAATGGTAACGTAGCCCTGCTCGGCCAAACGCTGAGCGTAAAGCCCCGCGGTCTGTTCCTTGACGCCGCCGTTCGGGTGAGCCACGACAATTGCTGCATAGGATTGGTTGGGGGTGTAGCCGGGCGGGGTATAGACGTTCGCCGCAATGTCCAGTCCGTTCAACTTGTATTTGACCGGATGAATGTTGACTTTGCCGGCTACGTTTTCAGTGATGGCGCCTTCGTAGGTAAGCGTATAGGGGTTTTTCCGGTAATCATCCGCGCGGGCGTCGCCGGCAGCCAGGGCGATGACAGCCGCCACGGTGAGAGGCTTGAGGTCGGTGATATTCAACTCGGTGCTCCTTGTTTGTTCAATTGGTCGCCAGGCCGGGCACCATCGCGTTGAACGCCGCGATCAACGGCTCCGCACCGGCGACGTCAACGGAATTTCTGCCCTTGGGAGACAGGACCGGCCCACACCCTGAAGTGTAGGCTGAGACGGACTGAGCGATTAGTGAGATGAATATGATAGGGTTTATACTTCTAGATCACGAATGATCCGCGGGCGCAGAATTAGTGAGCTTTTACAGATAGATAAAAGCTCAGCGCGGTTCTATGGGCGTCTGTTCACGCTGGTATGAACTAAAGGTGATGGAATTAACCGCGATAGCGCAGGGCATCGATCAGCAGCGAGAATGCGGGTGAAGCAAGGCGCCTGCTGGGGTAGTAGATATGATATCCGGGGAAGGGCGGTGACCAGTCTTCAAGCACCGGAACCAGCTTGCCCTCGCCGATCAGCGGGAGCAGGTAATCGTCTGGCAGGCATGCCAGGCCTAATCCTGCCAGTGCCCCGTCGATGATGATCGGGACGTCATTGCAGACGAACTGGCCGTCGACACGGACATTGAGCGGTTTGCCGTCTTTTTCAAACTCCCAGGCATAGAGACCGCCGACGGTGGTCAGTCTCAGATTGATGCAGCGGTGTTTCGTCAGGTCATGCGGGGTGAGTGGTTTCGGGTGCCGTTCAAAATAATCTGGAGAGCCGACAACAAGCATGCGCATTTCCGGCCCGATTTTCAGCGCGATCATGTCCTTTTCGATATGTTCTCCGAGCCGGACCCCTGCGTCGAAACGCTCATTAACTAGATCAACCAGCCGGTTCTCTACCGAGATCTCGACGTTAATATCGGGATAGGACTGCATCAGACGCGTTACGGCGGGCATGAGAATGGACACCGCAGCATGGCGGATGGCAGTGATGCGTATCGTGCCGCCCGGCGCGTGCCGCATGGCGCCAAGTGCGTCCATACGCGCGCGGATATCGTTGAATGCGGGCCTGAGCGTTTCGGCAAGCTGTTCTCCGGCCTCGGTCGGGACGACGGTGCGCGTGGTGCGTGTCAGCAGCCGAACGCCCATGCGGTCCTCGAGGCGACGCACCGAGTGGCTGAGGGACGATTGCGAGGTACCCAACAGCGCGGCCGCCCGCGTGAAGCTGCGTTCTTCCGCGACGGTTAGAAAAGCAACGAGGTCACCCAGTTCATCTCGCTTCATTCATGAATCCCCAATATAAGTCCAATTGGTTCTTAGCATCTAGTCGAGCTAATCGGCTAGGAGTAAATTTGCCTCAATGGCCGGCGGCGTCCCGCGCCATGCCCACGTAGAACCCAGGCCATCGGCGATTCCAGAAGCCGCCGGATCTACCAACAAGGAGAAGCATCGTGAAAGCCATCACCACAAGTCTTGCCATGTCGGCATTCGCAGCCACGGGTGCTGAAGCGCAGCAGAACCCCCGCGTGGCTCCGCCGTCTGTCTACGACGTTGCGCCCGGGCTTGGCCATTTCACCGATGATGTTCTGTTCGGTGAAGTGTGGAAACGCAGGGATCTGAGTCCGCGCGATCGCAGCCTGGTCACTATTTCTGTTTTGATCTCGACCGGGAAGGGGCACGTCCTGGCCAACCATGTGAAGCGGGCGCTGGAAAACGGCGTGGAGGCCCGCGAAGTGGGCGAAGTGGTCACGCACCTGGCATTCTATTCCGGCTGGCCCAATGCGATGTCGGCTGTGACAGAGATCAAGAAGGTCTTTGACGAACTGAAGATCGCGCCCGTCAGGGATAGCGACGATGCACTTATCCAGTTGGATGCTACGGCAGAAGCTGCCCGCAGCGCGTCCGTGGCTGCCAACGTGGCGCCGACCGCGCCCGCCCTTGCCGACCTCACCAACCGGGCACTGTTCGGCGATCTGTGGCAGCGCCCGGATCTGTCGGCCCACGACCGAAGCCTGGTTACGATGACAGCGCTGATAGCGATGGGACAGCCTGACCAACTGGCATTCCATCTTAACCGCGCCTTGGATAACGGACTGACACGGGAAGAGGCGGCCGAAGCCATTACCCATGCGGGATTCTATGCCGGTTGGCCGCGTGCCATATCTGCGGTGCCAGTTCTCAAAACGGTTTTGGCAAGCAGGGAGGGCGCCACCGCGCAAACACCGGCCGGTGCCGATATCAAAGTAATCAAGCGCGACAGCCAACCTGTGAGCGGCCCCGAGGAATGCTTTACCGGCAAGGTCCAGGTGTCATCTGCCTACAAGGGCGACGGCGCTGCCCGCATAGGCGGGGCTACCGTATCATTCGAACCGGGTGCCCATACGGCCTGGCATATGCACCCCCTCGGCCAGACACTCTTCGTTGTTTCGGGGAAGGGCTGGGTTCAGAAAGAAGGCGGTGCGGTCCAGATCATGGAGTCGGGCGACGTTGTCTGGATTCCGCCGATGGTGAAACATTGGCACGGCGCGGCAGTTGACCAACCAATGGTGCATTTCGCGGTATCGGAGGCACTCGATGGCAACACCGTAACCTGGATGGAGAAGGTTTCGTCTGAAGACTACAGCCGGGGCCGGGAAGCGGAGTGAATGATCAGATGCCCGCAACATTTATCCGTCTGGCAGGCAACAATGTTGCCGCAGTTCCTGTTGTGCTCCTCCGGGAATGTGTAAAAGTGCATCAACACATGACCGGAGATTCCTATGCACAGCAGCACACCAAAAATCAGCACTTGGTACATCGATCCTGACGCCGAGGATGCCATGGCCGACGGGCATGCGCCGATCTGGCGGCATTTGATCGGTCTTTTGCCGGAACGGGATCTTTCCGGAAAGGCAGTGCTGGATTTCGGCTGCAATCAAGGTGGACTGCTGCGCCACCTCTACGCAATCCGGCCGTTTCGCAAGGCCCTCGGGGTTGATATTGCCGAGCAATCAATTGCAAGGGCCAATGACCTCAAGGGTAATCTGCCCGTTCAGTACCAGACCGCGGCCCATGTTGAGGGCTGGGATGGCGAGTTCGATCTGGCGATCAGCCATGAGGTGATCTATCTCGTTGCCGACATCGAAGCGCATGCGCGCGATATATGGCGAAGTCTGAAGCCCGGGGGCGTTTACTACGCGGTCACCGGTTGCCATACGGATAACCCGTTGTGGCCGAAATGGCGCGACCTTGTTGCGGAGAAGACCAACACGGTCGTGCAGGATCGCTCCATTACCGACTATGCCAGGGTATTTGAGGGTGCCGGGTTCGAGGTATCGGCGCGTAAACTCGAGTTTGACGGCTTCATTCCCTTTGTCGCCGATGGCTGGATGCCGGATTTTGCCGATGCGCTTACCTATTACACGCAGACCAAGATCATTTTCCGGCTGGTGAAACCATAATTTCGGACCGGATGAGCTCGATATCGAAATGAGGGCGGCTGCCGGGCGCGATGCGGACAAAATTGCCCTGCACACGAAATACCTTCTCGATCAGTCCGCTCCCGGCGAGCGCGTCCGGTTCGCCGTCGAAGAGCAACTGGCCCTTTTCCAATAGGGAAATGCGGTCGCTGATCGAGATCGCCTGGTTGATATCGTGAATGGCCATGATGATTGTTACGCCTCTTTCGCGGCTGAGGCGGTGCACCAGATTGAGCACTTCCACCTGAAAGCCGATATCGAGGAAGGATGTAGGCTCGTCCAGCAGCAGGATTTGGGCCTCCTGGGCAAGCGCCGCCGATATCCAGGCGCGCTGCCGCTCGCCCCCGGACAATTCATGCAGGCTCCGGTCCGCCAGATTGGCCAGCCCTGTGCTTTCCAATGCCCATTCTATCGCCCGTTCATCGTGACTGCTGTAGCTGCGAAACAGACCGACATGGGGATAGCGGCCCTGCCGCACAAGCTGTTCGACGGTCATCTCGTCCGGAGCTGACGGCTGCTGTGGCAAGAATGCTAGCTGTTTGGCCAAGGTGCGCCGTGACATTTCCCTGGCGGGCTTGCCGTTGATTTCCACCTGCCCCTCGTGGGGCGTGATCAAGCCGGCAATGGATTGAAGCGCGGTACTTTTGCCGGAGCCGTTGGGGCCGATGAGGGCCCGAATCTCTCCGGGCTTCAGATCAAGGTTGAAGCTATTCAATGCCTTGCGGCGACCATAGAAAACCGACAGTTGCGAGCAGGAAAGGGGCATTATGGTCCTCAAGGTATTTTGCGCAGGAGTGCGATCAACACAGGCACACCGAACAGGGCCGTGATCACCCCGATCGGAATCTCCTCGGCCTGCCCGAGCAGCCGGCCGAGGAGATCGCCCAGCGTGACGACGAATGCGCCAAGGGCAATGGTCAGCGGCAGCACAAGGGCAAAATGACGGCCCGCCAGAAAACGGGCGAGATGGGGAACGACAAGACCGACAAAGATGATGGGGCCAACGGCACCGACCGCACTTGCCGCAAGTGCGCACGACAACAGCAGGACGATTGAAAACTGTTTGCGATAGGAGAGGCCGAAGGAGCGCGCGACTGCTGGGTCGAACCGCAGCAGGTCTATGGAACGCCGCAGGGCCGGGAGCGCTGCAAGCCCGGCGATTGTGAAAGGCACAAGCAACAGGGCGTGGGTCCAGCTGCGCGCATAAAGGCTGCCGGACAGCCATTCCAGCAGGATTTCAATGCGCGCCGAGCCCCAGCCGGCAATCAACCCAATCGCGGCGGCATGCAACACGGCACCGATTGCAATGCCGCAAAGAGTAATCCGGAGCGGCCCCAGATCAAGCCGGAAGGCGAGGACGTAGATAAGGCCGCCCGCTGCCATGCCGCCCAGTGTGCCGATGGCGGGAAGCCATGCAAGGGGCAGCTCGGCGAGCGTGTTGGAGCCCGGCTCAGAGATGTAAACGGTGAAGACAAGGAAGACGGTGACGGCCAGGGTCGCGCCTTGTGAAATCCCCATGATGGACGGATCGGCGAGCGGATTGCGGGTGATGGTCTGCAGCAGGAGGCCAGCCAACGCAAAATGAATCCCGGCCAGCATACCGGTGACAATGCGCGGCAGCCGGATATCCAGAATGATCGATCTGGCTTCATCGGAGCCATGTCCGGTCAGGACGGCCGCTACATCTTTCGCCGGAATGTCGGCAACGCCCAGAAACACCGCGGCGATAAGGACGAGCACCATCATGGCCAGGAGAGCCAATACTGGTCCAAACAGGGAACGGCGGTGAACGGGAACGGACACGGTCATCGTCACTGTCCGCCTTTCAGCGAAAAGCGGCGTGTCTGGACCAGATAGATAAAGAAGGGGCCGCCGAGCAGCGCTGTGATAATACCCACCGGCAGCTCGCGCGGTAAAGCGACGCTGCGTGCGATGACGTCGGCAGTCACGACCATCAACGCACCGATGGCCGCCGTCAGCGCAATGGACCAGCCGATGTTATGCGGTTTGAGCAGCCGGGCGATGTGCGGCGAGACAAGGCCGACAAAGGCAACCGGCCCGGCGACCGGCGCGACACCTGCAACGGGAAGCACGGCGAACAGCAGCAGGACCGGTTTCCAGAAACGCATGTTCAGTCCCATGCCAATGGATGCATGTTCACTCAGAGCAAGCATGCCGATGATGCGGTGGCACGCAAAGGCGCCGGCCAGGCCGCCGAGCACCCACGGTGTCATGTATAGAAGGTGCGGCCACGATCTGCCTTGAAAACCACCGGACAGCCAGAAGAGCAGGGATGGCGCTTGCGGTCCGCTCAAGAGGAGCACATAGGTCGTTGCCGCGCCCAGGAAGAGGGAGATGCTGATGCCACCGAGTGCAAGATGCAGTGGTCGCCCCTCGCCGCCGCGCGATACCCAAAGGGTGACGGAAGCGGCGGCCAAACCGCCCGCCAGTCCGACAAAGGGATAATACACCGACGAAATCCATGGCAGGAATACGAAACAGAAGACGATGGGTGCCACCGCGCCCGACGCAACGCCGGTAATATCGGGACCAGCGAGCGGATTGCGGGTCAGCGCCTGCAGGAGATACCCCGAGACGGCGAGGCCGGCACCGGCAACCACGGCAGCAAGGCTGCGGGGCAGGCGCAGCGACCAGACAAGAATGGAATCGATCTTTCCATCCGGCGACAGGAGCACCGGCCATAGTTTGGACAATCCAAGCGGTTTGGCCCCGACGAGCAGGCCGGCAACAATCACCAAAAGGGTTGCCGCCACGATGAGTGTGGTCATGACCAATGACCGTCCCATGCCTGCTGCTTGCCGCCGTGCCAAGGAGATATCGCTACTGGATATCGGCAGGGATCAATTTTGCCGCCTCGGCTTTGACATCCACCTTTGGAAAGGTCTCCGGATACAGATAATGTGCTGCTTCACGCAAAACGATTTCGCGGGCTATCGGACCATTGGCTTCAACCCAATGATCACCGACATAGAAAACGCGGCCATTTTTGACCGCCGAAAGCTGCTGCCAGATCGGATTGTTCTCGTGGGGACGATCCGGACCGGAATCATAGACGAAAATGACCTCCGGGTCTTTTTCAAGCATGGTCTCAAGGCTCAACTCCACACCGAACGGTCCGCCTTGGCGCATTGGTCCGGCAATGTTGTCGCCGCCAAGCGCGGCAACGATCGAGGCCGTTGTATTCTCGGTGTGGAAGGACCATGGCGTATCTCCGGCCCACATGATCTGAAAGCGCGGATGCACGTCCTTCGGCGCTTTGGTGCTGTACTCGGCAAGGTGCTGCCGGAAAGCGGCATTGAGTTCCGTACCGCGTTCCGGCTTGCCCAGCACCTGTGCAAGCTGGGAAATCTCGCGATCGCTTTCGCTCAAAAGCTCCATATTATAGGCCACGTAGGGTGCGATCTTCTGCAATTGCTCGGCATTGCCAATCGTGTAGCGGCGCATGGCAATGATGATGTCAGGCTTTGTTTCCGACAGCAGTTCCAGATTGGGTTTGGCGCGCTGGCCGATCTGTTTGATCTGCTTTGTCAGGCCGAGGAGAAAATCGGGCTCGCGGCCGGCTGCCATATAGGTCGTTGCGACCGGTTTGACGCCAAGCGCAAATGCCACGTCGGTAGCAAAGTAGGAAATGGAGGCGATACGCTTGGGATTAGCGGGAACTTCAATGGTGGTTCCACGATCATCGACAATTGACAATGTTTTTGCATTGTCGGCCGACGCCGATGCTGCGGTTAGAAGGCCGAGCAAACCGATTGCACAAAGAGACTTGAGGCCCTTACCAAACATGATGGCATCTTTCCTGACTGCGTGGAACTGTACACCGCTTTAGCCAATAAACATGATATATTCAATCATATTATCTTGCGGTTTCCGCAATAAGATGCGTGAAAAACCCGTTCGCCGGCGGGTAAGGAACTTATCCAATTTGCGGATAAGCCTTTTGGCAGGAACAACAAACGATCGTTTTCCGATCACCAGCGATTTTATGCAGCTGGCTTCCGATCATTGGGCTTCAGACATGACAATGCCCCACGGCAAGTTCTGCAATAAAGCTGCTGTGATCGTTGCATCCTGTGAACTTACGGGTTGTAAAAACTGGCGCGATTTCATCCGGCTGTCATCCGGGATTTATAAAGGAGGGGGGAAGCTAACCAAGTTGGGGGTATGAAATGCGTAAACTTTTCCTTGCGGCGTCGTCGGTGGCACTCTTGTCCGGAGCGGCCCAAGCGACAACGATCTATCCGCTGGACCGGGCCACAGTCCTCGCAGGCTCGCCATTCGATTTCAAGGTTGAATTCAGCAAGGTCGTGAAGCCGGAAGACGTGAAAGTCACGATCAACGGTGAGAGCTACGACGCCGTTTTCGGCAAGGCCGCCCAATTCGTCGCCGAGGAGAAGGGCGCCGAAGACAAGGTGCTTGGATCCGCGCTCATCCTGCGCGACATCAAGCTTGCGAAGCCCGGCCAGTACAAGGTCGAGGTGTCGGCTGGCGACGAGAAGAAATCGGTCGGCTGGGATGTATACACAACATCAGACACGCCCAAGGCCAAGAACATCATTTTCCTTTTGGGTGATGGCCTTTCCGTTGCGCATCGCACCGGTGCCCGCCTCATGTCCAAGGGTATGACCGAGGGGAAGGCCAATGGCCGCCTTGCCATGGACGACATCCCGCCCGTCGCCTTTATCGGCACCTCCTCGACCTCGGCCATCGCCACTGATAGCGCCAACACCATGTCGGCTTATATGACCGGCCACAAGTCCGCGGTAAATGCGCTTGGCGTCTATGCTGACCGCACGCCAGCCAGCCAGGACGACCCCAAGGTCGAAACGATCGGTGAGGCTCTGCGCCGCACCGGCAAGAAGTCGCTCGGCATCGTGACGACATCCGAAGTCCAGGACGCGACACCTGCCGCGCTCGTTTCGCATACGCGCAAGCGCGCCGACAAGGCTGACATCGTCGGCATGATGTACAACGTCAAGCCGGACGTGCTGCTCGGTGGTGGCTCGGCCTACTTCCTGGCCAAGGACGTGCCCGGTTCGAAGCGCAAGGATGACAAGGACTATATCGCGCTCTTCAAGGAGGCCGGTTACGCCCTCGCCACCGACAAGAATGAACTGGCCGCCGCGTCCGGCTCGAACCAGGGCAAGCTGCTCGGCCTCTTCCACACCGGCAACCTCGACGTCACGCTCGATCGCGAATTCCTCAAAAAGGGAACCGTCGACAAGTTTCCCAACCAGCCGGGCCTGGTCGATATGACCAAGGTGGCGCTCGACAGGCTGTCGAAGAATCCGGATGGCTTCTTCCTGATGGTGGAGGCTGCGTCCATCGACAAGATGAGCCATCCGCTCGATTGGGATCGCGCTTTGGTCGATACGATCGAATTCGACAAAGCCATCGCGGCTGCACGCGAATTCCAGACGAAGAATCCGGATACGCTGATCGTCGTCACCGGTGACCATACGCATGGCGTTTCGATCATTGGCACCGTCGATGACGATAAGCCGGGCACGGAAATGCGCGACAAGGTCGGCACCTACGCCGCGGCAGGCTTCCCGAACTACGAAGACAAGGACGGCGACGGCTATCCGGACCGCGTCGATGTTTCCCGTCGTCTGTTCATCGCAGCCAACAACGGCCCTGACCATTACGAGACCTTCCGTCCGAAGCTCGATGGTCCTTTCGTTCCGGCGATCCAGAACGAGAAGAAGGAATACGTCGCCAACGAAGCTTACAAGGACGTGCCGGGTGCCGTCTTTGTCCAGGGCAACATCCCGCGCGATGAGGATAGCGGTGTTCACGCGGTGGACGATGTCGTGCTTCAGGCCGTTGGCCCGGGTGCGGAAGGCTTCCGTGGTTACATGGAACAGAGCGACGTCTACCGCGTCCTGGCTGACGCTTTCGCGCTCGGTGCGTCAAAGATGTAAATCTGTCCGGCGGACCAACAGGACAGGCGGCCGAAAGCCGCCTGTCTTCCCGCTTAAGGAGATTGCGATGACGGAGAAGAAGACCTTTGCTATTGGTCGTCGGGCGCTGCTCACGGCCGCTGCGGTCTTGCCTTTCATAGGCATTGCCGCAAGCGCAAGCGCAGCCGAGAAACTGGGGTTCGGCGAGCTCTACAAAAGCTTTGGTCCGCTCGGTCTCGAATTTTCCGACAAGGTGAAGCAACTGAGCGGCCAGGAGATTGCCATCAGCGGCTTCATGGCGCCGCCCCTCAAGGCGGAGGCGGCATTTTTCGTCCTGACGGAAATCCCGATGTCGCTCTGCCCGTTCTGTTCCTCAGACGCCGACTGGCCGGACAATATCATGGTCGTCTATCTCTCGGCCAAGCAGACCTTCGTGCAGTTCAATGCGCCGATCATCGCGCGTGGGGTGCTGGAGTTCGGTTCCTGGACCGATCCGGAAACCGGCTTCATCAGCCAGTTGCGTCTTCGGAACGCGGCCTTCAGGACCGTCTGACACCATGCTCGCACTCGACGTTTCCGATCTCCAAATGCATTTTCCGGGCCTGGCTGCGCCGGTCCTTGCCATCGAGCGATTTCATCTGCCGGCCGGTGGCCAGCTGGCGATCACGGGTGCTTCCGGCTCGGGAAAAAGCACATTCGTCAACGCGATCACCGGCCTGGAAAACGTCACGCACGGCAAAATTTCTTGGAACGGCATGGACATCACCCGTCTTTCCTCCGGCCGGCGCGATGCTTTTCGCGCACGCAACATCGGCCTTGTCATGCAGGATTTCCATCTTTTCCCCGGGCTTTCCGCCTTCGATAACGTGGTGCTCCCGGTCAGGCTTGCGCGTCGGTTGACCGTCGAGGAGCGGGAGCGTGCGCTGGCGCTGCTTTCAGCCACCGGGATCGACCGTGTCAGTCAGAGGGTCGAGACATTGTCGCGTGGTGAGATGCAGCGTGTCGCCGTCGCCCGCGCGTTGTTGCAGCGTCCCGGCGTCATCGTCGCTGACGAGCCGACGGCCAGTCTTGACCGCCATGCGGGCAACGAGGTTGCCGAGCTTCTGCTGCGGCTTTCCGCAGAGCAGGGCACGACACTGGTGGTGGTCACGCATGATGCGTTTCTTGCGGAGCGTCTTGGCCGCCGCATCTGCCTGGCGAGCGGGCGTGTCGAAGAGGACAATGAAGAGAGTGCCGCGCAATGATGAAGTTCATTTTTGCCGACCTGCGGCGATTCTGGAGCGGCGCGCTGGCCGTTGTGGTGCTCATTGCATTGTCCGTCGCCTTAAGCGTGACCGTGACGCTGCAGGAGCGGGCTGTCCGGCTCGGCAGTGCGCGTGCGGCCGAGAAATTCGATCTGCTGGTCGGAGCAGCCGGCAGCGAAACCCAGCTTGCGCTTTCGGCCGTATTCCTGCAGCCGGCGCCGCTGCCGCTGATGGAGGGCGCCGTTCTCGGCCGCCTCGCCAACGATCCGCGCGTCGAACTGGCGGCGCCTGTCGGCTTTGGCGATTCGGCTGACGGGTTTCCGATCGTCGGCACCACGACCCGCCTGATTTCGGCGCTGTCCCCGAACCTTGCGCAAGGGGCACATTTCGCGCGCCTCGGCGAGGCGGTGGTTGGCTCCGACGTGGCGCTGTCGCCGGGCGCGCTGATCAAGCCGATGCACGGCACAGCGGAAACGGGCGGTGAAACCCATACGGCGATTGTCTACAAGGTGACTGGCCGCATGGCGCCGACGGGAACCGCTTGGGACCGCGCCATCCTGGTGCCGATCCGGGCCGTATGGCAGCTTCACGGCATGCATGGTGAGGAACATCATGACGGTGAAAGCGGGGAAACCGAGTTGCACGGTCCCGGGCCGAAAGATCACAGCCATGAGCACGAGCATGGCCATGTCGATGCGGATGCGCCCCTGGACGAGCGTTTCGATGCGCAATCCCCTGGCGTTCCCGCCATTCTCGTCAAGCCGAAGACGGTTGCCGACGCTTACCGCCTGCGGCAGGAATACCGCACAGGCGCGACGCTCGGCGTCTTCCCGGCGGAAGTGCTGACGCGGCTCTACGCGACCTTGGGGGACGCCCGCAGCCTGCTTCTGGCAATTGCTCTGGGCACGCAGGCGATCGTCATTGCCGCCATCGTGCTGGTGACGGTCATGCATGTCGGATCAAGGTGGCGGCAGATCGGCGCCTTGCGTGCGCTCGGCACTCCGGTTCGCTCGATCATCGCGCTCGTGTGGGGAGAGCTTTTCCTGCTGTTCGTCGCCGGCATCGTATCGGGAATAGCCCTCGGCTACGCCGCGGCATCGGCGATCTCGGCGTGGCTGACCGCATCGACGGCCGTCCGGCTGCCGGTTGATTTCGCGCCGGACGATCTGTGGCTGGTGATCGGTTTTCTCGCTGTTGCGGCGGTTGTTTCCATTGTTCCCGCGTTTGCCGCTTTGCGTTCCAGCCCGGCTGCCGCTTTGCGTGCGTAGCCGCTACCGGCAATACTGACGCCATGTTTACGTGACGAGATCGCTTGGCTTCTTCAAAAGCCGGCTCAGCAACAGCGTGGAAATCGGGAAACACCCCTTTTTCATGCGTGATCACGGCGTCCTGCAAAGATCCAAAGAAAGTGACCTTCAAATCATGCAGCACTGACGGCAAGCTGATAACGCCAAACCTGCGACGGTCATTGAAACCGTGAGTCCTCAAGCTGCCAGGGTTACCGCTCCTCGCGGCCTGCTGCAGCAGGCCAAGACGTAACCCTCGGCTTTTTCGTCGTCGGATAATCCGCCCAGATCGTCCATTTCGACCGCTCCCTGGGTCATCTTGACCTTACAGTTTCCGCAGACGCCTTGCTGACAGGAACTGTCGATCCAGACGCCTGTGTTCAACGCCGCTTCAAGCAAGGTCTCGCCGGCCGCGCATGTGCCATGTTTCCCCGACAGTGAGAAATAGACTTCACCGCCGAGACCATCCGCTTCTTCGATAATGATTTTCTCGCCGAAGCTTTCTTCGTACTGAGCCGCGATGGCTGTTTCGCGGGCCATCGCTCGGGCGGCCTTCATGAAGCCCTCTGGACCGCACATGAATATTTCCCGCTCCGCAAGATCGGGCACGAGTGACCGCATCAATGCCGCTCCCATCTGGCCCTTGTGGCCACCAAAACTTTCCTCCTCGCTGTCGTCGCCCACGACCAGATGCACTTTGACGCTCGGGAACCGCTTGGCGATGAACTCCAATTGGTCCCGAAAGATGATATCTTTCGGCGTTCGCGAGAAATAGACGAACACGACATCGGTCTGATCAACGACATCGGTTATGTATTGCAGCATCGAGATGACGGGCGTAACGCCCGAACCGCCGGATAGAAAGAGCGGTTTGTGCGATGGAATATCAAGATAGTTGAAACGGCCGCCGATATCTGCGATTTCCACCCCCATTCCAGGGTGCATGTTGTCATTCAACCAGTTCGACACCAGGCCGCCTGGCACGCGTTTGACCGTGATCTGAATATTGTGTGGGCGGGTCGGGGTCGAACAAATCGAGTAGGCGCGTGGGCAGAGCTTCCCATCGATTTCGAACTTGAAGGTGACATACTGACCCGGCTTGAAATCAAAGCAGCGGCTCTGGCTATCCTCGAATACGAAGGTCTTGCTGTTGTGCGTCTCCTTCACCACGGCCTTGCACACGAGTGTCGCGGGGCCACCACGGTAGCATGGCTGCTGGTTGGCAGCGGATAGGGAATAACGAAAGGGTGGGTTCATGAACATCGCGCACCTCCAAACAGGTGCGACATTGATATCAAGTTTGGCGATCCGAATTCACCTAGTAAAAATCCGTTTTCAATCGATAATTCCGATCATCGGTGATCGATGACCTCCTTTAGAAGCTTGAGCGCCCAAACCACAACAGGGTCCCGCCTTCGCCGCATGTGGACCGCTGAGAAGACAGGTTGCAGGATCGTCGGCGCATCCTGGACAATCCGTATTGTCGAAAGTTTGGACTGTGCGCCCGCAAATGCAAACCTTGGTAGATAGAGCGTGCCTCCGTACCGACCCAAGAGCTCGATCGCAAGGTCGTCACTCCCGATCACCATGCTCGGAAACGCGAATTCGGGAAGCAGTTCGTCCAGAGCCCGTTCGAACGCGCTTGTGTAAGCCACCTTAATGTAGCGACTGAAGTTGACATCTCCCAGGGTGTCGTGATCGGTCGAGACCATTACGAATTCAGTCGCTCCAAGATCGGCGACCTGAACATCCGGCGTCAATTGCGGTGCGAACATGATGCCGACGTCCGTCTCGCCCGCAAGAATGTCGCGTTGAATCTGTGACGAGAAATTGATCTCGACATGCAAGTCGAGATCGTCGTCTTCGTTCCTTAGCCTGTCGATCCAACCTATCAGATACGCTCTGACCAAACTGTACTGGCAGGAGATGTGGAGATGACGTTTCCGGGCGGCGGCACCGCTCGCCACGTCCCGCCGGGCATGGCCCCAGAGCGTGAGGAACGCCCGGCAATGTCCCTCGAAACGGCGTCCTGCGGGGGTCGGTTCCGCGCCGCCACGACCTCGTTCGAAGAGCCGCGTCCCCAATGTCTCCTCCAACTGACGAATGCGGGCACTGACGGTCGATTGCATAATATTCAAGCGCTCGGCAGTCCGCTTGAAATTTCCAGTTTCCATCACGTCGAGGAAGGTGATCAGAAGGGGGATATTCATTTTTCCTATCGCTAAAACAGATCGATAATCGAAATTGACTGATATTTGCCGATTGATCTTTGGTCAATAGGGTGGAGACGGAGGGAGAAGCCGGCAGATAGGCCTCCCGCGAAGCCTAGGAGACCCTGATGTTCATCGTTGATACCGACTGTCACAATTACTGGTGCAGCGCCACAGTGCTTGAGCCCTACATGGAGGGGTTGTTCAAGGACATGTTCGTCCGAGGCGAGAAGACTGGGCCACGTGGTGCGTTTCCCCACGGCCATCGACCATGGTTTCACCCCGAGGGCTTCGCCCGTCACGACGTAAACCCCGTCGAGGAAGACGACAACTATCTCATCATGAAGGAAAAGCACCTCGACAAATACGATATCGACATCGCGATCCTGACGGGCGACGAACCGATTGAGGCTTCCACGCTTGCCAATCCCTATTATGCAAATGCACTCTGCAAGGCCTACAACGACCATATGATCGACTATTGGCTTCCGAAGGATATTCGGTTCTGGGGATCGATGGTGGTCGCGCCGCAAGACCCCAAGCTTGCGGCCGAGGAAATCCGCCGGATCGGTTCGCATCCCCGTATTGTCCAGGTTCTGGTAAGCCACGGTGCCCAGCGGCCTTATGGCGATCCCTTTTATCATCCGATCTTCGAAGCATGCGCAGAAATGGGATTGCCGTTCGCGATGCATCTTGGCGGACAAGGTGGTGTGAATGCGAATCCTATTGGGGCTGGGCCTTCGACTTTTTTCTGGGAAACACACGCGATCCTGCCACAGTCGGCAATGACCCATATGGCCTCGCTGATCGCGCAGGGCGTGTTCGAGAAGTGGCCGGAGCTCAAGGTCGTGATCATCGAGTGTGGTGTTGCCTGGGTTCCTTCCGTGTTGTGGCGGCTGGACTCCAACTATCGGGCACTGCGCAAGGAGACCCCCTGGCTGAAGCGCCTACCATCTGAATACTTCAAGTCGAACATCCGCATGTCCACGCAGCCGCTTGAACAGCCGCAGAACATCCAGCACCTCTGGGCGACACTGGAGGCTATGGATGGCGAGAACACATTGCTCTTCGCATCCGATTATCCGCATTGGGACTATGACGATGTGACCAAACTCCACATACCGCCCGCCTGGCGTGAGAAGGTGCTCGGTCTCAACGCACTCGAGGTCTACAAGCGCATACCGCGTCCTGCGGCGATGGCCGCCGAGTAAGGAGAGAAGCGATGGCATCAAAACATTTTGCCTGCAAGGCATCGGAAGTTCCGTCTGACGCTGCCAAGATTGTGACGGTCTGCAAGCTCTCCCTCGGTCTCTTTAAGCTGAATGACGGGTTTCACGCCCTTCTCAATGTCTGCCCGCATAAGGGGGCGGCGCTCTGCGAGGGCCCCTTATGTGGGACAACCAGGCAAACAGACAAGACGGAATTCATATATGAGCGTGCGGGGGAGTTGGTCCGATGCGCATGGCATGGCTGGGAATTCGACATCCGGACCGGAGAGTTCCTGGTCGACCGCAGTGTCCGGGCAAGGAGCTTTCCTGTCTCCCTCGAGGGCGACGATATCTACGTCCATATCTGACGCAAATCTTCCTCGCACCAGCTTCATCAGTTGAACAACTCCAATCTATGCCACACCCCTACGGTGTCCTTTTTTGCAGTCCGAGAGGTTCCGAGCCCTGATGCCGGCCACAACCTCACCAGCGATCTGCCTAAGGTCTTCGCGGGAGGCGCCGTCGCGTGCCTGGACGGAAAGGCCCTGCAGGATGGTGACGAGGTAGCGGGAGAGGGACGCGGCACGATCCCGATCCAGCCACGGTTTGAGTTTGTGAGCAATGGTGTCGCGCATCAAACCTCGGCGCTCCGCCAGTTCGCGGGCAAGGTCGGCGTGGTCTTCGCCGCACTGGATCATGCCACTCGAAATCATGCAGCCACGTTCCTCGCCAGGCTCCGTGATGGCATCGATGGCACTATTGAGGAGGGTTTCAACGACGTCGCGTAGATTGGTCATTTGACTGAGAGTGTTCAGTGCCTTTGGCATGCCGGAATATCGATCGAGCGCCTCACGGTAGAGACCAGCCTTACTGCCGAACGCCGCATAGAGGCTCGGCGGCGCGATGCCTATCGCTGCCGTCAGATCGTTCAACGAGACACCCTCATAACCATGGCGCCAGAACAGGCGCATGGCGATATCGACCGCCTGGTCCCTGTCGAAGGTCCGCGGCCCGCTCCGCCGTTTCTTCACGAGCTTATCCATAGCGATCACTAAAGACAACTTGACAGCAAAAAGCAAGTGCTTATCCTGTAGTGATCACTAAACATAAGGATGGACATTGTGAATAATCGGATATTGGCGATGCAGGAAAACAAGCCGCCGATCGAGCTGGATGCCCGCGGGTCGAGGCGAACCAGCCTCGTTTCGATGATGTGCGCGCTATGGTTGGTCCTGATGATAATTATGTCCTCGGCCGTGATGGCGGAACAGAAGGACTACGTTGTGAAGTCGCCGGACGGTGTCGACATTGCGGTCCAGGAAGCGGGCAATCCTGCCGGACGGCCCATTGTCTTCATTCACGGATTGCTCGGGAGCCATCTCGACTGGGAGAACCAGCTGAACAGCCCCGACCTTTTGCGTTACCGGCTGATCACGTTCGATCTTCGCGGCCATGGACTTTCGGGGAAACCGCAGGATGCGCAGGCCTATGGCGACGGACGCCGCTGGGCTGATGATCTGCGCGCCGTGCTTGAGGCGACGAAGGCCGAAAATCCGGTTCTTGTCGGCTGGTCGCTGGGCGGAGTAGTCGTTTCCAACTATGTTGCAGCTTACGGCGATGACGAGATCGGAGGCCTGGTTTATGTGGGTGGTGTCATCGAACTGAAAGCCGCGCTTTTAAGGCCGCATCCCGAAGTCTATGCGGGCCTTGCTTCGGATGACCTGAAGGTTCACCTCGATGCAATGCGCGACTTTCTGGCGCTGTGTTTTGCGACGCAACCGGATCAGGCAACGTTCGAACGGCTGTTGTCCAATGCGGCTATGGCATCGTGGATCATGACCCGAACGGTACCTTCCATGACGGTCTTTGCGGCGGAAGGGCTGCCCAAGGTCAAGGTTTCCATGCTGATGCTTTACGGCGAAAAGGATGCACTGGTCATGGCGCGCGCGAGCCTTGAGCGGGCGAGGGCACTCAATCCGGCAATTCGCTCGCAGATCTATGCCGATTCCGGACACGCGCCATTCCTGGAGGACGCGCAGCGGTTCAACCGCGACCTGGCCGACTTTCGGGAGTCCGTTTCAACGCACTGAAGACGATAGCGATGCGCGCCGAGCCCGCAACTTTATTCCATTTTGGAATAAGCAGTCTGAAATTGCATTGGCCAACTCTCAAATTTACCGACTATAAAATTTGCGACCGCGGAAAAACAAAAAATCGCGGCAAAGGGACATGATGGTGTTTGAGGGGGACGGATGGATACGGAAATCCTGCCGAACAGGGAATTTCGTCTGGTTGTCAGCGCGACGCATGAACTTTCCGTTTTAGAATATGGTAATCCCGAGGGTATTCCGGCGGTCTTTCTGCATGGGGGCCCTGGCGCTGGCGTGTCTGCAAAGCAGATTGCAAGTTTCGATCTTGCTGCCTATCGCGTCGTCACCTTCGATCAGCGCGGCGCGGGGCGCTCGACGCCCCTCGCGGAGCTAGTCGAAAATACCACACAGCACCTGATTGCCGACATGGAACAGATTCGCGAGTTTCTTGGCATCGAGTGCTGGCTGGTTGCCGGCGGTTCCTGGGGATCGTGTCTGGCGCTCGCCTATGGCATTGCTTTTCCACGTCGATGCCTTGGATTTCGGCTGCATGGCATTTTCCTGGCGGACCAGGATGACATCGACTGGTGGTTTCACGGCTGCCGGGCTATTTTTCCCGATCATTGGCAAGAATTCGCTGAATTCATACCTGTCGAGGAACGCGGCGATCTTCTGAAAGCCTATTATGCGCGTCTGACCTGTGGTGAGCAGGCTGTTGAACTCGCTGCCGCGAAGGCCCTGCGTGGTTTCTCAGCTCGCACGCAGACATTCGAACCAAGCCTTGATCATGTAAGGCAGCTGTTGCATCCGGATGCGGCCTTGGCTGTTTCGCGGATTTTCACCCATTATTGCGTGAATCAGGCGTTTTTGCCGGATGGCCATCTGCTGGAAAACATCGATCTCATCCGTCATCTGCCAGCAGAAATCGTGCAAGCGCGGTACGATACCGTGACGCCAATGGCGACGGCGTGGAAGCTCAGGAATGCCTGGCCGGAAGCCGCCTTCACGATTGTTACCCTTTCCAATCATCAATCGACGGTTGGGCCCATGGCGAAAGAACTCAAGGCAGCCTCCCGCCGGTTGGCAACTGCGATCAAGGTTGCCGCGCCGGCCGCCGCCGCTGGTTAATCCCATAGACGAAAGACAGATATGACGACGCTCGACGCACTGCAAACTGACCCCGCGCTTTCGATGTCACACTACATTGATATCAGCAAAGCGGTAAAACCCGCCGTTTCGCCCGATGGCGAGCTGCTGGCTTATTTGAGCGACGAAAGCGGTACGCTGCAGGTCTGGGTGCGTCCACTGGCGGGCGGGCCAGCCCGTCAGTTGACCACTCTTTCAGAACCGGTTGGTAATCTTGCCTTCAACCCAAAGAGCCACGACCTGTTGATCACAACGGATTGGGGAGGGGACGAGCGTCATCAGCTCTGGCTGATCGAAAATGCCAAGGAAGAGCCACGCCTCCTGACGACCGACACGACCGTTGTTCATGGCTGGGGATGCTGGTCGCCCGACGGTTTGCAGATTGCTTATTCGGCCAATTATCGCGACCGCGCGCATATGGATCTCTACGTGATGACGATCGCGACGGGCCAGGTGAAATGCGTCCATCAAGGCCAGGGTTGGCGAACGCCCTTTGCCTTTTCTCCGGACGGGACGTTCCTGCTCGTCAATGACTGCCAAAGAGCGATGATGGATCAAGATTTCTGCAGACTGGATCTTGCCACCGGCGCCTATGAAAATATCTTGCCCCATGTGGGGCGAGCGCGTTACCTCGCGCCCAAATTCTTCAAGGATAATTCCGGTATCCTGATGATCTCCGATCAGGAGAGAGAATATCTCTCGCTAATCGTAAAGCTGTACGAGGCTGATACCCTCTTGGAACTTGCAGCCTTTGCGGAGCAGGATATCGAGGCATTGGCGATAGCGCCCGATCAAGCCAGGATCGCGCTCGTGGTAAATCGCCAGGGTTGGAATGATCTGGTCATCATTGACCGCGCCGGAAACACCCTGAAGCAGTTCGCAACACCCATGCCTTGCGTGATTGGTTCCGTTGCTTGGACACCCGATGGCACGGCGCTCGTCATGCCAATCGAGGGTGCGGCCACGTCAGGTGATATATGGTGCTGCGATGCTGAGACGGGTAAGTTCGCGCGGCTGACGGATGCGTCCAAAGCCGCTGCCGGATTGCCGGACTTTATCGAGCCGACCGTGACCAGCGTTGCGGGCTTCGATGGGCTCGACATTCCTTATTTCGTCTATCGGCCGAAAGTCCCGGCAAAACCAAATGGCTATCCTGTCATGATCATCGTCCATGGCGGACCCGAGGCACAGTGGAAACCGGATTTTCGCGCCGACATTCAATATATGCTGGCCAAGGGAATCATGGTCGTGGCGCCGAATGTTCGTGGAAGCACCGGCTATGGCCGTCGCTACCAGCATCTCGATGACCGGGAGTTGCGGATGGATAGCGTTGCGGATCTCAAGGCCGTACGTATCGCCGTGGGTGCAAGGCAGGACGTGGATGAAAGCCGCATCGGGGTATTCGGCCGTTCCTACGGGGGGTTTATGGTGCTGTCGGCCATGACCGAATATCCGGATCTGTGGCGCCTGGGCGTAGAATATTACGGAATCGCCAACTTTTTGACCCTGTTGCAGACCACTGGCCCGTGGCGCAAGCAATTGCGTGCTGCCGAATATGGTGATGTGGAAACCATGCGCGGCGCGCTGGAGCGTTATTCGCCCATCAATCGGATTGATGCCATCAATGCGCCGTTGATGATCGCTCATGGCATGGAAGATCCGCGAGTAACGCCGTGCGAGAGCGAGATGGTTTATTCCTGCCTGCGCGGCCTCGGCAAGCCGGTGGAATATCTGCGCGTTCCGCATGAAGGGCATGGCTTTGCCCGTATCGAAAACCGTCGTCGTGTCTTTGGTGCTCTGGCCCGCTTCATCGCCGAAAATCTTTAAATTGAACAATCTGGGAGTAGCACCATGAAAAATGGTGATGTGATATGGGATCTGGTCGACTCGAAGAGGAGCGCTTTTGAGGCTCTGAGTGACCGTGTTTGGGCAATGCCCGAGATAGCCTATACGGAGTACAAGTCCTGCGCCGAACATACATCCATGCTGCGCGCGCAAGGATTCAACGTTACCGAATGCGTTGCCGGTATTCCGACGGCAGTGATGGGCGAAGCGGGCGAGGGCGGGCCGGTCATCGCCATCTTGGGCGAATATGATGCGCTGCCAGGCCTCAGCCAGGAGGCTGGCATTGCCGAGCCGCGCCCGATCCCAGGCACTGGGCATGGTCATGGCTGCGGTCATAATATGCTTGGTTCTGCCGCACTTCTTGCAGCGACTGCCGTCAAGGATTGGCTGGCGACAACAGGGGCACGAGGTCGCGTGCGCTATTATGGCTGTCCAGCGGAGGAAGGGGGCGCCGCCAAGGCGTTCATGGTGCGCGCAGGCGCTTTTGACGATGTGGACATTGCCATTTCGTGGCATCCGGCATCGTTCACGCAAGTGGACGACGCGCAATCGCTTGCCAATACGCGCATGGATTTTGAGTTTACCGGCCGGGCCTCTCACGCCGCCGCCGCACCGCATCTGGGGCGTTCTGCCCTCGATGCGGTGGAGCTGATGAATGTCGGCGTCAACTACCTGCGAGAGCATGTGCCTGCCGATTGCCGGATGCACTACGCCTATCTCAATGCCGGCGGCATCGCTCCCAACGTCGTGCAGGCCAAAACCAAGATCCGCTATGCGATCCGTGCCACCGATTTGCCGGGCATGTTTGCGCTCAATGAACGGGTGAAGAAGGTCGCGCAGGGCGCGGCCATGATGACCGAAACCACTGTCGATATTTCGATCATGAGTGCGGTGTCGAATCTGCTGGGCAATACACCGCTTGAAACCATCATGCAGTCCAACATGGACCGGCTGGGCGGTGTGCCGTTTGATGATGCGGACCGGGAGTTCGCCGCAAAAATCCAGGCTACGCTGTCGCGGGAAGACATCGAAACCGACTATCAGCGTGTTGGCCAGCCGCTCGCGGACAATGCGCCGCTTTGCGATTATGTGCTGCCGCGCGAACAGAAAGGTGTGCCGATGATCGGCTCTACCGATCTGGGCGATGTCAGCTGGGCGGTGCCAACCGTCCAGGCGCGTGTGGCCACCCATGCCATCGGTTCGCCGGGTCACTCCTGGCAGATCACGGCGCAGGGCAAAATGCCTGCCGCGCATAAGGGAATGGTCTACGCAGCCAAGATCATGGCTGGAACAGCTTTGGATGTTTTGCGAAACGAAGCCCTGTTGAAAGACGCCAAGGCTGATCATCAGGCACGTATCGCGAAAACACCCTATACCTGCCCAATTCCACCGGAGGTGAACCCGCCACTCCAGCCGCGCCCAGCGGAGTAATCCGGTCTGGCACTGCGTCTGTGCGGATGCGGTGCCCTCCAAGCTACATGAAAATCATAAAAGGGGACGAACATGAGCGATTTGAAAACCAGAACCATTTTGCGCCGCAGCACAGCGCTTATCCTTGTTGCGGGCCTTGCAGGTATCAGTTTTACGGCAGAAGCGGCATCGCCACCCAATACGCTGGCAATGGCCTGGAATATCGATGCCATCAGCACGTTTGATCCGGCGCAAATCGGTGAAGCGGCCACCAACGAGATCATCCAGAATATCTGCGATCCGCTCGTCGATTTCGATCCTGCCGATGAAACGAAGCTTGTGCCCAAGCTGGCAAAGAGCTGGGATGTTTCCCAGGATGGACTGCAGATCACTTTCCACATGCGTGACGACCTGGCGTTTCCGTCCGGTGAAAAGGCAACCGCAGGTGACATGGCGTGGTCGTTGCGCCGTGTTGTGAAGCTTGGCTTTGGCAACGCCGCGACGCTGACCGAATACGGTTTCACCAAGGACAATGCGGACCAGAGCATCACTGCCCCGGACGACAAGACGCTGGTGTTCAGGCTTGATAAGCCCTATCCGGCCAATCTCATTCTGGCTGCCATTGCCGCCAATCGCGTTGCCGCACTTCTCAATCAGAAAGTGCTGATGGCAAATCAGGTTGATGGCGATATGGGCAATAAATATCTTGCCACACGTTCGGATTGTGTCGGACCTTACAAGCTCATGCGCTGGAATCCTGCGGAAGTTGTCATTCTTCAGGCCAACGCCAATTATTGGGGCGAAGCGCCGAAGCTGAAGCAGGTGTTGATCCGCCACGTCTCAGAAGCTGGAACGCAGCGCCTGCTGCTGGAAAAGGGCGATATCGACATTGCCCGCGATCTGACGCCGGAAGATTTGCGCGATCTTGAAACCCAGAACAAGGCAACAGCCTCGCGTGCTTTGAAGCCGTCGCTGTTCTACTGGAATTTCAACAATGCCGATCCGGTTTTCGCCAATGAGAAAGTGCGTCTGGCGATGCGCTATCTCATAGATTATGAAGGTCTTGGCAAAACGGTCGTCCATAATGTGGGTGTTCCGCGCGCAAGCTTCGTTCAACTCGGCGCGTTTGGTGCGCTCGATGAAAGAGATGGTCAGCCGTTCAAGCTTGATGTGGAAAAGGCCAGGGAGCTTCTGAAAGAAGCTGGCTATCCCAATGGCTTTGAAACAACGATGTTCATCAGCACTGCACCTTATGCGGCTCCGATTGCACAAAGCATTCAGGATGCTGCTGCCAAGGCGGGTGTGAAGATCAAGATCGAGCGCATGGCGAATGCGCAATTGTTCAGCCGTATCCGTGGCCGTGAATTTCAGACGTCTTTGATGGGCTGGCAGACAACAGTGCCGGATGCGCATGGCAACGCCTCACGCCAGATTTTCAATCCAGACAACCGTGCCGAGGCCAAGCAGACCATGTATCCGAGCTGGCGCGCCAGCTATTTTGACGAGGGCGTCAACAAACAGGTAGATGACGCCCTGTTTGAAAAAGATGAATCCACGCGCAAGCAGAAGTATGTCGATCTGCAAAAGCAGATGATGGAGAAAGGTCCGCACGCCTTCATCTTCCAGATCTACAACGTTGCCGGCGTCAGCAAGGCCATGAAGAACTGGAGCTGGAACGGATTCCGCGTCTATTACGATCTGGCTGCGAAATAACGCGTTTCAATCTCCTGCCGGTCCACTCCCGGACCGGCGGCCCCACGTCGATCAGGTGATGTCTGCAACTGCCTCAAAGCGGGAGCGCACATTACCGGATGTGGCGGTGGATTTCGCATCCTTATTCATCTTGTTCAGGATCAAAGCCGATGACAACGCACGACATTCTGGAAGACCTGGAAGGCGACGAGGAGTTCGGTCCTGTGCTTCTCTTTCTCGCTGCCTCCGCGCGCCTGATCTTTTCCGTGGCTGTTACACTTCTGGGCTTGGTCACGCTGACATTTTTCATCAGCCGTCTTTTGCCGCTTGATCCGGTCGTTGCCATGCTGGGCGATAATATCTCCCAGGAGGCTTACGACATGATGTATCGCAAGCTTGGTCTCGACCAGCCACTGATTGTTCAATATGGCCTCTATCTCAAGAATGCGGCGATGTTCGACTTCGGCAATGCGCTGACGTCGGGACGCCCTGTGCTGGAGGATATTGGCCGCGTCTTTCCGGCGACCATTGAACTGGCCACGGTCGCCATCATCATCGGGACGGGCTTCGGCATTCCGCTTGGCGTGTTTTCGGCCATGTACCGCAATTCACCGCTGGATCATGCCGTGCGCATGATCAGTCTGCTTGGTTATTCCACTCCGAATTTCTGGCTTGGCCTTATGGCGCTCCTGATCTTCTATGCCACGCTGGGATGGATCGGCGGACCGGGCCGCATTGACTTTCTCTATGAATATACGGTCGAGCCGACGACGGGCTTCCTGCTCATTGACAGCGCAATGCAGGGGCAATGGGATGCTTTTGGCAATGCCATCAGTCACGTCATCATGCCCGCCCTGATCCTTGCATTCGGCTCTATGGCCTATATCAGCCGCATGACGCGCGGCTTCATGATCGAGCAACTCAATCAGGAATATATCATCACCGCCCGTGTCAAAGGGCTTTCCTGGGCACGCACTGTCTGGGGGCACGCTTTCCGCAATGTCGCTGTTCAAGTGGTTACGGTTGTTGCGCTCTCCTATGCGTTTCTGCTGGAGGGGGCTGTCCTGACGGAAACCGTGTTCGCTTGGCCGGGGTTTGGCCGTTATCTCACCAATGCGCTTCTGGCCGGTGACATGAACGCCGTCGTTGGATGCACATTGATCGTCGGCATCCTGTTCGTCGGCATCAATCTGATCAGCGATCTCCTCTATCGCATTTTCGATCCTCGAACCCGATAGGAGCCATAGATGAGCAATGAACTCACGACAAATCCGGCGCGCTCGTTCAGTTCTCTGGGTGAATGGCTGACCGCGCCCGTGCCGACCTCTGCATTGCAAGCCAATGCACAGCAGCTGCGACGCTCCTGGTTGAAGCTTCTCTCCAATACCTCAGCCGTTTTTGGCCTCTTTGTGATTGTGCTGCTGGTTCTTGTGGCGTTGTTTGCGCCCTATATCGCCACCCATGATATCGGAACCAATGATCTGGCGAACCGGCTGCAAAGGCCGTCATGGGCGCATTATTTCGGGACCGATGAACTGGGGCGCGATATTTTCAGCCGTCTTGTCTTTGGCTCGCGCATCACGCTGTATATTGTCACGCTAACCGCGATTATCGCCGCACCGATTGGGTTGATCGTTGGCACCACTGCCGGCTACATCGGCGGCTGGGTCGATACGGCTTTGATGCGTATTGTCGATATTTTCCTCGCCTTTCCCAGTCTCGTTCTCGCCCTGTCTTTTGCCGCTGCGCTTGGGCCCGGCATTGAAAACGCAGTCATCGCGATTTCGCTTGCCGCCTGGCCGCCGATCGCCCGTCTTGCCCGTGCGGAAACCCTGACCATCCGCTCCTCCGACTATGTCGCCGCGATCCGCCTGCAGGGCGCATCCACGATGCGTGTGATTGCAAAACATGTCGTGCCGATGTGTATCCCCTCGGTCGTCATTCGTATCACGCTCAATATGTCGTCGATCATTCTGACAGCTGCGGGCCTTGGTTTTCTGGGCCTGGGCGCACAGCCGCCAAGCCCTGAATGGGGCGCGATGCTTTCCAGCGGCCGTGAATTCATGATGACCTCGTGGTGGCTTGCCGCGGTGCCGGGCTGCGCAATTCTTCTTGCTAGTCTCGCCTTCAATCTTTTGGGCGATGGTCTGCGCGATATTCTCGATCCACGGAATGGATAAAGATCATGACAAAACCTTTGCTTGAAGTTGATGATCTCTGGGTGTCGTTTCCGGGCGTGAAACACGATATCGACATTGTGCGTGGCATCAGTTTCTCAATCGGACGTGAGAAGGTGGGAATTGTCGGCGAGTCTGGTTCGGGCAAATCGATGACGGGCCGTTCGGTGCTGAAACTCACGCCGAAATCTGCGCAAATTCGTGCGAAGGCAATGCGTTTTGACGGCGTCGACCTGCTTTCTGCCAGCGAACGGAAGATGCGCACGATACGGGGCAACCGTATTTCCATGATCCTGCAGGATCCGAAATACTCACTCAATCCCTTGATCCGTATCGGCGATCAGATCATGGAAGCCTATCGTCTCCATCATCGCGCACGGCCCGCAATAGCCAGACAAAAAACGCTGGCCATGCTGGAAGCCGTTCATATTCGCGATCCGGAACGCGTCATGAAACTGTTCCCGCATGAGATATCGGGTGGCATGGGACAGCGCGTGATGATCGCCATGATGCTCATTCCGGAACCGGACATGATTATTGCCGACGAACCGACATCCGCTTTGGACGTGACGGTGCGCCGGCAGGTGCTGACGGTTCTGGATGAACTCGTCAGCCGTTCTGGCACCGGGCTGATGTTCATCAGCCACGACCTCAACCTGGTCGCCGATTTCTGCGACCGCGTTCTGGTGATGTATGCGGGCCGCATTATGGAGGACCTGCCTGCCAAGGAACTGCATAAGGCCAGACATCCCTATACGCAGGCGCTTTTGGCCAGTCTTCCGCGGCTCGATCACCCGGTCGACATGCTGAAAGTTCCTGAGCGTGATCCGAGCTGGCTGAGCGGTGCAACTCTGAGCGAGGGACAGGCATGATGAATGACATTGGGGGACCACACGTTGATGTGTCGGATCTGTCGGTTATTTTCGGCAAAGGCCGCAAACGGACCGCCGTGGTCAAGAAAGCTCGTTTTCACATTGCACGGGGCCAGGCCTATGGCCTGATCGGAGAATCAGGCTGCGGGAAGTCGACGATTTTGCGCGCGCTTGCGGGATTGATCCCGCATTATCAGGGCCGTTTCATCTTTGATGGTCAGCCGATGACGGGCGCGCGCGACAAGGCATTCTTTCGCCGGGTGCAGATGGTGTTTCAGGACCCCTACGCTTCGCTGCACCCGCGCAAACAGGTGTACAAGGTACTGGCTGAATCTCTTGCGATCCATGGCATGGACCGCAGGGAAGAGCGTATCCGCGATGTGCTGGCAGCCGTCGGGCTTGGGCCGAACTTCATGTATCGCTATCCGCATGAATTGTCGGGCGGCCAGCGCCAGCGCGTGGCAATTGCCCGCGCACTGATCATTGAACCTGAGGTGCTGCTGCTGGATGAGCCGACCTCGGCGCTGGACGTATCGGTTCAAGCGGAAATTCTTAATCTTTTGAAGACGCTGCGCCGCGAGCGAAACCTCACCTATCTCATGGTTTCGCATGATCTGGCCGTGGTCGCGCATATCTGCGAGCGCGTCGGTGTCATGCACAAGGGCATTATACTGGAAGAACTCACCGCAGACGATCTGCGGCAATCACGGGCCAGGGATTCCTACACACAGGATTTCCTGCAGGCGAGTGTCGAGGCGGTGGCACACAATCATGACAAGGACATGCAATAATGAACTATCATTCGGCAGCCAATCCAGCCGGGGATTGGGAGCGGATCAAGGACCCGTCAGCCGCTGGTTGGCTGGACAAGGGGCTGCAAGCGGTTGAGGCCTGCGCTGATGCTCAGGAAACTGATGCTTTGATGATCGTGCAGGGTGGCAAGATTGTTTACACCTATGGCGACATCACCCACAAATATCTTTGCCATTCGATCCGTAAAAGCGTTCTGGCGGCCCTGATGGGACAGGATGTCGAGGACGGAACCATTGATCTGAGCCAGACGCTGGAAGCATTGGGCATTGACGACAATGATGGACTGAGCGCAGTCGAAAAGCAGGCAACCGTCTACGATCTGCTGACCGCTCGTTCGGGCATTTATCACGCTGCCGGTTATGAAACGCCGTGGATGCGAATGATCAAGGAAAAGCGACACGCCCATGCCCCAGGCACTTTCTGGTGTTACAACAATTGGGACTTCAATGCGCTCGGCACGATCTTCGAACAATTGACGGGCAAGACGGTCCATCAAGCCTTCGATGAGCGCATCGCCAAGCCTTTGCAATTTGAGGATTTCTCGCTTGCCGGTGCAAAGCCTGACGGTTGGCACGATCATTTCACTGAAAGCCGCCATGCGGCTTATCCGTTCCGCTTATCGACGCGGGACCTGGCCCGGTTTGGCCAGCTTTATCTGCGCCATGGTTCATGGAATGGCGCCCACATACTGCCGCAGGGCTGGGCGCAGGAATGCGTCATGCCGTATTCCCACGCCGGTGCGCGTGGTGCCTATGGCTATATGTGGTGGCTGGAGCGGGACGGCGTATTTTTCCCTGGAGTCGTGGCACCTAAGGGCAGCTATGCCGGCTTTGGCGCGGGC
Source organism: Phyllobacterium sp. SL163 (assembly GCF_049896885.1). NCBI lineage: Bacteria > Pseudomonadati > Pseudomonadota > Alphaproteobacteria > Hyphomicrobiales > Phyllobacteriaceae > Phyllobacterium > Phyllobacterium sp. SL163. The sequence continues at coordinate 349,178 of NZ_JAFCVE010000005.1, read as the reverse complement.
GGCCACTTCTGTATCGTCATGCCGGCGCTGGATATGGTGCTGGTGCACAGGGTCAATACGGATGTGCAGGGGCGGCAGCTTGACCGTCACAAATTCGGACGGCTCCTGAAGCTCGTCCTGGATGCATTTCAGGGGTAGTGCAACATGCAAGGGCAAGACATGACTGTGGCCTCCGCCATAGCGGAGGCTAGCACCAGGCCTGTGGTCAGTGCCAACGCACGCCGGCTGGCGCAGAACGCTATCATCGATACGCTGGCGTGCATGGTGGCGGGGCGTACGGACCAAAGCACATGCAGCGTCAGGGACGCCTTTGCCCGACCGAGCAGCGGCGGCGAGGCGCTCCTGGTAACAGGCGGTAAATCCAGCCCCATGCTGGCAGGGCTCGTCAACGGCACTGCCGCTCACGCGCTGGATTACGATGACAATTTCCTGCCCGGTATGAGTCACGCATCGGCTGTCTTGGTTCCTGCCATTCTGGCGCTGGCGGATCTGGAAAAGACAAGCGGATCACAATTGATCGATGCCTATCTGGCGGGTCTGCAGGCGCAGGCACATGTCGGAGATGGTGTCGGGCAGGCGCATTATACCGCCGGCTGGCACGGCACCTCGACGATTGGCAGTATCGGTACGGCTGTAGCCACGGCTCGTATATTGGGGCTCAATGTTGAGGCGACCACCCGTGCGCTGACCATTGCAGTGAGTTTCGCATCCGGTACGAAGGGTCAGTTCGGCACTCTCATCAAGCCGTTTCACGCGGGAATGGCGGCCCGCAATGCCGTCGAAGCCGCTTTGCTTGCGAGGGCGGGAATGCAGGCAAGGCATGACATTCTGGAGGGAGAGCAGGGGTTTCGCGAGCTTTTTGCCGGCGACCCGCAGATCAACTGGCAAACGCAGGATATCCTTGCGCCGGCTGCGCATATCATCGAAACGGCCGGCGTGATGCCCAAGCGCCATCCATGCTGTGGTTCCACGCACATGATCATCGATGCCTTGCTCGATCTGGCGGATAAACACAACTTTGGTGCCGATGATGTGAAAACCATTGATACGCTTGTCGGGATCGCCAATTATCGCAATCTGGCCTATCCAGCGCCCGTCGACCAGATGCAGGCGCGCTTTTCCATGCAGTATTGCGTGGCCCGTACCCTGCGGCAAGGCTATCTCGGTCTTTCCGATTTTACGCCCGCGGCGGTGCGGTCCTTCGCGGGTGACGACCTGCTCGATACGGTGACCATGCAGAGCTACAGTTTGGAAGAAGAATGCGCAGCAGCAGAAAAGCTGCCGCATGTGGTGACGATAACCCTGCGCGATGGCCGAGTTCTGCAAGGGGGGCGTCAGTTTGCGGTCGGTACCAACCGACAGCCATTCTCTGACTCAGACCGTTTGCGAAAGTTCCGGGACTGCTGCGATGGCGTGGAAGGCGTTGACGAGATCTACGGTCATTTACAGAAACTCGACACAGCCGGAAACCTGAAAATCGTACAGTCTCTGTTTGTGTAAAGCCCCTGTGGCAGGCGCCGGGCAAATTACTTCCCGGCGACTTACATCGCCAGTTGCGAGGCCCGCCGCCAAAATCTTTCCGCATGCCGGTTACGAAACTGCGGCGTGCGGTAAACCCTGATATCGACCACCAGATCGGCGTCCATGTCGCCCGCCCGAACGAGAACGCCCCGTTTCAATTCATCCGCTACAAGGCCCTCCGGGATCCACGCGACGCCATGGCCGGAGACCGTCATTGCCTTCAGCGCAACCGACATCCCGTTTTCGAAGACAGTGTTGAGTTGAAATTTGTGCTTGTCGAAAAGCCAGGGCAGAGCCGAAGAGAAAAACGAGTTGCCGCGATAGCTGAGATAATCGGTCGGCCGAGAGCGGTCCTTGAGACTGTGCAACGGGCTGCCCGCCGGGCCGCAGGCCGAAACCGGAATGACCCGTTCAACGCCGAGAGGAAGGAACGGAAACCCTTTCAGATCGTCCATCTGCGGGACTGCGTGATGCGCATAGGTGAGAAAGAAGTCACAGTCACCGTTCACCAGGGTCGAGATGTTGCCGAGGAAAGACGAGTGAGGGTCGGCGAACCGGGCGCGGAAACTGTCGCCGGACGCTTCCAGCGCGGCCATCCAGGCAGGAAAGAATGTCAGGGAAAGTGTGTTCAGCGTGGCGAAGGATAAAACTTCCCACATGGGAGCGTAGCGTTCTGCCAGCGAACTTTTGACGCCGTAGAGCAACTCCACAGCATCTTGTGCCCGGGGCAGAAAACTGTGCCCTGCCGCCGTCAGCCGGACAGGATTGGTTGAGCGGTCGATCAGCGGCATGCCAACCCAATCTTCCAACTGCTTGATTCGTCTGCTTAGGGCAGATTGCGTGATATGGCGGTCATTGGCCGCTCTTGAAAAACTGTAATGCTGGGAGAGGCTCAGGAAATCTTCAAGCCATTTCAATTCCATTTATATATCCAATAAATACAGTGCCTTGCTTCGGCAAACTGTATTCCAAAAACAAGCAGCGGTTTTTCAAAGTCATGCACGGCGGACTATATCAATGAATGCCTGTGAGAAATAGGGCTGGGCGGATCAATATTGCCGAAAGTGGCGTTCCCTGAGCAACGAGATCCTGCTTCAGTTCAACGATCGGCGGCGCGGTGCCGGGGCAGGGTGGCGCGCCTCAAGCGTTGCCGCGGCGGCCGCGCGGCCGGTGGCGCGCAGTCGCTTCAGATAAGCTGGGAGTTCGCCCTTTGTGTGGAACGGCCCGCCTTCGCGCATCACCGTCACCAGCGGATCGACGTCGTTGTCGCCGCTCACGGCCATCGCGGTTCGCCAGTCCTCGAGCAGCTGGCTGGCATGAGCGACGATGTCGGGGCGTGATGCCGCGAGATCGTTCTGTTCGTGCGGATCTTCGCTCAGATTGAAAAGCGCGACCGGTCCGAAATCCTTGTAACCGTCGTGATAGGTGCGCAGCATGATCCAGTCGGCGGCCTCAAGCCGGAACCGCACGCCGCGCTGCACCGCCCAGGCGCCCTGGCTCAGCACCAGAAAATCGCGGCCGCCATCCTGACCTGATTGCAAGGCGGGGGCGAAGGAACGCCCGTCCCATACTGGCGGCACGGTGCCACCCAGCCGGTCGACCAGCGTCGCGGCCCAGTCGAAATGATAGTGCAGGCCGTGGTTGACGCCGCGCGGTGCGTCAGCGCCCGGCCAGCGGATCACCAGCGGCACGTTGCAGGTGAACTCGTCGGCGGTCTGGTGGTCGGCCCAAACATTGAGCTCGCCGAGATTCTCACCATGATCGGCGCCGATGACGATGATCGTCTGATCGAACAGGCCCTGACGTTTCAGCTCGTCGATGATCAGCCCGACATGGTGGTCGGCATATAGTATGCCGGTGTCATAGCCATCGAACCATGCCTTGACACGATCCATGTCGCTGATCGGGCTCGGCATGCGCCGGTATTTTGATCCGCCGGGCTCGACATTGAAGCCGGAGGGCTCCTGCGGGCTATGCGGGCCGTAGCCGGCATGGCTCTTGGCAAACACCTCCTTTGTCATCCATTCGGGCAGCGGTTCGCCGGCAAAGGGGTCGCCAAAGGCGTCCGGCGCGCGGTAGGGGGTGTGCGGATCCCAGACATTGACGTGCAGGAACCATTTTTTGGCCGAGCCATTGCGCTTCAGCCAGTCAACAGCCAAGCTAGAGACTTCATCGGCGTTTTCCATGCCGGCCTTGCCGGGGTTGATGATCTCATTGAAGCCGGCATACCAGTGCCAGCAGCCGTGCCGCTCGCCGAAGCTGCTGATCGTGGTGGTGTGGTAGTCGAGGTCGCGCAGTGCGCGCATCCAGCCTTCCTCGTAGAAGGTTCCGGCCCAGGCGCGCTCGGCGCCCTCGCGGAACGGCTCGCAGGCGGTGCCGCCATGCCCGACCACGCCGGTTTTCATGCCGTGCCGCCCGCTCCACAGCGCTGTGCGCGAGGGATGACAGGGCACGTCGGAGACATAGACATTGTCGAAGCGGATACCATCGCGGGCGAGACTGTCGATGACCGGCGAGGTGTTGCGATGATAGCCATAGCAGCCGAGATGGTCGCGTCTCAGGCTGTCGATGTCGATGTAAAGTACGTTCATTGTATACCCGCCTCTGCGCATTGCCGTTTACTGTGGGTCAGTGCCGGGGCCGGACTTGTCCGGCCCAGTTCACTGGTGTGTTCGATCGTCGGGTCAGGCCGCGATGTACTGGTCGCCGAGATAATAGTCTTTGGGGTCGAGCGAGGTGTCGAACTTGCCGAAGGTCTTGAACAGGTCGTTCATGGTCTTGAACCAACCGTCGACAGTACCGTCCTTGGTCAGCTTCACCAGTTCGGTCGAGGTCATGAAACGGCCATAGCCGGCCTCGACCTTGAGCTGATCAGCCGGAATGCCGAGCAGCTTGGCGGTGATCTCGATCGACTTCTCCTGATTGGCGGCGCGAAAATCTTGCGCCTCTTTGATGGCACCGGTCACCCGCTTGACCAGATCGGGATTGCTTTCGACGAGATCGTTGCGGGCGATGAACACGCTGGGGAATGTCGTTGCCGGGTAGAAGTCGTCGTTCTTGGCTAATTCGACCAGGTTCGGCACGTTCTTGCCGATGATGCCGACGAATGGGTACCAGATGCCTGCGGCATCGACCTGCTTCGATGAGAAGGCAGCGACGATGGTGCTCGGGTCCATCTGCACGATGTTGAGGTCGGTCATCGCCATGCCGGCCTTTTTCAGCGCCAGGCGCAGCAGCATGTCGCCCGAAGTTCCCGCGGCGATGGCGACCTTCTTACCCTTGAGATCGGCGATCGACTTGATGCCGGCCTGCGCGATCACGCGATCGGAGAAGCCGACATCGTTCACGGCGATGATCTTGGCCTTGCCGGTCGCCGGCAGCCAAAGCGCGCCAGGCCCGAGATAGCCGAATTCCAGGCTGTTGGCACCGAGCGCCTGGACCTGGATCGGTCCGTTGGTGAATACTTTGGTGTTGGCATCGACGCCATGCTTGGTGAAGAAGCCCTGGTCGCTCGCAACGCCGGCCATGCTCGCGCCCCAGAAATCGCCATTATAGCCAATGCGCGCCGGAACGCCGGCGGCTCTGGTGCCAGCGCTTCCCGCCGCGAACGCGACGGCCGCAGCCGATGAGGCGATGAAATGTCTTCGTGTCAGTATCATGTCGTTCCTCCTCTTTGTCTGTTGTTACTGGTGATAGACCGCGTGCCAGACGCGATTGCGGATGGCCGTGAATTCGCTCGAAAGCCGGATTTCCTCGGTTCTGGGATAGGGCAGGTCGACCGTTATGATCTCCTTCAGTCGTCCCGGGCGCGCCGCCATGACGATGACCCGGTTGGCGAGATAGACGGCCTCATCGACGTCATGCGTGATGAACATCACCGTGCGGCGCTCGCGGCTCCAGGTTTCCAGCAACTGGTCCTGCATCTGCACACGCGTCAGCGCGTCGAGCGCGCCGAACGGCTCGTCCATGAGCAGCACCGACGGGTCGACCGCATAGGCACGGGCGATGGCACAGCGCTGCTTCATGCCGCCGGACAAGGTTTTCGGCAGTGCGTCGGCGAAATCGCCGAGGCCGACCAGATCGATGAAATAGCTGGCCTTCTCGCGCCGTCGCGCCGCCGGTTCGCCCTTGACCCGTAGCCCGAATTCGACGTTCTCGCGCACAGTCAACCAGGGAAAGAGCGCGTATTGTTGGAAGATCATGCCGCGTTCGGGTCCAGGTCCTTCGACCGTATGTCCGTCCACCAGCACCTCGCCGTCGCTGGGCGCCAGTAGCCCGGCGGCGATGTTGAGCGCCGTCGACTTGCCGCAGCCGGAAGGACCGACCACGGTGATGAATTCGCCATCGGCGACATCAAGCGAGAAACGATCCAGCGCAACGAAGGTATTGTCCCTGAGGTCGAAGCGCCGGGTCACATTGTTGAAGACGATCTTCTGCTGCATCATACGCGCTCCTGCCAGACAGTCAGTCGACGTTCGATCTCCAGCAGCAGGCGATCCATGGCAAGGCCGAGGATGCCGATGGTGATCAGGCTGACGAAGATGGTCGGAAGATCGTAATAGAGCTGCGCCTGCTGCATGCGGTAGCCGAGTCCGGTCTGCGCCGCGATCAGCTCTGCCGCCACCAGCGTTGCCCAGGCCGAGCCGAGGCCAATGCGCACGCCGACCAGGATGAATGGGGTGGAGGCCGGAATGACGATGCGCAGGAAGATCGTCAGATCCTTCGCACCCAGCACGCGTGCGGCGTTGATCATTGTCCTGTCGACGCTGATGACGCCCTGGTAGGTGGCGACGACGCTGGCGAGGAACGATGCCAGGAAAATGACGAAGATTTTTGGTGTCTCGTCGATGCCCATCGTGACGATCGCCAGCGGGATGATGGCCAGCGGCGGGATCATCCTGAAAAACTGCAGGTACGGTTCTATGAGCGAGCGGGCGACCTTGTACCAGCCCATCACGAAACCAACGGGAATGGCAACGATGACACCGATGAGGAAGCCGCTGAGCACGCGGGCAAGGCTCGAGGTGATGTCGGTCGCAAGCTGGCCGTTGGCGGCGAGCTCAACGAATTTGCGCGCGACGTCGGGTGGCGGCGGCAGCCCGACCGCGCCGCTGGCAGTCAGCACCCACCACACGGCGATACCGACGACGAGCCCGACGAAATTGAGCCCGAGACCCTGGAAATCGGGGGCGTGGGCCCTTGCCACGCGGTCAGGCTGGCGCGCTGTCTTGGTCGGCGCGCTCATTGCGATACCCTGGAATAGAAAAGCTGATCGAGCGCGGCGGCCGCGCCGCCAATGGCGCCGGCGTCGTTGCCGAGGCTCGATCTCTCGAAGCGCAGCGCGTCGCGCATGGGTGGCAGCACGCGCGGTGGAACGCTTTTGCGGATGCTGTCGATGAAACTCTCGGGCGCCTCGGCCAGATGGCCACCAAAGACGATCAGGTCGGGGTTGAGCAAATTGGTCGCGCTGGCGATCGCCGTCGTCAAGTGGCGCAATGCGGCGTTCCAGACATCGGGGTGCCGCTCAACCACCGCAAGCAACTGGCGCGGATGCGGCTTGTCGATGTTGACGGCGCGAGCGAGCACTCCCTCGGAGAGAAATGTCTCCAAGCAGCCGGTGCTGCCGCAGGAGCAGCGTTCGCCATGCTCGACGACCTGGATATGGCCAAGCTCGACGGCGCCATGGCCGCCCGGCCGGAACGGCCGGCCGTTGATCACGAGGCCAGCGCCAAGGCCGGTGCGCAGGTAGATGTAAAGCAGGGCGGTGGCGTCGCGCCCGATGCCGTAGCGCGATTCCGCCAACGCCATGGCGCTGACATTGTGTTCGACCACTACCGGCATGCTCAGCATGGTTTCCAGCTCGTCGGCGAACGGAACGTCCTTCCAGTCATAGTTGATCGACAGGAGGTTGCGGCGGCGTTCCGTATCGACCGGGCCGGGCACGCCGAGCCCAAGGCCGAGAAGCCGCGAGCGATCGACGCCCGACTTCTTGATCAGCCCCTCGACGGTCTTGACGACTTGCCGGATCACTGCCGTCGGCTCGCTGCTGGCCGTGTCGAAGTACAGCGAAGCCTTGACCTTCGGTGTGGCCTTGAGATCGGTGATCGTGGCGTGGATGGTGCCAGCGCCGAGATGCACGCCAACCATCGCATTTGCGTCCGGCACGAGCGCGACATTGACGGCGGGCCGTCCGACAGGCGCGCCGCTGGCGACCACCTGGGTGAGTTCCGTGACCGTTCCATCCTTCAGTAGCTGTGCGGTCAGATGCGTTAAAGCGGTCGGCGACAGGGCCGTCCGCCGCGCCAGCTCCGCCCTCGACTGCGGGCCGTCATCGCGCAGGATGCGCAGTATGGCGCCATGATGGATGCCCATGCTTCCTCCTTATTATTTTCTAATCTTTATAAATTAATGACGGCTGTCAAGATTGATGTCACGTTGTTCGACTTAAGACGCGGAAGGGTATCATTGCGGTTCTGAAGAGGTTACGGACTGCGGAAGAGATTGTCAGAAATTGTTATAAGGACCCGATGGACCGAAACGCTTGCCGTGTTCGCTCCCGTTTTCGAAACGGCAGATGAGAATTCTGCGCACGGTTGTTAAGCTCCTTGTGAGGCCGAAGTGTGCGGGGGCGCCTTGTGGCAAGGGATGGCGGACTGGGGCTTGTGTCGGTATAATTTGGCACGTTTAACCGGAGCTGACGCAATCCGGCATTGAGGCAGTGGTACATGCCGAACCGAACGTGGGAAAGCTATATCATATGGGCGATGAAAGGTGGCGATCCTTTAAAAATGGCCGATAATACTGATCGTCTCACCAATCCTTTTATCCAAGTCGCCATCATCCTTGGCAGCGGCAAGGCTGGTCCAGCGACAGCGCACCTGCATCCACCTCAAGACCCCAACACCTTATCCTGTCGAGGTCGCTGCGTATCAATGATCAAGATGCATTCGGCGGGATATTTTGGTTCAGCCGAAACAAATTGGCCGGATCATATTTGGTTTTGAGCGCTACCAAGCGGGCGTAGTTCTCGCCATAGGCCTGGCGCACGCGGTCATCGCCCTCATCGCCGAGGTTGTTTGCATAGACGCCGCCGGTCGCATATGGCCTGATGGCGTTCCACATCGCGCGAGCCCACCGGATGTTTGCTTCGTCATCCGCCGGATCATCCCAGATCGCGATCGGGAAACAATCATAGAGCGCATCACGATTGGCGTAGGGTGCTGCAGATTTCGGCACGCGGGCGATAGCGCCGCCGACCTGCTGGAAGACCAAGAGCGAGGTGGAAGAAGGAGAACTGGCATAGGCCTCGAGCAGCGCATCGATAGCGCAATCACTGATTTCATTGAGGAACTGGGCTTTCCAGTAGTAGCGGCGCCCGCGGGGAAAAATGGCGTCGCCCTTCGACTGGATCTGAAGGTAGGGGATGGCTCCGAGGCTGCTTTCCACGGGCGTGCCGAACGCCATCAGAGGCGCGAGGATAGGCTTGCCGGATTCGGGCGGTCCGACATAGCAGGCTGAAACGCTGAAGAACCGTTCGCCCGATTGCATCGTCACAAGCGCCGCGTCGACGCTTAGTTCGTCCGGCGCTTTGCGGGCAAAGTCGTCATAAAAGCGGATCGCCTCGCGGGCTTGATCGTAACGGTGAAGCACCGAACCAACGAGAAGGGACGGACCGACAGGATGAAGCACGTACTCAAACGCCGTCACGATTCCGAAATTGCCCCCACCGCCCCGCAAGCCCCAGAACAGATCGGAATGATCAGCGGCGCTTGCCCTAAGCAGCCTCCCGTCAGCCGTGACGACGTCGGCCGCGATGAGATTGTCACAAGTCAAACCATATTTGCGGCCGAGCTTGCCGAAACCGCCACCCAGTGTGAGCCCGGCGATGCCAGTGTCGCTGTTAACACCCATCGTCGTCGCCAGACCGTAAGCCTGCGTCGCCGTATCGAACTCGCCCAGACTCAGACCAGACTCGGCATGGGCAACGCGGCTGATGGGATCGACTGCAATACGCTTCATGCGCGAGAGATCGATGACGATGCCGGCATCACAGACCGACAGGCCTGCGACGTTGTGGCCGCCACTTCTAACCGCCACAGGACAGTTGTGCGTCCGAGCGAACATCACGGCCTGGATCACGTCGTTGGCGTCGACGCAATAGGCAATCAGGGCCGGCCGCCTATCGATTGCCCCATTCCAGACCCTGCGCGCTTCATCGTAGACGGTGTTTCCTGGCATGATTAGGTCACCCCGAAGGCCTTGCCGAAGCTTCTCAATAGCGGCAGAGCCGGGCGGATATGTGCCCGTTGGATGGGCAATTGGCCTCTTCAACTCCATTGCGGTGTGCCTCCCAGCTTTCTGCATGGTCTCATAGGCCCACAACCAACTGCAATGTCGAAGATCTCACGTGCTGGATGAGAGGAATTCATCTACATTGTTCACATGAGAAAGCTTCCACCTCTTCGCTCGTTGCACGCCTTCGAGGCGGCTGCGAGGCATGGGAGCTTCAAGGCGGCTGCAGAGGAGCTCGGCGTTACGCCGACAGCGATCAGCCATCAAATCCGCTTGCTGGAAGGGACGTGCGGTTGCCAACTGTTTCAGCGGCGTCCGCGGCCTCTCGTGTTGACGAGCGCAGGCGCCCGACTGTTTCCCGCTCTGCGCAATGGCTTTGATGCCCTCGCAGGTGCCATCGCTGCTGTTGCCGAGACGGACGAGCAGGCGCCTTTACGAGTTACCAGCCCGAATGCCTTTGCAAGTCGGTGGCTCGTCCCGCGCCTACCAAAGTGGCGGGAAGCAAACCCAACCGTCCCGTTGGAGATCATCGGGACCGATGCGGTGCTGGATCTGCGCGCCGGGGCAGCGGATGTCGCCATCCGCTATGCCCGTAGGCCGCCTTCGGACTTTCCTGCACAGGAGGTCTGTCGTGATACGTTTTTTCCAGTGTGCAGCCCAAATTTGCTCAAGCGCAACGGCCATGCATCTCAGCGCGTCTCGGATCTTCTGCGTTTTCCTTTGATCCATTTTGATTGGTTGAACAAGGATCCTGAGGCCCCTACCTGGCGGCAATGGCTGTCGAAAGCGCGGTCGATCGATCCCAATCTGAAGATGGACAAGGCGTGGGATCTAAGCTTTCGGGAAGAACTGCATGCGATCGACGCGGTCCTGGCAGGGCAGGGAATCGCGATCTGCAGTGATGTCATCGTCGGTCATGAGCTGGAAACCGGTCTGCTCGTCAAAGCGCACCCGCTGTCGTTGCCAGGCTACGGCTTCTACATCGTCTCAATGCCTTATAGTCCCCGGGCGGCGGTCATAGAGGCTTTTTCGGTCTGGATTAAAGATGTCCGCTGACGGGCTGCATCGCAAGCAGGCCTGCCGCGATGATATCTGGCACTTGGACGAAGTCGGCGTCGCCGTCGTTGGCTGCAAGCACTGGCTGTGGTGGACTGTCGATCAAGACGGGTATGTGCTCGATGAGCTCGTCGATAACCGGCGTTATACCAAAGCCGCCAAGCGTTTTTGGACCAGATTTTGATGCGTTTGCGCACATATTTGGGATAGATGCGCCACTAACGCATCAGAACTGGCAACGACAGGGCGATTGATTGGACGTAGAACCGACAGCACAAAATCCTGTGCGGGCAAAAAAGGTTTTAATACGAGGCCGTATTTTTCATAGCTTAACGCGGTAAGCGGATTAATTATTGAAATACCCAACCCTTTCAGCACCAGTTCGCACACGCTGCTGGCCGATTGCGACGACAGGAACAGCCGTCTTTGCGTGCCAGCCGTGTCGAATATGCGTTCCACACTCAGCCGGTATGGATCCTGAGAGCCGAGACTGATGAAGTTGATGCCCTCAAAATCGTGCGGCTCAACATAGTCACGTTGTGCCAGAGGATGATCCGGCGGCATGATGGCGACCAGCTTGAACACCCACAATGTCCGCGATTCCGCATCTCTTTCGGTATAGACACCCTCGATCAGGCCGACATCAAAATTAAAGCCAGAAATGCTCGATTGGTTGCGGGGGTCAACCGTGCTGATTTGCAGCGTCAAATCCGGATGAGTGGCATTCAATCGCGCGACCGCTTCAGGCAATATCGTCTGTGCAAAGGCCGGAAGTGAAGCGACCGTCAGCACTTCTTCCGAAGCATCGCGCAGACGATCGATAAAGTCATTGATACGATCTAGACCGATGAATGAGGCTTGCACTTCCTCAAAAAGCTTGAGCGCTCTGGCCGTTGGCACCAGTCTTTGCAGACGCCGTTCAAACAGGCGAAAGCCGATATGTTGCTCCAATCGTGCTAACTCACGCGTGATGGTTGGTTGCGAAGAACCAAGAGCCGCCGCGGCAGCGGTGACGGTACCAAACTTCATGGTGGCCCGAAAAATTTCTACCTGGCGCAAACCGATATGATCTTTGCTCGATCCCACCTTTTGCCCTCCGAAATTGCGGTGATTTTTACCACATCATATCGCACGCGCATAAAGTTCCAATGATATTTCTATATCAACGAATAAATTTCCATGACTAAATTGCTTTAAAAATAGGGAACATAAATGAACGCCACTGCCCAAATGCCGAAGACGCATCCGGCATCACGCGCACTATCAGAAGCGTTGCTGTCGACAAATGGCGCTCTCGATGAAAGCCGTGTCAGCTTGGCTGCCTGCCTATTCGATGCCCCCTTACGCCTGGTTGACCCCGGCGCATTCCTGAATTCGTCATGGTTTGGACATCAGGCAATGAAACCGCTTTATCCGGCAAGTGTCGTGAAGCTGTTTTTTCTCGATGCTTTGGCAGCTTTCCGTGAGGAAGGCCGCCTGGCCGAGGACGCGGAAGATGATCGCGCCGCCGAACAGATGATGGCTATTTCCTCCAATGAGGCGACGGTTTATCTCGTCGGACGTTTGACCGGTGCTGATGATGGCGCCCCTTTGCAGGGAAAAGCGCTGGAAGAATGGTGCACAGCGCGCCACCGTGTTCAGCAGTGGTATGATTCACAGAACCGTCCAGAATTCGCGGGTATTAACGTATTGCATGGCACATATGAGGACAGCCCGTATGGTCGTGCCAAGCAGATCCGCAATGGCAAAAATGGAAATCTTCTCACCGCCTTATCCGCAGCAGCTTTGATGCATGATATCGCGCGCGGAGCGCGTGCGCGCTCCGATTGGATGATGGGGCTGATGAACCGTGAGTTTCAGCGCCGTCCAAATGATGCCGATCCTGAAGGCGATCAGGTCCTTGGTTTTTTGGTTGAGGGTTTGCCACGGGATGTAATGACGTGGTCGAAAGCGGGTCATACGTCCTGGACCAGGCACGATCTGGTCTACGGGGAAACGCCTGACGGAAAAAGTTTTGTTCTCTGTGTGATGTGCGACGGGGAATGGTCAGCGACTGACAAAAGTTTTCTGCCCAATTTCGCGCGGCACTTTTACCGATATGCCTTCCAAAAATAAGCTGACCGTAAAAGCCAATCAATGAAAAAGGGGAAAACCATGAACTATCGCTCGATCATAAAAGCCGCATTGATTGCCGCCGCACTGTCTGCGGCTGTTCCTGCAAGCTCAGCCTGGGCAGATGAGCCGAAGCCCGGCGGTACACTGCATCTGGCAGCGCCCTATGGCGCAGCTCTCAAAAGTCTTGACCCGCATGCAACTTACAACTCGCAGGACATGGTGGTCTCCAAAGCGTTTCACCGTTCCCTTTATACGTGGGATTCAGCCAAAAACGCGCCTGCTCTTGATCTGGCTGAATTGGTTAAAACCAGCGATGACGGTAAAACCTTCACTTATAAGCTGTTTGACAACATCTATTTCCACAATGGCCGTAAGCTGACGACAGATGATGTGGTCTGGTCCTATACGCGTATCATGGACCCGGCAAAGGGCTATCCGGGCGCGGTGCAGGTCGGCACACTCGTCGGCGCGCAGGAATATTCCAAGGGTGAAGTCAAAGAAATCAGCGGCATCAAAAAGATCGATGACCGCACCTTCTCGCTTACATTCAAAGACCTCGTCGATCCCGGCACGCAATTCTTCGAAGCCATCACAGCTATTTTGCCAAAAGAAGAAGTAGAAAGCGGTAATTTCCTTACCCATCCGGTTGGTCTTGGACCATTTACCTTTGGGGATCACGTCGAAGGTTCAAAAATCTCAGGCAAAAAATTCGACAAATATTACAAGCAGGGCAAGCCCTATGCTGATGCGGTGGATTTCACCATATCCGGTGACAACAGCGCGCTTGATATGGCATTTCGCGCTGGCGAGCTGGATGCTACCGTTCTGTCAGAAAACGCTTATGTCCTTTACAAGGCAGACCCAGAACTTTCCAAGGGCCTGATTGAAATTTCGGAAGTGTTCACCCGCCATATGGGCCTCAACACTGAAAAGAAGCCCTTTGACGATGCGCGTGTGCGGCAGGCAATCAATTATGCTGTTGACCGTGACATCATCATCCACAAACTTCTCAAAGACAAAGCGTATAAGGCAACGGGCTGGCTACCGACTACATCCCCTGCATTTGACAAAGACCGCGCGCCATATCCGTATGATCCGGCGAAAGCCAAGGAACTGCTGGCTGCCGCCGGTTATCCCAATGGCTTTGAAGTGACAATATCCGTGACGGAAGGCACATCGAGCCTCGGTGTTCTGGAAGCCATGATGCCATTTCTCAAAGAGGTCGGCATCACCGCCAAAGCCAAGGTCGTGGATTCCAACACGCTTGTTGATGAAATGAATCAGGGGTCGGCCATGGCATGGTTTCGTTCCGCGGGCACCGGACCTGATCCGCTCACCACCTTACGCTGCTTCGACAGCCGTGTAAGCCGTTCGGGTTGTAACCGGAGTGCCTTCAAGGACCCCGCTTATGACGCAATTCTGGATGCGGCGTCGGCTGAATCGGATCCGGCCAAGCGTATCGAGCTTTTGAAGAAAGCGGATGCCTATATTTTTGAAAAGGCGCCAGTCTGGTTCAATAATTACAACAAGGCCGTTGTGGCAACCCAGCCGTGGATTCACGGCGTTGATAGCAATGTGACCGAAGCCGCCATCATTGAAGTGGATTCGCTTTGGCTCGACGCTAACGCGCCTGGTCGTTAATCGAGCTGTTGATCCGTTCTGGCAGTCCGGGGCCATGCCGAACTGCCAGAACACTACTCAGTAAGCTGAAAAGCCCTGAGCTTGACATTTCCCGGTAAGGTTTGATTTTCAAGCAGCCGCAACATTGGCTGCTTTTCTCTAAACACGATTTATGGATATTCCTATGTTGATGGTGATTGGCAGGCGACTGCTGCAATCTCTGGTCACGGTTTTTGCCGCAATAACGCTGATCTTCTTTCTATTCAGCGTCATGCCCGGCACCTTTGTGTCGTCGCTCTCCAGTGACAAACGCGACATCGACCCGGCGGTTACCGAACGCATCGAAAAAGAACTGGGCTTGAATGATCCGTTGCCACAACGGTTCGGCAAATATATTTCAGGGCTTGCAACAGGTGATCTCGGCACGTCCTTTTCCACGCAACGCCCTGTCACCGCCATGCTGTCCACCCGCATAGTCGCCTCATTCAAACTCGCCGTTGCCGCTATTGCCTTTGCCATCATCATCGGTCTGCCGCTTGGCTTTCTGGCCGCCGTGCGGCAGGGCACATGGCTGGATACAACCGCCATGATAACAGCCGTTTCCGGTCTCTCGCTGCCCGGTTTCTGGTTCGGTTTGCTGGCCATGTATTTCGTATCACTCAAACTGGGCTGGCTGCCCACTTTTGGCTATGGCAACGGGAATTTCAAGAATCTGGTGCTGCCTGCCCTGACGCTCGGTATTGCCCCCATGGCGCTTTTGGCTCGCACGACCCGTGCAGCTGTGCTGGAAACGATGAACGCTGATTTTGTCCGCACTGCCAGATCAAAGGGAAACTCGGAATTCCGCATTGTTACCAAGCATATAGCGCGCAATGCCTTTGTGTTGGTGCTGACAACGATCGGCCTGCAATTCGGCTCCATGCTGGGTGGCTCGGTCGTCATTGAGAACTTGTTCGCGTGGCCGGGAATCGGTTCGCTTTTGACGCAATCGGTTTCCATGCGTGACATACCAACGGTTCAAGGCTGCATTCTTGTGATCGTGCTCTTCTTTCTCATCATCAACACGCTTGTCGATATCGCCTATCTCGCGATCGACCCGCGCATTCGATATCGCTGAGTGCTTATGGAAAAGCGTTCTTTGCAATCATGCAAACATTCTGAACAGAACAGGCAGCACTGATGTTCCGCTCCAATCTTGTCATAGGGCTCACAATCTTTGTGACCATCATTCTGGTGGCGCTGTTTGCGCCATGGATTGCCCACTACGATCCGGTTTCCAACTCCAATCTTCTCTATGCTGAAGAAGCACCAAGTGCGCGGTTCTGGTTTGGTACTGATGAGCAGGGCCGGGATATTTTCTCACGCATTGCCTATGGTGCGCGTATCTCACTTGTGATCGGGCTTGCCGTTCAGACGATGAACACGTTCATAGGCGTTCTGCTTGGTCTTTCCGCCGGCTATCTCGGCGGCTGGTGGGACGAGTTTGTGCAAGGCCTGACAAATCTGATGCTATCCATTCCGACCATTGTGTTCGCCTTGGCTCTCATGGCGGTCCTTGGGCCCGGACTGCTCAGTCTGCTGATTGCCCTTGGTTTGACGGACTGGGCCTATAGCTGCCGTATTTCGCGGGCGCAGGTTCTGACTCAAAAATCACAAAACTATGTGCAGGCAGCCCGCACGCTCGGTTTCGGTAAATTCTACATTATGCTGCGTGAAATCCTGCCGAATATTGGCGGGCCGCTCATTGTTGTGGCCACAATGGGCATCGGATCGGCCATTATGGCAGAAGCATCACTGTCTTTTCTGGGATTGGGCGTTGTTCCGCCTGCACCGAGCTGGGGTGGTATGCTGGCACGAGCACGCGAGCAGCTCATGGTTGCGCCATGGGTCGCGATTTTTCCGGGAATGGCGCTTTTCATCACCGTGCTCGGCTTCAATATGCTGGGCGACGGCTTGCGTGACCTGCTTGATCCGCACGGGAGGTCAAAACGCTGATGGCTGACAATCCTATTCTGCAGGTGGAAAATCTTTCGATTGCTCTGCACGCCAAAGGACAGAACTTTCCCGCGGTAAACCAGGTTGATTTTTCCATTCGAGCCGGTGAAGTGTTCGGGCTTGTCGGAGAGTCCGGCTGCGGTAAGAGTCTGTGCGCCCTGACGATTGCGGGTTTGCTGCGCGACCCGATGAACGTCACGCAGGGACGCGTGCTTCTGGAAGGGCAGGATATAAACCGCTTGCCTAACAAAGATTTGCGCCGTCTGCGCGGCGACCGTGTGGCCATGATCTTTCAGGAGCCGATGACCTCGCTCAATCCTC
This sequence comes from Phyllobacterium sp. SL163, assembly GCF_049896885.1. Lineage (NCBI taxonomy): Bacteria > Pseudomonadati > Pseudomonadota > Alphaproteobacteria > Hyphomicrobiales > Phyllobacteriaceae > Phyllobacterium > Phyllobacterium sp. SL163. The sequence goes on along the minus strand of NZ_JAFCVE010000005.1, from coordinate 332,258 downwards.
TGATGACGATTGGTGACCAGATCGGCGAAATGTTCGTGCTGCATAAGGGTATGGGCGCCCGTCAGGCCCGGCTCAAAGCCATAGAGGCACTGGAGCAGGTACAGGTTCCAAGCCCGGAACGGCGCATCAAGGATTATCCGCATCAGCTTTCCGGTGGCATGCGCCAGCGCGTGATGATTGCTATCGCGCTGGCCTGCGACCCGGCATTGCTGATTGCCGATGAGCCGACGACCGCACTGGATGTGACCATTCAGGCAGAAATCGTTGAGCTCATACTTGATTTGTGCACCGCCCGGGGCACGGCAGTCCTGATGATTTCGCATGATCTGGGGCTTGTTGCGCGCATGTGCCATCGGGTGGCGGTCATGTATGCTGGCCACATTGTCGAACAGCGTCCTGCCAGTGAGATTTTTACCGATCCGCGCCACCCTTATACGCATGGGCTTGTAGCCTCTTTGCCGCTCCTCGGCCGTCGTTTGCGGGAAGGCCGCTCCCGATTAACCGAGATCAAAGGTGTCGTTCCGGGCTTGATGGAGCGCGATATCGGGTGCGGCTTTGCTTCGCGTTGTCCGCGTGTCACCGAAGTGTGCAGGGAGGTTATGCCGCCTGCAGCGTCCCTTGATGAGCTGGGTTCGATTAGGTGTTTCCATCATGACTGAACAGATCACCGCTTTGACACCGACAGATAGCGACAGGAACGGCAACACCGCCGAAGTACTCGCCATTCAAGATCTGCGCATTCATTATTCTGTTCGCGAAGGCTTTCGAAAAAAGACACTGAAGGCTGTCAACGGAATTGATCTGTCTCTCAAAGCCGGCGAATGCCTCGGTCTGGTAGGCGAAAGCGGCTGCGGAAAATCCACGCTTGCCGGTGCCATTATGGGGCTCATCCCCATTACCTCCGGCTCGGTGCGTGTGGCAGGGCGGGATGTGCCGACAGCCGTTAAAAACGATCCGCTCGCGCAGGCCCGAAATGTGCAGATGGTTTTTCAGGATCCGTTTGCGTCGCTCAATCCACGCCGTTCCGTGCGAGAGGCTCTTGCCGCTCCTTTGCGTCTCCACGGCATGAAAGATAGTGCGGAGATCGAAACTCGCGTGACTGATATGTTGGCCAAGGTTGGCATGAAACCTGAAGCGGCGGATCGCAAGCCACATGAGTTTTCAGGCGGCCAAAGGCAGCGTATTTGCATTGCGCGCGCCTTGATTGTTCAACCGAAACTGCTTGTCTGCGACGAGCCCGTTTCTGCTCTGGATGTGTCGATCCGCGCACAGATCATCAATTTGCTGCTGGAATTGAAAGACGAACTCGGTATCGCGCTTTTGATGATTTCGCACGATCTCGGTGTCGTTGAACATATGAGCGACCGCATCGCAGTGATGTATCTGGGTCGCATCGTTGAAGAGGGCGTATGGAGTGATATTTTCACCAGTCCGCTGCATCCCTATACGCAGGCTTTGATCGCTTCCATCCCCGATCCTCTGGCCCCTATGACGCGTCAGCGCCGGATGCAGGGTGAAGCACCATCACCGCTTGATCCCCCGCCTGGCTGTGCCTTCAATCCGCGTTGCCCTTCCGCATTCGATAAATGCCGCGAGGGCGATATTCCGTCATTTACCAATTCGGCCGGTGAGCATTTTCATCGCGCCCGTTGCCATTTGTTAGAGCAAGGCTAATCCCATGAGTCAAAACCCGTTTATGGTCGGAACACTCGAACAGCCCACAATTGTGGTGCGCACAGGGTATGACCCACAAACCCCGCATATTGGTCTGCTGACCATAGGTGACTGGACCGTCAAATGTGCCATTGGCCGCAACGGGCTGGTTGATCCGCAGTTGAAACGCGAAGGCGACGGTAAAACGCCGCGTGGCCGTCATCCTTTGCGTTATGGGTTTTACGATCCGACGGTTTTCGGTGACGAGCCTCGTGGCTTCGATTTTCCGTTTTTGCCCAAGCCTGAAAATTACCGCTGGATAGAAGATGCCGACAGCCCCTTCTATAATCAGCTGGTGTTCGAAACGGATGGAACACAAGCTTCACGCCGTGGCGAAAGGTTGTTTGATCTGATCATACCTGTCGGCTGGAACGATGCACTGCCTGACGCTCGCGGCGGTTCAGCCATTTTCATGCACACGGCGCGGCCGGATTACAGCGGCACATCCGGCTGCGTGGTCGTGGCGCACGAGCATTTGATGGAACTGGCGCGGCGTCTGCGCCCCGGCATGGTCGTCGACATCACTTCAATTGATGATCCGGTTACGCCGCTCGCCCCCTTTGTCAGCGCGCCGCCAAAATCCATTGAGAGCGTTACGTTTCACGGCATGAAACCCGGCCCTCGTCTGATTGTTACAGGTTCTGTCCATGGCAACGAGCCAGCCGGCCCTTATGCGATCAACCGTTTGATCAGTGAGTTTCGTACAGGCCAAAGAGAACTTGAATGCGGCAAGGTTACTTTTGTGCCGGTGGTCAACGGGCTTGCCTTCCGCAAGAATACCCGTATCGGAGACCGCAATTTTAATCGCAATCTTGCGGAAAGTGCCATGCCGCAGGACAATGAAGATCGCGTGGCCAACATCATGTGCCCGCTGCTCCGTGCCCATGATGTGTTGATTGATTTGCATTCTTTCAGCTCGGAAGGCGAAGCTTTCGCACTGATAGGCCCACGGGATAATAACGGATCGCTTGAGCCCTTCGCCCATGAAGCGGCAGAGAATACACTGGCGAAAGCACTTGATCTTCCACTGGTTGTGCATGGCTGGCTGCCTGCGCATGAAAAAGCACTAAAGCAAAAACGCGATGCAGGCGTAACCGAAGGCCTGTCGTCACTGCACGGTATAGGCACAACTGAATTTATGCGCTTTGCCGGCGGCTATGGGGTTACCGTTGAATGCGGCCAGCATCTAGACCCGAAGGGGCCACAGGTTGGTTATGACTGCGTCGTCAATGGCCTAGCATCTCTTGGTATGATTGCGGAAGCGCGGCCACAAGCCCAAACACCACGTGTGCTGGAAATTTGCGATGCCATTCTCGCCGATCACGATGAGGATCATCTGGTAAAACAATTTGCAACTGGCGAACCAGTGAACAAAGGGGAACTTATCGGAAGACGTGCCGATGGCAGCGATATTTTGATGCCCTATGATGGGGCGATCATTTTCGCCGGGCTAACGGCGCCATTGCACAGCGAGCTGTGCTTCCTTTGCAAGCCGAGCGAACGCCTGCAAAACTAGCGGGATTAGCGACCATTCGTAGGTTACAGTGCCTTGGGCAGGCTCGTTCAAACCCGGACAAACTGTTGAGGCTCTCCATCTAACGCGGTGGGCATTGACGTTTTGGCTAAGCCGCCGGAGCCGCGTCGCAGCAACTTTTCCTGCACAACCTGAAATATGGTTCTCACAGTCGGCTGGAAGCAGCGACGATGGGCAAGAGAACCCATTTATGTGGAGATACCAAGGGTTCACCAGCGGTTCGGACGATGGATCCATCGTTTCGCCGGCCAGCTCGACGAGTTCATAGATTGCTCGCGGCCTGCCCGTTTGGGTGATCCAAGTTTGGTGTTAGTGCGGGTTTGGCTTGGACGTCAAGTGCCGGCTGACAGGGAGGGCTGGCCAGTGGGCAACTCGTCACGCGTGGACATTCCCGGCGGCGAGATATGCATTGTTCCTTCAGCCGGACTGTTCCGGATCGATAGGGTATGAACTCGGTATAGGGATTGCTTATGAGTGGGCGATCAGGCTTATCAAATGGCGCCCAATTTCCTCAAAGGCCGAGCAATGATCTCAGGCGAAAACGGTTGTTCTTGTAATCGGCGATGAACTGCCTGATGCCTATGATCAATATCGCCAACCCGCTGAAACAAAAACAATGGGATAACATTCGCCAGGTGCTGTCACGTTGTTTGCGCAAAAATGGGGCTGCGGCATTGATGCCGGGGGCTCTTGGCTTGAAGTTCGGATGAAAAATCCCCACGTGATTTATAAGTGAAATCAGCGCTTGCTGGTTTCACGGACAGGAACCGAAACGTAGAAAGGAGCGAGACGGTGCGTAAGAAGCGACGGGCTGTCATCCTTCCGGTATACTGAGCGCAACAACGCGCCTGTTTGCCGGATCGGATTCGGCCAAGGAGGTGCGTTATGAAGCGCATTTACATCCACAGAACGATGATATCCATGCTTGTGGCAGCATTGGTTGCCGCGAGTGGAACTGCTGCCAACACGCAGGAAATTGTCTGCGCAAAGCATGCTCTGATTGCCGAATATTTGAAGAATGAGTTCCAGGAACTTCAAGGGGCTTTCGGCCTGATTGGGGATAAGGCGATCCTTGAGCTGTTTCTTTCTCCCCATGGGGCCACATGGACCATCGTCATTACAGATGTCTCGGGCAAGAGCTGTATTCTTGCAGCTGGGAGTTCCTGGGAGCAAAAGCCTGGAATTTCCGGGTTGGAGACGTAAGGGTTGCCGCCACATCCAGCGGCAAGTTGGTTAGGGAGGCAGATGATTGATCTGTCTCAAAAACAGGTCCGGTCAGGCTATTTGAATGCATTTTTGATCGATATAGCGATCGCTGACAGCAACGACCTCGTCCATTGTCATCATACTTTGCCCAACCGCTTCCGTCCTCGGTAGCTTGATCGTGAAGGCGGCGCCTTCATTGTTTGCAGCCGCGAGTACTCCGCTGGCGCGCTGTATGATCCGTTGGCAGAGGGAAAGGCCCAATCCCATGCCGTCGCTCTTGGTGGTGAAGAAGGGTTGAAACAGTTGCGAAAGGGTATCATCACTCAAACCGGGTCCGTTGTCGGATACGCGAATGATGGATTCGTTTGGCTCCACGCGTGTTTCAATCGTGATACGCTTGTTCATCTGCTCCGACGGGTTCAGCGCATCAAGTGCATTGCGAAGGAGGTTGTGGATCACCTGCTCAAGTTCTGTTTTATTGATGTTGGCAACAGGTGATGGCTCTGCAAGGCGCAGGGCGAGAGAGACACCATGCCGTTCGATATCCAGGCTGAGGATTTCGAGGATGTCCTGAATTGCAATGTTCAGATTTGTCATCTCGGGCACGATGGTTGTTTGGACAATATAGTCACGGATCTTTCCCAGTATCCTGCTGGCCCTTTTTGCGTCCCTGATATTGGCAACCATAGCGCGTTGCACGAGGTCGATTTGAGTTTCTTTCTGCTCGAGCATTATGAGACTTGCTTGGCTTTGACTGAGCAAGGAGGTGAGGGGCTGGGCAAGTTCATGGATGATACCGGCAGCAAGCTCGCCGACAGCGTTGACACGCGCGGCGTGCTCAAGACGGTTCTCTTTTTCCAATCTTGCAGCCCGACCCAGTGCCTCTTCCTCGGATTGTTGCAGGCGTTTGGAAAGTTGGCGTTGATGCAAGGCGGAATATCCGGCCACGACAGCAATCGTCGAGAGGCCGCAATAAACAAGGAAATCCAATGCATCAAACAGTGCGGCGAGACTGATGGTCTCGCTTATACGAAACGCGGTTCCGTCAGGAAACCAGGTGAAATCTTGTGGCGCGAGCGTGTTCGGGCCCGCGATAATGGTTTTCTCCAGCGTAAGCAGGCGGCTGAGGCCGGAGGGCCGTGGTCCCGATGGAATGGCCGGTACACCACCAATGAGCCACTCAATTTTGGTGGAGGCTTCTGACAAGAGGGGCCCAAGCATTTCCTTCACGTCCACGAGCATCACAATCGTATAATGAAAATTGTTGCGTTCTGAGTGAACGGCCGTGAAAAATCGTCCGGGAAAACGCGGGTCGGCAAAACCACGGATCGTATCGAGAGGCTGTTTCACCACATCGGACACGATTGAGCGCACGGCCTCATCATTTTCTCCGGGCGGGTAATTTGCAACGAGCGTGGCGGACAAAGGATTGTCGTCATGGCCATGCTGATACAGATTGACTTGGCGGATTCTTGGGTTCTGTTCCATCGTGTGGCGGACCAAGGCGCCAAATATATCCGTGGCTTCCTTGCCGGATAGGGTTGCGAAAACTTCGAAGGATCTGACGAATGCAAAATTCTGGGCAATGCGGCGGTCAAGGCAGGTTGCCATCTCGTCCGCTTTTGCAGAGAACGCGTCTGACTTGTCCTGAAAGATCACAATCGCCGACGCCGACGCATAGATCAGTAAGGCAAGAAGCCAGATGGATACAGCAAGTATCAGCGGTGGTTTCAGATATTTTTGCAATTCATTACAAAGCCCCAACCCGGATGCAGATGTAGATTTGAAATACGTGCAATGGTCTGTGGGATACTCATCCGCCCCAATATTCGCCCTTAGAACGCAGCCGATCATTGGGAAGGTCCGTTCCGAACAATACAGACAACAACAATCGAGCCTGCCGTACCGTTGAATGCATATCGATCAACTATCTGCCATTGTATTTCTGGCTGCTGCCACAACCTGCAACAGGCGGTTGGGATCAATGGCTTTGCAGATGCTGCCTTTGCGCGGTTTTAGGCAAGTCATGTCCTCTGCCGCCAGCATTGCATTAATGACGGCTTCATCGATCGCATCGACCGCCGCAAGATATACCGGATTGAGCCAGTCGTCGGGAATGCATTCCATCCGGCGCGAAGCGGCGGCGAGTTCACGTCTGGTAAAGGCATTGGCAGTGGTGAAGGCAAGGAAAATGTCTCCCGAGCTGTTGCCGCCGGGACTACCGCTGCGGGAAATGCCAATCCCGCCACGCTGGGCGATACGTTCGAGTTGATTTGGCAAGAGCGGGATATCGGTTGCAATGACGGCGATGATCGAACCTTGCTCGGCATCGTACATCCGGTTCTCGCGAAGATGTCGGCCGACTGGAACCCCGAGCACGGTCAACCAGTCGCGTAATCCATAATTCGCCTGTACCAAGACACCGACTGTGTAGTCTTGTCCCGCAAGACGTACGATCCGGGAGGCCGTACCGGTGCCGCCTTTGAACTCATAGGCGATCATGCCGGTGCCGCCACCGACATTGCCCTCCGCAAGTGGCCCGGATGTTGCTGCCGAGAGCGCCTGCATCACGTGTTCCTCCCGCACATGCTGGCCATTGATGTCGTTCAGCACACCATCATAGGTTTCAGCCACGACAGGCATGGCCCAGACGTGATCGGTGAGGAATTCCTCGGCGTACTCCTGGATCATCCATTTCGTGGCGGCAGCGTGCACGGCTCCGACGCTGTGGGTGTTTGTAAGGCAGATTGGCCCCGAAAAATGGCCGGCATGGCGTATCCAATGACTGCCGGTCATCTCGCCGTTGCCGTTAAGCGCGTGGATGCCTGCCCATACGGGTTGCATCTCTTTTGTGTTGCTGCGCGGCAGGATGGCTGTAACGCCCGTACGCACTGGACCCTCGCCCACACGCAGTGGCCCATCGCCCTCGATGATCGTTCGATAGCCGACCGTCACACCCGGCACATCGGTAATTGCATTCCAGATGCCCGTGCGGCCCTGGAAGTCCAGTTCCAGCTCACGTCCGCGCCGTTTTCTCTCCTGCCTCTCCATCGTTTCTCCAAATTTTTGATAGGTAAATAACATATATTGACATTTAGGTTATATTTATATCACTGTAAAGTGGAAACTGGCCAGAAGAGCCGTAACCAGAGAAGGGAAAGTTGCATGAAACGGAAGTACATCGCCCCAGCGTGCACGCTTGCTGCCCTGCTGATATCGAATGCGGCCTCGGCCGAGGAATTGATCCGTATCGGTTCGCCGTATGTGACGACGACGCTCGATCCGATCCGCTCGGCATCAGCCGGAAACATCGAAGCCTTCGGCCAACTCTATGCGCGGCTCTTGCGCCGCGACCCGTCCGGCCAACGCCAGCCGGGACTTGCAGAAAAGTGGACGATTTCTGAAGACGGCATGGAACTCACCTTTACGCTTCGTGCGGCGAAATTTTCCAACGGGGTTCCGATCACGGGAGACGATGTCGTCTTCAGTCTGACGCGCGCGATGAGCGATAAAAAATCCGTCTACAGTGCCACGCTGGCTGCCGTCGAACGTGTCACCGCCGAGGGCAGGAATATCGTGAAGGTCAAGTTGAAGTATCGCTTCGCACCGGCGCTTGATAATCTCGAAGTCTTTAACACCGGTATCGTCTCAAAGGCGGACGTCGAGACGCGTGGCGACAAGGCCTTCACTGACAAGCCCGTTGCATCTGGCCCCTATGCGGTACGGGAATGGCGCCCGAACGACCGGCTGATCCTGGAGCCGAATACGAATTATTGGCGGGAGGGGTACCCAAAGAACGGCGGCGCTGAATTCATTGAGGTTGCCAACCCGAACACCCGCGTTTCCATGCTGATGTCGGGGGAGTTGGACGCGGTACGCGATGTCCCGTGGGCACAACTTGAGAACGTCGGTAAGCGCGACACGCTGCGGGACGCATTGGAGCCGTCGACCATCATATATATGACACTCCTGAACGAAAGACGGCCCCCGTTCGACAACGTCAAGGTTCGGCAGGCAGCCGCGCATGCTCTGAATGTCTCTGCCATCACCAAGGCCATGACCGAAGGTCACGGCACACCCGCCAACACGACGCTGCCCGGTGCTCTCGACTACCACGCCAAGGACCTGCCTGGTCTTGCATACGATCCTAAGCTGGCGCGGATGTTGCTCACCGAGGGCGGATACGATGGCAAGGAACTGACGATGCTCATCTCTGCCGGCAGCGATAACGAGAAACTGGCAACACTGCTTCAAGCGCAATGGACCGCTGTAGGGTTGAAAACGAAGATAGAAAAGGTCGATCGCGGCGTATGGTGGGAACGCGTTCCCGCAGGTGACTACGATCTCGCGCCAAGTTGGTGGTACAACGAAACGCCGGATCCCGATCTTGCCGTGCGCTGGGCAATCTGCGGCACTTGCGGCACGCACAGTTTCCATACCTACTATGACAATCCAAAGGTCAACGAATTGACTGAACAGGCGGTGCGCGAACTCGAGCCGACCAAGCGTGACGTGCTCTATCGCGAGATCCAGAAGATTTCGACCGAAGAGGTCGCTCAGATTCCTCTCTACTATCCACCGTATGCGAACGCTTATGCCAAGGCCCTTGAAGGCCTTTCCCTCAGCCCTTCGCTACAGTGGTCGCTCGAAGAGACTGTTCTGGCCAGATAGACCCGGACGACTGCCGCGCGGCGCGGTTGATTAGCTTTTCTTGCCGGAACGGGTGCCGTTCCGGCTTACCGGCAAAACCTGCGTTCAACGCAAAGACCAGTGGATCCAGTATGGCATTTCTAGCGATTCTTGCGAGACGGCTGCTTTCGTCCTTCCCGGTGATAGTCGGCATCACATTGGCCAGCTTTCTGCTTGTGCATCTGTCACCGGGCGATCCGGCCCGTCTCCTGCTCGGAGACCGGGCTAGCGAAGAGGCTGTGATACAATTGCGCAATCAACTCGGGCTCAACAACGGCCTTGTCGAGCAGTATGCCACTTACCTCGGCAACTTGCTGCGAGGCGACCTCGGCTACTCGCTCCGTTTCCAGAAACCGGTAATCGAGCTCATCTGGCAATTCCTCCCGCCGACGCTTTTCCTCGTCGCCTACGTTTTGGTCATCAGCATTCCGCTCACCCTGGCGCTGGCTGCGGTTGCCGCACGAAACCACAATCGGTGGCCCGATCAGACAATCCGATTGGGTGTTATTGTTGGTATGACCTTTCCGGTTTTCTGGTTGGCATTGATGATGTCGCGATATTTCGGGGTGGAGTTGGGCTGGTTTCCCGTAAGCGGTTATGGTGAGGGCCTGTTTAGTCATCTCCGCCACCTGTTTCTGCCCGCCGTCAGCACCGCGCTATGGCTGGTGCCGCTGCTGCTGCGAAATCTGCGGGCGACACTGATCCAAGAAATGGAGGCAGACTATGTCGTTGCCGGTCGTTCGAAGGGCTTGACGGAGGGAACGAACTTCACCCGTCATATTCTGGTGAACTCGCTGGTTCCCACACTCAATCTGCTTGGCGTCATGCTTGCCTATCTGATTGGCGGCGCTGTCGTGGTCGAGATCGTCTATGCAGTTCCCGGTATCGGGACACTGATGGTCAATTCGGTGCTCGGGCGCGATTTCCAGGTCATCCAAGGGCTCACCATGGTCTACGCGTTGCTGACCGTGCTGATCACTCTGACCGTCGATGTGCTCTCCTCGCTGATAGACCCGAGGATCAAGCTATGAGTATTATTGACTTCCTCGCTCGCAAGGGCGCGCTCGAATTTTCCCTCGGCGTTGCCATCCTGTTGTTCCTCCTCCTGCTTGCGCTTGCCGCGGCCGGGGTTTCGCCGTTCGATCCGAACGCGATTGACTTCGAGTCCCTGCTTGCCCCGCCGTCCGTCCATCATCCGTTCGGCGCCGATCATCTCGGCCGTGACGTTTTAAGTCGCACCATCCATGCAATTCGCATTGACCTCTGGATGGGCTTGGCGGGGGTAGTCACGCCACTGGTGCTCGGCACGTTCGCGGGCCTTGCCGCCGGCTATTTTGGCAGCTGGACAGATGTCGTTCTCTCACGAATTATCGACGTGACCATCGCGTTTCCCTTCTTCGTGCTTGTCATTGCGATCGTCGGCCTTATGGGACCTGGGCTCACTAACTACTTCGTTGCGCTGGCGCTGGTCAGCTGGGTTTCCTATGCACGACTGGTGCGCGCACAAACGGCGATCCTGCGCGACAAGGATTACGTTCTGGCAGCCAAGGTGCTCGGCTATTCCACTCCGGTCATCCTCGTACGCCACCTCATGCCCTCCATACTACCGATGATCCTCGTCTACGCGACCACTGACGTTGTCATGATCGTACTTGCCGGCGCGAGCCTCGGCTTCCTCGGCCTCGGTGTGCAGCCCCCGACACCTGAATGGGGCGCGATGATTGCCGAAGGCCAGCCATATGTGGTCGACGCCTGGTGGATTTGCCTGTTCCCAGGTCTCGCAGCCATCCTCTTGGGCTTCGGGTTTGTTCTTGTCAGCGACGGGCTTGGAAGGATGATGCAGCAATGAGCGATGCTCCCACTTCTCTCCTCTCCGTACAGGACCTTACCGTCTCATTCGGTGCCCTGTCCGTCGTTCATAACGTGAGTTTCGACCTCAGCCACGGCGAGGTGCTCGCGATCGTCGGCGAAAGCGGTTCCGGGAAGTCGATCATCTGCCGGGCCCTGCTGGGATTGCTTCCCGCTCATGCCAGGGTTTCCGGCCGCATCCTCTTTGACGGACATGATCTTTTGTCCTGTAAGCCGTCTGAGATGCGCGCGCTGCGCGGCCGTCATATGTCGATGATCTTTCAGAATCCCGCCTCGCATCTCGACCCACTCAAGACCGTTGGCCATCATATCGGTGAACCCATCCGACTGCACGGCACGGCCGCCAACGCGGAAACCCAGGCATTGGAAATCCTCCGCGCAGTCCAGATCAACGACCCGGAAAAGCGTATGCTCGCCTATCCGCATGAATTGTCCGGCGGCATGAAACAGCGTGTGATGATTGGAGGCGCGATTGCCTGTGCACCACGGCTTCTCCTTGCGGACGAGCCGACAACCGCACTCGACGTCACTGTGCAGGCAAGCATTCTCGAGGTGCTGCGCGACCTCAACCGCCGCCTCGGTCTCGGCATGATCCTAGTCTCGCACGACCTCGCCGTCGTGGCCAAGATGTGCAATCGAATTGTGGTAATGCGTCAAGGCAAGGTCGTGGAGAAAGGCGCTGCACGCGAAATCCTGCATGACCCGCAGCACAGCTATACCAAATTGCTCATCGCGTCACAGCCAAGTCGATTGGAACTACCTGCCGCTCGGGCGCCGGCTGCCGCTGCCGTGCCTCTGATTTCGGTTCAAAACCTTGATGTCACATACTATCCAGGCAGTCTGCTTCATCGCCGAGACAGCGCCGTCCAGGCGCTTGCCAGGGTATCCTTCGATGTAAAAGAGGGTGAATGTTTCGGCATCGTCGGCGAAAGCGGCTCGGGCAAGAGCACCATAGCGAAGGCTCTGACGCGATTGGTCGTGCCGTCGGGCGGACATATACTCTTCCGCGGCGGCGACATCAATCGACTGAAGGGTGTAGGGCTTTCCGCCTATCGCCGCCGCGTGCAGATGGTCTTTCAGAACCCGTTCGATTCGCTCAATCCGGCGATGACAGTGGTTGACGCCATCGCTGAGCCGCTCCGTCGCCACGGTATTTCAGGGGCCGCCGAAGCTCGCCGCCGGGCACTTGGCATGATGCGGCAAGTGGAGCTCCCCGAGGAGTTCGCCCATCGCCGCCCGCGGCAGCTCTCTGGCGGACAGTGCCAGCGTGTGGGGATCGCGCGCGCGCTGATATTAGATCCGGAAGTGCTGATCGCCGATGAGATCACGTCGGCCTTGGACGTTACGATTCAAGCCCAGATCATCCGCCTTCTCGCCCGGCTAAGGCGCGAGCGCAACCTGACGGTGATCTATATCTCTCACGACCTTGACGTCGTGCGGAAGCTCTGCGATCGCATTGCAGTCTTCCGCACTGCGCGACTGGTGGAGACGGGCGAGACATCGACAGTGCTCGATCAGCCTCAAAGCGAATATACGGCGTTGCTCCGTGATTCCGTACCGCGTATGGATGTCGAGACCGGGAACGCCTGATGAAGCCGGTAGGATGCAGATCGGGAGGAAAGCATGGGCGCTGACAGCTCCAAGCGCGCCGCCAAGCGCGGCCTTGACACGGATCTCAATACAATCCTTGAGCGAGGACTTGCGGGTGAGGATATGGGATGGTCGCGCTCGGCGCGAATGATCGCTTCGCACCTGCGCGACAACTGGGACAGTCTGCCCTACGAGACTGGTGCCTCGCTTGCCGCAGCACTGGGACTCAGCGAGATGACGGTAATCCGCTTCATTCGCCAACTCGGCTACGCTAACCTCAAGGATTTCAAGGAGGCGCTGAAGCCTGCTCCTGGCACGGAGGCAGTCGGCATGGACAACGTCTTCAAGCGTCTGAGGCTCGATTCGCTGGGCGAACAGACTCTGGAAAAGAGCCTTGAGCGCGAGCTGGAGGCCATCACCGAAGCCTACAAGCTGGCGACGCTGCCACGCTGGCGGTATTGCGTTGAGGCATTGGCCAACTCGCAGTTCGTGACCGTGGTGGGGTTCCAGGCATCGCGAGGGATGGCCATCGATTTTGCGAGCAGGCTGCAATATGTTCGGCCAAGGGTGCGTTTTGCCGATAACCATACCGGTGTTTTCGCCGAGATCTTCGACATGGTCGGCGAGAGCCATTGCCTCTTTTTGCTTGACACCTACGCCTACGCGCGGACGGGCGTTCTACTTGCGCAGAAGGCGCAGGAAACGGGCATGCCGCTGATCATCGTTACGGACAAGTTCACCAATTGGGCCTACGACTATACGGATCTCGTGCTCCAGGGAGAAACCTTTGTCGAGACCTTCTGGGACTCATCGGCCAGCCTCACGGTGATCCTCAATCTGCTGATCGATTCGGTGGCAAAGCAGCGTAGCAAGACGGTTCAGGAGCGTGTCGAAGCGATGCGCGAACTTGGTCGACATTTCGACGAGTTCGACATGATCCGCGCAGTTCACGACCGGCCTGGACGATTGGCTGAGTAAGGGCCTGTCGCATCCTGTTCGGCATCAAGCCTTAGCTCAGCCGTCGCAACAGAACCGTCGGGCACCTGCAAGTATTGTGTTGCAAAATGTGATATCTATTGCACTGTTGGCGTATGAGCGTTCCGATTCATCCCGATGTCCAACCATTTATAGTGGCACCTTTAAACGAGGGCAGCATGCGGGCAATTTATAATCATGTCTGAATCACACAATCACGCAAACAAAGCGCTTGCTCCGCGCCGACACGACGAAATCCTGAGGCGAATTGCTTCCGATGGATCTGTGAGCATTGCCGATTTGTCGGCATTTTTTGAGGTGTCACGCGAAACAATACGAAGAGATCTCAAACTCCTGGGCGACAAGGGGCAACTTGAACTTATTCACGGCGGAGCCATACGCTTTGATGCAATTGAGCCGGGTTTAGGCGAACGGACCCGTGAAAACGCGCAAGGCAAACGTGTTATCGGAGGAATCGCGGCGGCGTTGGTCGAGGATGGTATGGTCGTCTTCCTTGACTCCGGAACCACGACTTTTGCAGTCGCCCATGCACTGGCTGGTTCGCGTTTGAATTTGACCATATGCACTTCCAGTCTCGCGATTGCTTTGTTCTTGTGCCATCAGCCAAACATCAAGGCTCACATTCTCGGCGGTGAAATCGATCCGCGGGAGGAGGCTGCAGCCGGTTTGGATGTGTTGCAGGCTGTCGAGCGTTTTCGGATCGATGTCGCGTTTCTGGGAGGAGGGGCCGTATCGCCGGATGGAGACATTACCGATTTTACAACGGCCGGCTCGCTATTGCGCTCGCAAATGATTTCTAAGGCGCACAAGGCATATTTCGTTCTTGATAGCTCGAAGTTTGGGCGTCTGACGCCGATGAAGATTTCAAATACTGCGAAGGCGGCTGGGATCATTACAGATCGGCAACCCAAGGATGTTTTATTGAACGTTCTGGTTGAAAGGGGCGTGGAACTCCTGTTTCCATTACGCTGAATGTTGCATTATGTGATATTTATTGTTGATATGTTGCATTTTGCTGCGTAGGATGATTCATCTCTTTTTGATGGGTGGATCGTCATGACGAAAGCATTTCCAACACAGGCACGTGTAGTCATCATCGGTGGGGGCATTATCGGTTGTTCTGTCGCCTATCACCTGACCAAGCTTGGCTGGACCGATGTGGTTCTCCTGGAGCAGGGCCAGCTCAGTGGAGGCACCACGTGGCACGCAGCAGGCCTTGTCGGGCAGCTTCGCAGCCATGCCAACATGACAGGCCTGATCAAATATTCGACCAAACTCTACAGCGAACTGGAGGCTGAAACCGGGCTTGCAACCGGCTGGAAGAACTGCGGTTCACTTGCCGTTGCCCGCACTCAGGACCGCATGACTGTCCTGAAGCGTACCGCCGCCTCGGCGCGTGCTCAGGGTGTTGACGTGGATGTCGTTTCACCAAGGGAAGCCGCGGATATCTGGCCTGTCATGGCATCGGACGATCTCGTTGGCGCTGTCTGGCTGCCTGGCGACGGCAAGGCCAATCCCACCGATCTGACGCAGTCGCTTGCCAAGGGAGCCCGCAATCGCGGTGCGCGCGTCATCGAGCGGGTCAAGGTCTCCGGTATCACCGTCAAAAACGGCGTTGCCTGTGGGGTGGAGACTGATCAAGGCAATATTGCTGCTGACGTCGTGGTGAACTGTGCGGGCCAATGGGCCCGGCAGGTCGGTCTGATGTGCGGTGTGTCTGTTCCGCTGCATTCCGCTGAGCACATGTATATCGTGACCGGAAAGATCGACGGCGTTCATCCCGATCTTCCAGTGCTGCGCGATCCCGATGGTTTCATCTATTTCAAGGAAGAAGTCGGCGGCCTTGTCATGGGCGGGTTTGAGCCGGAGGCCAAGCCGTGGGGAATGAGCGGTATTCCGGAGAACTTTGAATTCGCATTGCTGCCCGACGACTGGGATCAGTTCGAAATACTGATGCAGAATGCGCTGATCCGGGTGCCGCAGCTGGAACATGCGGAAGTGCGCAAGTTCTACAACGGCCCGGAGAGCTTTACGCCCGATAACAACTTCATTCTTGGCGAAGCGCCGGAATTGAAGAATTTCTTTGTTGGCGCAGGTTTCAATTCGATGGGCATTGCCAGTGCCGGCGGCGCGGGCAGGGCACTGGCCGAATGGATCGTCAATGGCGCCCCAACCATGGATTTGTGGCCGGTCGATATTCGCCGTTTTGCCTCGTTCAACAACAATCCGCGATGGCTGCATGACCGGGTCAAGGAGACGCTTGGTCTGCACTACGCCATGCCTTGGCCGAACCGGGAGTTGGATACAGCACGTCCCTTCCGCCGCTCGCCGCTTTATGACCGTCTTGCTGCCAAAGGTGCGTGCTTTGGTTCGAAAATGGGCTGGGAACGGGCAAACTGGTTTGCCGCGGCGGATGAAACGCCGCAAACGCAATATGCCTTTAGCCGACAGAACTGGCATGAGGCGGTGAAGCGCGAAATGAAGGCGACCCGCGAAACAGTGACGCTTTTTGACCAGACGTCTTTCGCAAAACTGTTGGTACAGGGACGGGACGCATGCGTTGTACTCAACCGCATTTGCGCTGCCGACGTCGATGTAGAAATTGGCCGCTCAGTCTATACCGGCATGCTGAACGAACGCGGCGGCTATGAAACTGATCTGACGGTGATGCGGCTTGCGGCCGATAAATTCCTCATCGTGACAGGCTCGGCTCAGGCGGTGCATGACGCTGACTGGATCCGCAGGAATACCCCGGAAGGTTCGCATGCCTGTCTCACGGATGTTACCTCCTCTTACTCCGTTCTTGCGCTGATGGGCCCAAACTCCCGCGCTGTTCTCAGTAAAGTCACGTCAGCGGATTTGTCGAACGAGGGCTTTCCCTTCGCGACGATCCGCGAAATCGACATCGGCTATGCCACAGCCTACGCCAACCGTATGACCTACGTCGGTGAACTCGGCTGGGAACTCATCGTGCCGACGGAATTTACTGTTGGTGTTTACGAGACATTGCACGAAGCGGGGCGCGAACTGGGGCTCATCGATGCGGGTTACTATGCGCTTGAAGCACTGCGCCTCGAGAAGGGCTTCCGTGCCTGGAGTCGCGAGCTAACGCCTGATATCAATCCTTTCGAAGCCGGTCTTAGCTTTGCTGTCGCCTTGGACAAGCCTGGCGGCTTCATCGGGAAGGACGCGCTGGTCAAGGCAAGGGAAGACGGCGTGCTACGCCGGCGCATTGTGCAGTTTACGGTAGATCATAGCGTCCCGATGCTTTGGGGCGGTGAGCTGATATTGCGCGATGGCAAACCGGTTGGCGAGGTTCGCTCGGGCGCCTATGGCCATACGCTTGGCCGTTCAGTGGCGCTTGGATTGATCGAACATCCGGATGGTGTCAGCAAGGAGTTCATCGAAAGCGGCAGCTTCTCGATCGATCTGGCGGGCGAACTTTACCCGGCGACAGCGCATATGCGCAGTCCCTATGATCCAAAGTCTGACCGAGTGAAGGCCGATATCGTGACGGTACAGGCAGCCGCTTAGGCTGCCGGTCCCAGTGACTTGGCGATGTCGAGAAAGACACGCACCAGTTTGCCTGCGCTGCGCTCGCGCAGGCAGATGAGTGCTTCGTCCATCAGCACGTCCGGCCCGGCGATGGGGATCTGCACAAGACGATTATCCTTACCAAACTCGGCGGATGACACAAAGCCAACGCCAGCGCCGGATGCAACGATTTCACGGACGGCCTCGCGGCCTTCCGCCTCGATGGCTGGCTTGAGGTCAAAGCCCATGCTGGCAGCGCGCTCCTGCAATTTTTGCCGGGTTTTCGAGCCGCGCTCGCGCATGACCAACGGGAAATGTGTCAGCTCTTCCAGCGTCAGTGATTTTGCTGCGGCGAGCGGATGTTCGGTGGAGACAAAGGCGACGATGGGGGTTGAATTGAGCTTGAGTATTTCAAAATCACGCCCGGTAGGGATCTCACCCAGCACGCCAATATCGGCCTCATAGCTATAGAGGCTGCTGATCACAGTCTCGGTATTTCCTGCGCGCACGGAAACCTGAATGCCTGGATATCTCTCGCGAAATGTGCCGAGAATATGCAGGAGATGGTGCGCCGCATCGGCGACGATACGCAACGTCCCTGCGCGCAGGGCTCGAGATTCTGAAAGAAGTTCCAGTGCCTGCTGCTCGGTATCGAACATGCGGTGAGTTATTTCCAGAAGCCGTTGCCCGGCTTCCGTCAGGGTTACCTGCTTCTTGTTCCGATTGAACAGCAGGATGTCATATTCTTCTTCGAGCTTGCGCACCTGATCGGAAATCGCCGGCTGGGTCAGGAACAGCATCTCGGCCGCGCGGGAAAACCCGCCGTAGATTGCCACATGGTGAAAGGCACGAAGCTGAACGTAGCGCATAATATCTCCCAAGCAGTTCAGCGCGAACTTATCATAAGTTCTGTTAATATAAATATCGAAACTAACGATTTGATTTATGTGCAGGCTCAATTGAGTCTGTAATGGGATCAGTCGCCTCTTGCACGGTTCCGGAGGGAGCCGTTGTTATGCAGTTTTCACTAGTCCTTCTCCATCTTTCCGGTGCAACGATGCTGTTGCTGTGGGCTGTCCGTATGGTTCGAACCGGCGTTGAGCGCGCTTTTGAATCCAGTTTGCGTGAAGCACTGCGTGGCACAAGGAACAGTAAGGTCAAGGCCGCCGCAGCGGGCGCAGCGCTTGCGGTGGTGCTGCAAAGTTCAACGGCGGTCGCCGTTCTTGCGTCCGGCTTTGCCGCCAGCGGCGTTCTGGTGGTCTCGATGGGACTTGCGATCCTGCTCGGAGCCGATCTTGGTTCGGCAATGGTGGTACAGATACTGTCCTTTGATCTCAGCTGGATGATTCCAGTCTTGTTGCTGGCCGGTGGAACCCTCTTTCTTAAGTTTGAGTCGCGGTTAATTATTCAAATAGGGCGCATTCTGCTTGGAATAGCATTCATTCTTTTGTCGTTGCATATGATTGCCGAGGCAACTGCGCCGTTGCGGCACAGCGAATTTTTGCCTGTAGCGATAGGCTATCTCAAGGAGGATTATCTGACAGCATTTTTCGTGGCAGCGCTTTTCACCTGGCTGATCCATTCCAGCGTTGCGGCAATCCTCTTGTTTGTTACATTTGCGATGCAGGGTCTTTTGCCCACAGAGGTAGGATTCGTCTTTATACTGGGCGCCAACCTTGGTGGAGGTTTGATCGGGTTTTGGCTAACACGCGGTCAGGGCTTGGAAGCCCGGAGATTGCCCCTTGGCAATCTCATATTTCGCGGCATCGCCGCCGTGATTGTGCTGATAATACTGCATATGATGGCTGTCCCCCTTGATCTGCTTGGGACGAACCAGGCGCGCCAGCTCGTTAATTTTCATCTGGCATTCAATCTTGGTTTGCTTGTTTTCTGTCTTCCATTGACCGGGCTTGTCGAACGGCTTGTTTTGTTAATGCTTCCCGATATTGCGCCTCAGAAAAGCGATGTGAATGACCTGACCTCGCAGCGCATAAGCGCGCTAGATAGGACAGTCATTCGGACTGCGGGTTTGGCCTTGGCAAGTGCAACGCGTGAAGTTTTGCATATGGGCGAGGTGGTCGAGATCATGTTGCAGCCGGTGATGAAACTCCTTGACGCCGGTACAAAGGCACAGATCGAACAGGCACAAAAATTGGACATCAAGGTGAACCGCGCTCACACCGACATCAAGCTCTATATCGCCGAAATCAACCGCGGAATCATGACCGCGATAGAAGCGCAGCGGGGCATCGAGTTGACAGATTTCTGCATCAACCTCGAACGGGCCGGAGATATTATCGCCAAGAATCTTTTGGTTCTTGCGCTGGAAAAAAATGAGAAGGATTTGCATTTTTCAAAGGCCGGCTGGTCGGAATTGACTGCAATTCACGAGCGCGTCCTCGTCAATATGCAACTGGCAATGAATGTACTGGTTTCGGGCGATGTGGTTTCAGCGCGGCAACTCGTCGTAGAAAAAGAGCGGATGCGCAAGCTCGAGCGCCAAAGTCACGAACGGCATTTGCATCGTCTGCAATCCGATGTGCAGGAGAGCATCGAAACCAGCGATATTCATCTGGAAGCAGTACGGGCGTTCAAAGAGATCAATTCTCTATTTGCCTCGGCGGCGTATCCGATCCTGACCCAGAATGGCCATCTGCTGGAAAGCCGGCTGGCTCAATCCGCCTGACCAGTTTCCATGCAGCACCGGGTTGTCTTAATTCATGCGCGATGTATCGATTTTAATTATACATAGATACAAAATAACGATTTTACATATATATCGTATCCATGGGAGATGATGGACAAGAGCACTTCATGTCAGTCAGGAGGAATGACAATGTTGACCGGAAACCAGACTACAGCGGTAACCCCATTCGATACGCCAGAGCTTGGCGAACCATATCTTCTGACACCCGGCCCGCTCACTACCTCCTATACTGTCAAGCAGGCGATGCTGCGTGACTGGGGTTCGTGGGATGGTGATTTTCGCGCGATGACCGCAGAGATGCGCCGCCGCCTCCTCGCGCTGACCGGCGACAAAAATGATGAGTTTGACTGTGTTCCTATGCAGGGAAGTGGCACATTCGCCGTTGAGGCCATGCTGGGCAGTTTTCTGCCACGGGATAGTAAAACGCTTGTTTTGGTCAATGGAGCGTATGGTCAACGTATTGCACAAACGCTGAACTATCTTGGCCGGGCCCATACCGTGATCGACAAGGGCGACTACATGCCCCCACGCGGAATTGAGGTCGCGGCTGCGCTCGACGCCGATCCCGCCATTACCCATGTGATCATCGTCCACTGCGAGACCAGCTCCGGCATCCTTAATCCGGTGCACGAGATTTCGGAGACTGTCTACGCCAAGGGGCGCAAACTGCTGATCGACTCGATGAGTGCATTCGGTGCGATTTCGCTTGATGTGAACGAAATCCGCTATGAGGCCATGGTCTCTTCTGCCAACAAATGCATCGAAGGTGTACCTGGCTTCGGCTTCATCATTGCCCGCAAGAGCGAACTGGAAGCCGCCAAGGGACGCAGCCATTCACTGAGCCTCGATGTACATGCGCAGTGGGCACATCTGATCAAGACCGGACAATGGCGCTATACGCCGCCGACGCACGTGGTTGCAGCCTTTCTGGTAGCGCTGCGCCAGCACGAAGTGGAAGGTGGTGTTGCCGGCCGCGGTGCGCGCTACGCAAACAACCGCGATGTGATGGTCGCAGGAATGCGCGAACTCGGCTTTGAAACCCTGCTCAAGGACCGCTGGCTCTCGCCGATCATCGTCACCTTCTTCAATCCTGCCCACCCGGACTTTTCGTTCGATCGCTTCTACGAACTGATGAAAGACAAGGGCTTTATCATTTATCCCGGCAAATTGACCGTCGTGGACAGCTTCCGTGTTGGCTGCATCGGCCGCATGGACGAACATGTCATGCGCCGCGTCGTCAAGGCTGCCAGAGAATCCCTGCGCGAGATGGGTGTTGATACGGCGGCGCCTCCTGCCGCTGCTATCGCCGAACGCGCCAAACTTGCCGCCTGAACCGCTTTATAAACAAGGATTATTCCGATGAACCAGATGTCCCCCGTCAATGTCAGCGTCAACGGCCGCAATTATGCTTGGCCGCGTGTGACGGCCATCGCAATCTGCCTCGACGGTTGCGAGCCCGCTTATCTCGATGAGGCGATCAAAGCGGGGCTGATGCCGGCTCTGGTCAAAATCAAGGAGAAGGGCACTGTTCGCATGGCCCATAGCGTCATCCCGAGCTTTACCAACCCCAACAACATGTCGATTGCCACCGGGCGCCCGCCATCTGTACACGGCATTTGCGGCAATTATCTCTATGAGCGCGAGACCGGCAAGGAAGTGATGATGAACGATCCGCGCTTCCTGCGCGCGCCGACCATCTTCAAAGCCTACTACGATGCCGGTGCACGCGTGGCTGTCGTCACGGCGAAGGATAAGCTGCGTGCCTTGCTTGGCCATGGTCTGGCGTTCGATGAGGATCGCGCAATCTGCTTCTCGTCAGAAAAGTCCGACAAATCAACCAAGGCAGAGCACGGTATCGACAATGCGTCGGCATGGCTGGGCAGACCTGTCCCGGAGGTCTATTCGGCGGAATTGTCGGAGTTTGTGTTTGCGGCCGGTGTCAAGCTGCTGAAGACCTTCAAACCTGATGTGATGTACCTGACCACCACGGACTACGTACAGCATAAATATGCGCCGGGTGTTCCCGAAGCCAATGCATTCTACGAGATGTTCGACAAATACCTGGCTGAACTTGACGCCTTGGGTGCGGCGATTGTCGTTACGGCTGACCATGGAATGAAGCCCAAGCATAAGGCGGACGGATCGCCGGACGTTATCTACGTTCAGGATCTGCTCGACGATTGGCTGGGCAAGGATGCGGCTCGCGTCATTCTGCCGATCACCGACCCCTATGTCGTGCATCACGGCGCACTGGGTTCGTTCGCCACCGCGTATCTGCCGGACGGAGCCGATCAAGCCGATATCATGGCGCGTTTGGCGAAGATTGAAGGCATTGATGTGGTGCTCGACAATGCTGCAGCATGCGAGCGTTTCGAACTGCCCAATGACCGGATTGGTGACATTGTCTTTCTTTCCACGGAAAACAAGACGCTCGGCACCAGCGAGCACCGTCATGACCTTGCGGCATTGAACGAGCCATTGCGTTCGCATGGTGGTCTGACCGAGCAGGTGGTGCCCTTCATCGTCAACCGCAAATTGCCTGATCTGCCTAGTGCTCCGGAGCTGCGCAATTTTGACGCCTTCCATTATGCCGCCATGGCCGCGGCCTTGGCATAGCCGCGGGGAAACAGGATCATGGTCAAGGTGGAAGCAGAGTTTAAAGTACGGCACGAGCCGATGCGCATTGCAGGGCGGAAGGTCGACGCAGACGGTGTGATTGAGGTCCACTACCCCTATACCGGTGCAGTGGTGGGTACCGTTCCAGCTGGCCGCACGGAGCATGCGCGGCAAGCTTTCCAGATCGCTGCGAATTACACGCCGAAGCTGACGCGTTATGAACGTCAGCAGATATTGTTTCGCACCGCCGAAGCGCTTGCCAGCCGCAGGGAAGAGATCGCCAATCTGATCACACTGGAGCTGGGTATCTCCAAAGCCGATTCACTCTACGAGGTGGGCCGGGCTTATGATGTATTTACTCTGTCGGCGCAGATGTGCATTCAGGATGATGGTCAGATTTTTTCCTGTGATCTGACCCCGCACGGCAAGGCGCGGAAAATCTTCACCATGCGTGAGCCGTTGAAGGCAATCTCGGCGATCACGCCCTTCAATCATCCGCTCAACATGGTATCGCACAAGATTGCTCCGGCTATCGCCACCAACAATTGCGTTGTCTGCAAGCCAACGGAACTGACGCCGATGACCGCCCTCGTGCTGGCCGATATTCTCTACGAAGCCGGTTTGCCACCGGAAATGCTGTCCGTTGTCACCGGGTGGCCGGCGGATATCGGCCTGGAGATGATCACCAATCCGAACATTGAGCTCATCACCTTCACCGGCGGCGTTCCTGTCGGCAAGATGATTGCCACTACAGCGGGCTATAAGCGCGCCGTACTGGAACTTGGAGGCAACGATCCGCTCATCATCCTCAATGATCTGAGTGATGATGATCTTGCCAAAGCCGCTGATCTTGCAGTTGCCGGCGCGACCAAGAACTCCGGCCAACGGTGCACTGCGGTCAAGCGCATCCTGTGTCAGGAGAAGGTCGCTGACCGGTTCGTGCCGCTGGTGCTGGAACGGGCGAAGAAACTGCGCTTCGGTGATCCGATGGATCGCTCGACGGATCTTGGCACCGTGGTTCATGAAAGAGCCGCATCTCTCTTCGAAGATCGCGTGCACATGGCGGCCGAGCAGGGTGCCGATATCCTCTACAATCCCGGCCGGCAAGGTGCCTTGCTGCCGCCGATTGTTGTCGATCACGTGCCTCATGCTTCCGAGCTTGTCATGGAGGAAACCTTCGGTCCAATCATCCCGATTATCCGCGCTCCGGATGACGACGATGCTTTGATAGCGCTGTCCAATTCCACCGCCTTTGGCCTATCGTCGGGCGTATGCACCAATGATTTCCGCCGCATGCAGAAATACATTGCGGGTCTTCAGGTCGGCACAGTCAATATCTGGGAAGTCCCTGGCTATCGGATTGAAATGTCTCCCTTCGGTGGCATCAAGGATTCCGGGAATGGCTATAAGGAAGGCGTTTCCGAGGCCATGAAGAGTTACACGAACGTCAAGACCTATTCACTGCCCTGGGTCTGAATGAACCATTGTTTTTGACGCGAAAAGAGAGCGCATCGCGCTCTCTTTTCATTTGTAAATGCTGGATTTTCTCTGCTTCCATTGTCAGCCACATCATCGATTTTTTCAATAATAATATCAGATAAATAGATTTTACTTATCAAAGGGTGTTCCTCACTATCAACGTATGGACTGGGCGCGTTCTGGCAAGATGAGACATTTCTCGGTTGACGGCGGCGAACCTTTCCCAAGCAAAAAAGCGCATAAGCCGACCTTTAAAAAATGGGAACCAAGTCATGAACACGCACAAATCTGTGGCGCTTGCCGCCTTTGCCCTTACGCTTCTGTCATCGGCAGCCTATGCCGAGACTCAATTGACCGTTTACACCGCCTTCGAGGCAGTTGATCTGCAGCGCTATGCCGACACGTTCAATGCCGATCATCCGGATATCAAGATCAACTGGGTGCGCGATTCCACGGGTGTCATGACGGCCAAACTTCTCGCCGAAAAGAACAATCCGCAAGCTGACGTGGTCTGGGGTGTCGCGGCATCTTCACTGCTGATGCTGAAGAGTGAAGGCATGCTGGAGCCTTATGCTCCTGCGGGAGTCGAAAAGCTTGATCCAAAATTCGTCGATAATTCCACACCGCCAAGCTGGGTGGGGATGGATGCCTATGTGGCGGCGATCTGCTACAACACGGTTGAAGGTAAGAAGCTCGGCCTGACCCCGCCAAAAAGCTGGAAAGATCTGACCAAGCCCGAATACAAAGACCATGTCGTGATGCCAAATCCGGCCTCTTCTGGTACAGGTTTCCTTGATGTTTCGGCTTGGCTGCAGATGTTCGGTGAAAAGGATGCCTGGTCCTTTATGGACGGGCTGCACAAGAATATTTCGAGCTACACCCATTCCGGTTCGAAGCCGTGCAAGATGGCTGGCGCTGGAGAGACTGTCATTGGTGTCTCCTTTGAATTTCCCGGTGCCAAGGCAAAGTCTGCCGGAGCCCCCATCGATATCATCTTCCCGGAAGAAGGCTCGGGCTGGGAAGCAGAAGCTGGTGCTATTATTGCCGGTACACCCAAGCTAGAGGCAGCCAAGGTGCTGATGGACTGGTCGATCAGCAAGAAGGCCAATGAGATGTACAATGTCGGCTATGCCGTATTGGCAATGCCGGGTATTGCCAAGCCTGTCGAGAACCTGCCGACGGATGTCGCCTCGAAGATGATCAAGAATGACTTTGAGTGGGCTGCGACCAACCGCAACGCGATCCTCAAGGAGTGGAACACACGCTACGATTCCAAATCGGAACCGAAAAGCTGAGGGCTTTCAGCATTTGAACCGGGTGCCGCTCAGGCGGCACCCTTTATCAATTCTTGCGAGGTGCCCCCATGAGACATGAAACTCTTGCTCGCTCTGCGGCAACGCCCACGGAGGTGCGCCCAATGACACCATCCAGTGACCCGGCGTATTTACAAATCTCGAATTTGTGGAAAGCATTTGGCGAATTTCATGCGTTGAAAGACGTCTCGCTTGATATCAAGGAAGGTGAGTTCGTTTGTTTCCTTGGACCGTCCGGCTGCGGGAAAACCACGCTTTTGCGGGCAATTGCCGGACTCGATTTGCAAAGCCGGGGAACTATTC
This sequence comes from Phyllobacterium sp. SL163, assembly GCF_049896885.1. Lineage (NCBI taxonomy): Bacteria > Pseudomonadati > Pseudomonadota > Alphaproteobacteria > Hyphomicrobiales > Phyllobacteriaceae > Phyllobacterium > Phyllobacterium sp. SL163. The sequence continues at coordinate 306,709 of NZ_JAFCVE010000005.1, read as the reverse complement.
AGCAGGGCGGCAAGGATATCTCCACGCTGCCTCCGTCAAAACGGGATTACGGCATTGTGTTTCAATCCTATGCCCTGTTTCCCAATCTGACCATTGCCAAGAATATTGCCTTCGGGCTTGAGAATGCCAAGCGGTCGCGGCGCGAAATCGAAGACCGGGTAAAAGAACTGCTCCTCTTGGTCGGCCTTCAGGATCAAGCCGGTAAATATCCGGCGCAGCTGTCCGGCGGTCAGCAACAGCGCATCGCTCTCGCCCGGGCTATAGCCATTTCCCCCGGCCTATTGCTGCTTGACGAACCACTCTCGGCGCTGGACGCGAAGGTACGCGTGCATTTGCGCCACGAGATCAAGGAATTGCAGCGCAAGCTTGGCGTCACAACCATCATGGTCACGCATGACCAGGAAGAAGCGCTATCGATGGCGGATCGCATCGTTGTCATGAACCATGGCATCATCGAACAGGTTGGCACGCCAACCGAAGTTTATCGGCATCCTCGCACTTTGTTCGTTGCCGATTTTATTGGCGAGACCAACAAGTTGCAGGCACGCGCAACAGACAGGCATGATGTAGCTTTCGGCAACGGTCACCTGAATTGTCGTCAGCACGCTTTCGGTGTGAATGAACCCGTTATTGTGGCGATACGCCCGGAAGATGTCATTCCATACGAGCCAGGATCCAAATCGGGCGACACGGCGAATCTCATCGACGTCATCATTGGCAAGATGGAGTTTCTCGGTTCCTTCTGGCGGACCCGTTTGCGCGGTGAAAGGCTTGGCGACGAGGTTCTCATCGCGGACTTCTCGATCAATGCTGCCCGGCGTCTTGGCCTTGCTGAAGGTGGGGCTTTGACGGTGGAGCTGCCTGCCGACCGTCTTCTGGTGTTTCCGAACGGAGGCCACCATGGCAGCAGTCACTGATTTGCTCATGCCGCTTCCTCACAAGACACCAAGACTTCAGTTGGACGCAGATGATCTGGTCAAACGCGGCTTGATGATCGTTATTTCGCTCTATCTGATCGTTGCACTGGCTGCGCCGCTTTATGTAATGCTATCGAAATCGTTCTCCACCTATAGTTTTGACCTGACCCGGTACGAGTTTCAGGTGAGCGATGCGGCCGGTAATTTCAGTCAAGCCACCACCGCAGCTGTGCTGAACGACAGGCTTTCGGTTCTCTCGCCAGATAAGCTTGCAACGAACGCCGATGGCAGGCTCGCCGCGACCAGCTTCTTTCCAGACTTCAGCTTCCGCAGCCCGGTAAAATACCGACTACGCGGCACCACGGATGATACGACCTATCTGATCGGCTCAGACCTGCATCGGGGCACTCAATGGCAGGAGGTGGATTCCAACACCTTTCGCCGTGTTGCGCTGAGATCGTCACGGTCCACCGGTTTCGATAATTATGTCAGCTATTTTTCCACACCGACGCTGTTCCGGTCCATCCAGAATTCATTGTTCATAGCTGTTATCAGCACTGTTTTGACAGTCGGTATCGCCTTTGGCTTTGCCTATGCGATGAACCGCAGTTGCATGCGATACAAGGGTGTGTTCCGTATGATCGCAATGGCGCCAATCCTTGTGCCTTCGCTTTTGCCCGGCATTGCCTTGATCTATCTCTTCGGCAATCAGGGTATGATCCGGGATGTGCTGTTCGGTGCATCCATCTATGGACCGCTGGGCATCGTTGTTGGTTCCGTTTTCTTCACGTTTCCGCACGCGCTGATCATTATTTCGACGGCGCTCGCCATTTCCGACCAGCGCCATTACGAGGCTGCGGCGTCATTGCGTGCCAGCCGCTGGCGTACCTTCTGGACCGTTACGATACCGGGAGCACGTTATGGGCTCATCTCGGCGGCTTTCGTTGTGTTCACGCTGGCAATCACGGATTTTGGCCTGCCGAAGGTGATCGGTGGCCAGTACAATGTCCTGGCGGTCGATATTTACAAGCAGGTCATCGGCCAGCAGAATTTTGAAATGGGCGCTGTTGTCTCGGTGATCCTGCTTGTGCCTGCACTTGCCGCGTTTGTTGTCGATCGTCTGGTGCAGAAAAAGCAGGTCGCACTGCTTTCGGCACGATCCGTTCCCTATGAGCCGAAGCCGAACCGGCGGTTCGACCGCCTTTGCCTCGTCTGGTGTGCATTGGTGGCTGCCTTTATCATCGGAATTTTGCTGGTCTGCCAACTGGCGGCACTGGTCAAGTTTTGGCCTTACGATCTCAGTCTCAGCCTGAAGAATTTTGCCTTTAACCATATGGATGGCGGTGGCTGGGGCTCCTATAAGAACTCCATTCAGCTAGCGGGGCTGACAGCGATATTCGGAACCATTGTCGTTTTCACCGGCGCCTATATGGTGGAAAAGACGGAAGGGTTCTGGAAAGGCCGCGCCATTTTCCATTTCCTGGCAATGCTGCCCATGGCCGTTCCGGGTCTGGTGCTGGGACTTGCCTATATTTTCTTCTTCAACAATCCTGCCAACCCACTGCATTCGATCTATGGCACAATGACCATTCTGGTTGTCTGCACCATTACCCACTTCTACACGGTGGGGCATCTGACGGCTCTCACGGCCCTCAAGCAGATCGATCAGGAGTTTGAATCTGTCGCCGCTTCGTTAAAACAGCCTTTCTACAAGCTGTTCGCCGGGGTGACCGTTCCAGTTTGTCTGCCGGCTATTCTCGACATCTCGATCTATCTCTTCGTCAATGCGATGACCACCGTTTCAGCTGTGGTTTTCATCTATTCCGCCGATACGACGCTGGCCTCCGTTGCGGTGCTCAACATGGATGACGCCGGCGATATCGCACCAGCGGCAGCCATGGGCATGATGATTTTTTACACCAATGTGCTCGCACGTCTTGTTCACGCAGGATTGTCTCGTGCTGTGCTCGTCCGAACCCAGGCATGGCGCAGCCGAGGCTGAAAATGCTGAAGCGAGCGAGCTATAGTTAGTAATGCGGGCAACGCAGCCAGCTACATGGCTTGAATGGCCCATCTCAGTCATTGGGCGCATTTGTCTTCCAGGCAATGTGCCAGCTTCCTGCAATGACCGCCATTGGGATGGCGGTCATTAGCCATTCTAGGTAGCAGTTTGAAACTGGGCGTCCGTGAATTCCGCCAACTAAGTCTATCATCCATCTACACGTGAAGAGCATGGATCGGTTGTACTGAATGCGCGTCCGGTTGGGCGCGCTGGGGCGGATCGCGGTTTGGTATCTTGGAAGTCGTCCGCTCTCAGTATGTGATCGAGGGTCTAGGTGAGGTTGCCCGCACATTCGGGCGGAGGGGCAGGACATCGTGAAATAACCCCGTACTCGCCCAGTTGCGCTCGGTGTAAATCGAGAGGGAAATGACTGCCATGGCCCTGTATAAAGCTACAAGTGCATCGACAGCGCTTACAATGGCACTGCTTGCTGGAACAGCCTTCGCCGGCAATACGACGTATTCGGGCAACAGTTCTGCCGGCAATACCGCAATAGTCAACAATTCTGGCGATCTCACAACGTTTCAGGACACAAGCCAAGGCGGCACAGCTACCATTGCAAACCTTACTGGCGGCGAAACGGACTTCACAAATGACAGTACTGCCGAGAATGCAAGTATTGCCAACCTTGGCGGGCTCACACTATTTTCCGGCGCCAGCAATGCAGGCAGCGCGACCATTACAAATGGCGATGGGGGACAGACCCTCTTCTTCGGTACGAGCACCGCAGCCAATGCCTCCATTCTCAACAACGTCGATGGCCGCACGGATTTCTTCAGTGACAGCATCGCAGGGCATGCCATCATAACCAACAATGGCGGTGCATTGTTATTCGGTGACACCAGCTCAGCAGACAATGCGGTCATAACGAACACCCTTGGTGGTACAACCGCTTTCATCAATTCAAGTACTGCAGGCACTGCCAATATTTCCAACAACGGAGGCAATACGGAATTCGATGACAGCAGCACCGCCGGTAGCGCGTCTCTGATCAACGCCAACAATGGACGAGTGACATTCTTCGACGCCAGTACTGCCGGCAATGCCACGATCACAAACAACAATACCGGTCTGACGCTTATTCGCGGTACCAGCTCAGCTGGAAACGCTGTCATTACCAACAACAGCGGTGGTCGAACGCTCTTTGATGACAGCGGATCGGCTGGCAACGCAACAATTACTTCCAACGCAGGCGGCCAAACCGTTTTCTTTACGAACAGCACCGGTGGCAATGCGCGGTTGATTGCCAACAGTACCGGGCTCGTCGATTTTTCCAATGGTCCTGCCACAAACACGGCGGGTTCTCTTGAAGGTAGCGGCCGATTCTTCCTTGGCGGGACTGCACTAACAGTCGGCGCGAATAATCTATCGACGGAGATCTCCGGCATTATTCAGGATGGGGGTACCGGCGGCGGTACCGGAGCATCTCTGGTAAAGACGGGCACAGGCAAACTCACCCTGTCCGGAAACAATACTTACACCGGTGGGACAACCGTTCAGACAGGTGTTCTTTCTGTCAACGGTGCTCTGATCGGAGCCGTTCAGGTGCTCAATAGCGCTACGCTTTCAGGCACAGGAACAGTCGGAACCACAACAATTGCCTCAGGTGGTGTGATTGCGCCTGGCAATTCGGTCGGTACACTCAACATTGCTGGAGATGTAACCCTTGCCAGCGGTTCGGTCTACAACGTGGAGATCACCTCAGCCGGTACTTCGGATCTCATCGCGGCAACAGGGATTGCAACGCTGCAGGGCGGAACGGTTTCGGTTCGCGCGCTTGATCCTGCAACGAACTATCACACAGGCCAGACCTATCGGATTCTCACCGCGCAAGGCGGCGTTGGCGGTACATTCGATCCAAATGTCTTGACCAATTCCGCCTTTCTGGATGCAACGCTCGCGAACACTGCAAAAGCTGTCGATCTCACAATAGCGGTCAAGCAATCCCCAACGGCGGGCGGAGGTCCGTTCCCCATAGCGGCCACCACTCCGCATCAAATAGCAACTGCTGGCGCGCTTAACACTCTGCCGCAAAGCGGCAACGCACTTGCGCTGTACAATACACTTCTCATCTTGGATGCAGCATCTGCACGGGAAGCCTTTGACGCGCTGTCCGGCGAAATTTATGCCTCCGCAACAACCGTTCTTTTGGAAGATAGTCGCTTCATCCGAGATGCGGCAATCAACAGAATCCGTGGTTCTTTTAGCGGTGTCGCAGCGGTAGCGGTCCCGATTATGGCCTATGGGGATGACGGACCCAAACTTGCACCCTCGGTGACGGATCAATTTAGCGTATGGGGCACAGGGTTCGGCAATTGGGGTTCAGGCGAAAGCAACGGACACGCCGCGAGTCTTGAGAGCACGACCGGTGGCTTTCTGATCGGAGCAGATACCCAAATCGCTGACAACTGGCGCCTTGGTCTGCTTGCTGGGTATAGTCACACCTCCTTTAAAGTGGATGATCGAAATTCTTCAGGTGACAGCGACAATTATCACCTCGGCGTATATGGCGGCTCGCAATGGGGTAATCTTGGTTTTAGGGCGGGTGCGAGCTATACGTGGCACGATATCAATATCCACCGGTCTGTCGTTTTCCCCGGTTTCTCAGACGATACATCTGCCAAATTCAATGCGCACACAGCACAGGTATTCGGCGAGCTCGGTTATCGAATTGATACCAATCGTGTTGCCTTTGAGCCTTTCGTCAATCTGGCCTATGTCAATTTCAAGCACGACGCCTTTGCTGAAACCGGCGGAGCAGCGGCTCTCATCGGCAGCAAGACGGATACGGATGACACATTCACGACGCTGGGCGTCAGGGCCTCTTCGGACTTCATGTTGGGCAATGTAACAACGGCTGCGCGTGGCATGCTGGGTTGGCGTCATGCGTTCGGTGACACCGTACCCCATTCGAATCTTGCGTTTACCGGTAGCGCTGCCTTTGATATCTCCGGCGTCGCCATTGCCAAAGACGCGCTCGTGCTTGAAGCGGGTCTCGATTTCAAGCTTTCACCACAGGCAACGATTGGCATTTCTTATTCCGGACAGTTTGCCAGCAAGGCGCAGGACAATGCGTTCAAGGCCGATATTTCGTTCAAGTTCTGACAGGTTGATGTCCCGTTGCTCCATGGAATGCAGTCTGTGATTGCGCATTTGGTTCGCCGACGATTTATTGTAATTCGGGATCAGGAGATTGCGAACGGCGGAAAACAACGCAACGACATACTGTCAGTTTCCAACTGAACGGAATGCCTTGGGTTCGATGCTGAGGGTGATGCAAGCCCCATGGCAGTCCAAACTCAAGACTACCCATCGGCTAACTCGGTCTAACGGAGGACAATCTCTCGAGGCTCCACAGCTAGGGTCCTGACCCTAGCTGATGGACGCAGTACTTGCCGTTGGTTTGTCGCGCGTAATAAGGGAATACGCGATGGGGACAACAAAAAGTGTGAGCAGGGTTCCGAAAGACATCCCGCCGACGATTACCCAGCCAATCGCTTGCCTGCTTTGAGCTCCGGCACCGGTTGCGATGGCCAACGGCACTGCCCCGAGAACCATTGCACCTGTTGTCATTAAAATGGGGCGCAGACGCATAACGGCGGCCTCGATGATGGAGGTCATGACATCTTTGCCCTGTTCACGCATTTGGTTTGCGACCTCCACAATCAAAATGCCATGCTTGGTTATCAGGCCCACCAGTGTGACCAACCCGATCTGGCTGTAAACATTGAGTGTTGCACCTGCCAAAGTTAATGCCAGAAGTGCGCCAGTGATGGAGAGCGGCACTGTCAGCAGGATGATGAAAGGGCTGATAAAGCTCTCGAATTGTGCCGCTAGTACGAGATAGATAAAAAGAATCGCCAAACCGAATACAAACACGATACTGGAGTTTGAGCTCCTGAAGTCGCGGGACTCGCCCTCAAGATCATATTGCGCATAGGCCGGGAATGTTTCTCCCGCGATGCCTTCCAGATAGGTGAGTGCTTCGCCGAGTGAATATCCTGGCGTCAGCCCCGCACTGATTGTTGCGGATCGCAACCTGTTGAAGCGGTAAAGATTGGCAGGCTCAACGCTTTCCTTGATTGTAACCAGATTGGACAACGGTATGAGTTGGCCACTCGATCCGCGCATGTTTACAAAATTGATTGAATTTGGTGTGCTGCGGTCCTTCGCGTCAAGCTGTACGAGGACATCTGATTGTTCCCCGTCGCGGTCAATCCGTGTAACTTGTCGGCTGCCAAACATAGTCTCCAAAGTGCGGCCGACATCCGCGACCTGCAGTCCGGCTTCGCGAATTTTCTCGCGATTCATGTTGATTTCCATGCGCGGTTTGTTGAGATCAAGGTTGGACTCAACGTTGATCAATTGCGGATTCTGTCTGGCCTTTTCGACAAAGGTGTTCACGAGTGTATTGAGATCTTCATAGCTAGACGAGGATTGGATCACAAATTGAACTGGATTGTTCGCACCTGCGCCACTGCCGCGCGCGGTTGTCAAAGAGGGCATGTTGAAAGCGAATGCCCGAACGCCTGCGATTTTACCCAGTGCAGGCGCGATTGAAGAGATAATCTCTTGTTGCGAGCGGTCTCGTTCACTCCAGTCCTTCAGAAGGCCAAAGGAGCCGAAACCCGTAACCTGCGGAAAGCCATATACCGAGAAATACGTCTCGATTTCGGGTATGTCTTCCATAATGGTTTCGGCCATTGCACCGTATCGTTCGGTAAAGGCCAATGTTGATCCCTCAGGGGCTGTTCCGGCAATTCGGACAACGCCGCGATCTTCGATGGGTGCGAGCTCACTCGGCAGTTGAACAAAAAGAACGCCCGCCGAAAGAGCCACGATTATGCCAGCACAGACGACCAGCCAGCGTGCCTGCATGGCTCGATACAAAACTTTGCGGTACACATCGTTGATCCAGTCGAGTCCTCGTTCGAGTACCCTAGATACTTTGTTTTGTTTTGTTTCATGACGAAGCAGACGCGAACACATCATGGGTGTTAACGTCAATGCGACAAAGCCGGAAACAATGACGGCGCCGGCAAGAGTCAATGCAAACTCTATGAAGAGCTGGCCTGTACGCCCTTCCACGAAAGCTATCGGGACATAAACGGCGGCAAGGGTCAATGTCATGGCAATGACAGCGAATGCGATCTCACCGGTACCGGCGATTGCTGCGTCCACCGGCTTCATACCCGTGGCAATTCGTCTATGAACGTTCTCCAGAACGACAATAGCATCATCGACAACCAACCCGATGGCAAGCACCATGGCAAGCAATGTCAGCGTGTTAATGCTGAAGCCCATGGCGTACATCAATGCCAACGACGTGATCAAGGATACAGGAATGGTGACGATCGGTATAATGCTGGCCCGGACCGATCGCAGAAAAAGAAAGATAACCAACACGACAAGGACAATCGCCTCACCAACGGTCTCGAAAACCGATTCAATCGAACGATCAATGAAAATGGACGTATCGTATGTTACCTCAGCCGTCATGCCTTCAGGCAGGCTTTTCGTAATTTCGGGCAAAATGTCCTGGACGCCCTGCGAGACCTCCAGAGGATTGGCCGTAGCCTGACGAACCACTCCGATAGAAACAGCAGTTAATCCTTGCTTTGTCGTTGCCTGGCGTTCGTCGGCCGCGCCAAGTTCGGCCCGACCGACATCGCGCAAGCGCACCGGATAACCGTTTGTTACGTTAATGATTATGTTTGAAAATTCGTCAGGGGTAGCCAGCGCCGTATTTGCAATCAGGGTAAATTCGCGGTCCTTGCTTTCAATGCGGCCAGCAGGAATTTCTACGTTCTGGTTCGTCAGCGCCGTTTCGACGTCCTGGATCGTCAATCCATAACCCGCAAGCTTTTGGGCATCAATCCACACCCGCATGGCATATTCTCGAGCGCCAAGAATGCGCGCCTCTGAAACGCCGGGAAGATTCTGGATCCGGTCGACGACAACACGATTGAGCAGGTCCGTGATTTCCAGACTTGATTGTTTCGTGCTTGTGAAGGCGACATACATGATGGGTTGGGCATCCGCTTCCACTTTTGCAACAATTGGCTCATCGATTTCGTCCGGAAGGTTGCGTCTTGCGCGTGACACCCGATCGCGAACTTCAGCCGCAGCAACTTCGGGGTCAGTCCCGAGCGTAAATCTGACAGTGATTGCACTTGTTTCGGCGCGGCTTGTCGAGGTCACAACATCTATGCCTGCAATACCAGACAGCTGAGTTTCCAAGACCTGGGTAACCTGACTTTCGACGATTTCTGCGCTCGCGCCGGAATAGGTGGTTGAGACGGAAACCGTAGGTTCCTCGACATCCGGGTATTCCCGGGTTGTCAGACGTTCGTATGAAACGAAGCCTATAAGAACCAGAACAAGACTAAGGACGATGGCCAGTACAGGTCGGCGGATGCAGGTCTCCCACAGCGACATCAGATCTCTCCCGCCGTGTGGTTATTGGTAATACTTACAGTGGTGCCCGAAGCCAGTCGCAACTGACCTGCCGATACAACGATATCGTCAATTGCTAGGCCGTTTACAATTTCTACTTTTCCGCCGAGCCGTTGGCCCAGGCTTACCTCAACGACCTCCACTGTATCGTTGGATTTCAGTCGGAACACTGTCTGCTTCTGCCCGTCGGGAACAATCGCACTTTCCGGTATCACCAGAGCGTTGGGATTGGATCCGACAGTGACGTCCACACGCGCGAATAGTCCAGGTCGAAGCTTGAGGTCGGCATTGTCCAAAAGTGCACGCAATCGAATTGATCGGCTTGCCTCGTCAATGGACGGTTCAATCGCGTAAACCGCACCGTCAAAGGTCATATTTGGAAGAGCGTCCGTAACGATCTTTACCAATTGACGAGGAGCAACATTTGGCATTGCAATTTCGGGCAATGTAAATTCCACGACGAGTGGATCAATCTGCTCCAGCCGCGCGAGTCCCGTTCCGGTAGTTGTTCCTATCCCCGCGGTGATGTAGGAGCCAACGCTGACTGATCTTAAGCCGACAACGCCGCCAAATGGAGCTTTGATGAATGCTTGATCGCGTTGAGCCTTGGCCAGTGCAAGGCCTGCTTCCGAGCTTCTCAATGCCGCCTCCGCATCGTCGCGGGTCTGGGTCGCACTTATGCCGCGCTTGGACAAAGAATCTGCTCGCTCGAAGGTTATCCGCGCAAGATCGTACGCTGCTTGAGCGGTCTTTACGGCTGCATCCAGTACCGACGTATCCAGCGCGATCAGTATATCGCCCGCCTTTACTGCCTGACCTTCCTCAAACGATATTGTGGCGATGCGCCCCGCTATTTCGGACGCCAGCGTGACGGATTCCTTAGCTTTTAGGGTTCCAACCGTCGTCCAGGTTTTATCCAGCTTGATTGTCTCTACCTTGGCAACCTCTACAGAAGCAGCTTGTGGGAGCTGCGCCGTGCCAGACTGCACTGTGCCATCCGCAATGACGGTTTTCTGTAAGCCGTACCAACCGGCTGCTCCTGACGCGGAGATAAGAATGAGACCGGCAGCGAACAATTTCAATTTTCGTGATTGCATCTGGCAAAGCCCTGTATTTGTTGCGCTCGCGCTGCTCCAAAAATGCTTCGTGCAGGGTTGGCGCTTTCGTACGTGCGTTGTTGTGGCGGAATTCCACGGCCAAATTATTTGACTGTACTGTAAAGTCTAATTAATTATCGGTAACGAAGACTTTGACCCATCACGGTAGCGAGGACACAATGCAAAGAGGCAGGCCAGGGAGTAACGTCCCACGAATTGTAACCACGGCGCGAAGCATGTTGATACGGCATGGACCTGGGGTGAGTTTGGCCAGCGTTGCAGCAGAGATGGGGCTGTCTCGCCAAACCATCTACAATCATTTTCAGAGTAAGGAAGAATTGCTGTTAGCCGTTTTTGAAGAATTGCGCATTGAGATTGAGCAGAGGCTTGAGGATGCGCCCTGGGATGCATCACCTGCCGAACTCCTGGAATCCATAGCGGTAATCGTTGCCGACCAATTCCTTGATATTAAAATGGCGCGGCTGTTGAGAGCTATGATCCAGGCATTCGAAGAAATGCCTATGCTTGGCGCGAAAGTGAAATCTGCCCGGACAGGGCAGTTGCTCGACCGGCTAATCAAATACCTTTCTGAAAAAAATCGTTCGGGGGAATTGAACGTTGAGAACCCCGAACTTCAGGCCATGCTCTTTTTAGGAAGCATCAGTGGCTTTCTCTTTCCCCGGCTTCTGCTCGGTACGGTGCTGGAGGACAAAAGCTTAAACCGTGCGATGACCAGGGAGGCCGTCCGCGTTTTCCTGCAGGTTTGGAAGAGCCGCGATACTATGGTGAAAAACTGATGACTTTGCCAGGATCAGGATGACTAGCATTCCGCGCCCGTTCCTCCACGGAGACCGTGACCACGCTTGGCTTGCCATTTCGCGTGATCATCCGCGGTTCGCGATGGGTTTGTGCAATACTATTGAGCATGGGATCATCGCGACTCGAGGCAGTGCAAGCCGATTTTCCGCGTTGTCTGAAACAGGCGACAAAGAGTTGGCTCTGCCGCGAACCAATGATGTACCGACGCTTGGGGCGGGCAAAGTGAATTCTCTGAGGGGCGCGGCTATAGCACCCAATGCCATTGCACGTTCTTATCGGTCTTCGTTTAGGCGCTTATCCTAGGTTTCTATTATGTGGCCCCTTTTCAGCGATACAGAATTCCCATATAGTTGTATCACACAACTATTAAGGGCGACGCAGTATGGCTGCTAGCAACGATGAATCTCATATTGCCCGGATTCGCGATGCCTCTCGCCGACTTGTACGGGAGCTTGGCTTCCTGCGGCCAACACTGGCGGCAACTGATCTGCCGCCTTCTGCGGTACATGCGTTGGTTGAAATCGGCGCACGCGGGTCCATGACGGCTTCCGATCTCAGTGCTGTCCTCATCCTGGAAAAATCCACGGTGAGCAGAATGGTGCGCAAACTGGTCAAAGCCGGTGAATTAGCAGAGGAAGTGAGCGATGACGATGCGCGTGTAAAGCCCTTGTCGCTTACCCCGCAAGGGGTATCGACGCTGCAGCGGGTCGATGCGTTTGCACGGCATCAGGTGATGGAAGCGCTGACGAGGATGGGCGTCGAGGCCGGTCGTAACTTGCCGGAAAGCTTGGATTCCTATGCCTGCGCCCTGCAGGCCAGCCGAACAGAAGATAAATCTGGAGACAAGGAGTATGGCGTTGAATGATGTCGATCCGGTAATTCTGGCAGGACCCGTTCCACAATGGAGGCCGGGCGGCAAGCTGGCAGGCAAAGTATGTCTGGTCACGGGGGGTGCAACTGGCATCGGCCGCGCTGCGGCGCTTCGAATGGCTCGCGAGGGTGCATCGGCGGTCGTCATTGCGGGTCGCAGGCAGGCTATCGGGCAAAACGTTGCCACCGAACTTGAGACCATCGGTGCTGAGGCACTCTTTGTTACGGCAGATGTTGCCTGTGAAGCGGAGGTTGAGCAACTGGTCAGAACACTTCTGCAACGCTTCGGGAGACTGGACGCGGTTTTCAACAATGCCGGGTTTCAGGAGAAGCGAGCTTCCTTGGCTGACCAGACGGATACTGTCTATAGTCAGGTATTTGACACCAATGTGCGGGCTATATTTCATTGTATGCGCCATCAAATACCGGCGCTTCTGGCCTCTGGTGGCGGGACGATTGTCAACAACACAAGCGTCAGCGGACTACGCAATCCCAATCCTGGATTGTCGCTGTATTCTGCATCGAAAGCAGCCGCCATTTCCATGACGCGTTCAGCTGCCATGGAATATGCACCGCAGGGCGTGCGGATCAATGGCGTCGCTCCGGGGCGCGTGGTGACAGATATGATGCTGGCGTCCGGTATTGCGGATATGCGTCAGGTCGCGGCCAGCCTGCCCCTGCGGCGAATGGGCCATCCCGAGGAAGTTGCGGCGGCGGTTTGCTGGCTGCTGTCAAGTGAGGCTGATTATGTTGTCGGCCATATCCTCTGCACGGATGGCGGTTTTCTCGCGGGTTAAACCGGCACCATAGGCCCGCGATGCTATCCGAAAAAATGCCAAGGCCGTACGCCGCGCTTTGCAGATGCGGCGTGAGTGCCGCATCTGCAACCCTGTGATGACTCCTGGTTGCTCTATCAACCACGCCCAGCAACAGAGATTAGCTGCGGGGCTGTAGCAGCGCCAGAACGACCGTCGACGCAGCAAGGATGGCGGTGAGGGTCAAGGGCCCCGTAGCGCCATAAGTGTCCACCACATAGCCGCCGACCACCGCGCCAATCGTGATGGCGACCTGGAAAGAGGTGACCATCAGGCTGCCTGCTGCTTCCAGAGCGTCAGGCGCGGCACGGGACAGGTTGGTCGGCAGCACCACGGGCGCCATGCCGAAGGCGAGCCCCCACAAGGTGACGAAACCGAAGGCAACGCCAATGTGCACACCCCATACTACCAAAGCGAGCGCTGCAAGCCCCATCAAGGCGGCGGTAGCCATGAGAGCCGTGTGGATATTGGCGTCGGCCATGCGGCCACCAACAACGTTGCCGATCACGGCGGCGATACCAAACCCGAGCAGCGCCAGGGCAATCGGTCCGGTTCCAAGGTGCGTGACCTGTTCGAGGAAGGGGCGCACATAGACCGAGCCGGCAAAATGCCCGGTCATGAGCAAAAGAATAGCCAGCATGCCGAGTTGAATGCCACGCCGCCGTGTCAGCCGAAAGACGTCGGCAAGACTGTTGCTCGTGGTGGCAGGCAGGGTCGGTAGGCTGAGAAATTGCAACACCATGGCAACCGCGGCCAGTCCCGCTGTCATGGCCATGGCGCTGCGCCAGCCCAGCCAATCGCTGATCAATGCACCCATCGACGGTGCGGCAATGGTGGCGAGCGAGACGCCGAGGGTAACGATCGCCATGCCCCGGCCAGTGGCGTTGGCGCCAACCAGCCGCGCTACGACGGCAACGGAAAGTGCCCAGAAAGCGCTGAGGGCGATGCCCAGCCCGGCCCGACCCAGCAACAATAGCCAGAAATCGGTCGCGACCGCCGCAAGAATATTGGAACCGATCGCCAAGGCGCTGAGACCAACCAGCACTGTCTTGCGGTTCAGTCGGCCGATCAGAACATTGCTCAACATGGCCGTGACGGCGCCGACGGAAGCGGTGGCAGTGACGACCTGCCCGGCCGTTCCCTCGCTGATCCCGAGATCGCGCGCCATCGGTGTCAACAGGCCTGCCGGCAGAAATTCGGCTGACACCAGCGCAAAGCTGGCGGCCGCCATTGAAAGAACCGCGAACCAGGTGGCCGGGCTCCACGCGACTGGCGGAGCGGCATCAAGATCTATCGCGGTGCCTTCAAGTTGTAATGTTGTGTCTGTCATTGAAGTATCTCCAAGGTTTGGAGATCTTCATAAACGAGTCCGCTCGGATGATATGTATCCTAAAATCCGAAATGCATGTCCGTTCGTCCGGAAATGGTGCGGCGCACAACGCCGGGCGAGACGCTGGTGATACGCTTGAACGCGCGCGCGAACGATGCTTCGGACTCATAGCCCAAACGAGTGGCGACCTCGGCAACCGACATGCCGTTTTGCCCCAACAATTCGCGGGCAAGTTGCATACGAAGACGGGCGAGATAGCGCGCCGCGCCTTCTCCCAAAACAGCGCTGAAACGCTCGGCGAAAATCGAACGCGATTGCCCTGCAAGGGCGGCGAGGCTTTCGAGGGTCCAGTTATGGCCGGGGTCTCGGTGCATGGCCGCCAGGACGCGGCCGATATGGGGGTCGCGGATGGCGGCGAGCCAGCCGGTGGTCGGGGCTCCGGTGCAATTGACCCAGCAGCGGATGAGCCGGGCGGTCAGCAGGTCCGCCATCCGCGACAGGATGGTGGCGCTGCCCATCTGCGGTTGCGCGGCCTCGACCGTCATTGCCGCGAGCAAGGGACCGACGATCGGGTCGTTGCCGGCGACATCGCAGCCCTTGATGATCGGCGGCATCAAAGTGATCAAGGGGTTGAGCGCACAGGCACCCAGGGCCATGGAGCCGCAGAAAAGGGTACTGGTCGCCCCCGTTCCCTCCCGCACCACTTCGCTGACGTTGCTTCCCAGCTTGGTCACGTGGCAACCCTTGAGCGAATCGCCCACAACATCCGGCGCGCTGGCCAGCCGATGGGCGATGCCTTGCGGCAGCAGCACCAGGTCGCCATCGCGCAACTCCTGCCAGCCCTGCACTTCGGTATGGATCCAGCACGGGCCTTGGCTGACAAAGTGAAAACGAAGCAGCGGTTGTTGCGGAAAGGCGATGCTCCATGGATGCCGGAGCTCGCAGCGGCCATAATTGACGCCGCTCAAACGAAAGTCCTGCAGGACTTCGCTTAGCGCATCCATCGGGATATGTGGCGGTGAAGATGGTCGGGACGAATTATCAGGCATTTGTCTAATATATATGCTGAGCGTCCGGCAGGCAAGTGGGGTGGTTGTTCTAAACAACCGCCTTTCCAGTCACTATTCACAGGGCAAGGTTTACCCATAGCCCTTGTCCTATTTCCAGCACCTAAACTTGTCATGCAGACAATTGGGTGCTTGCAGCGTATGCGGTCGCAGCGGTAGTGAGCACTCTCAAAACACGGGTAGCAGCGTACACTCTCAAAAGGTGACAAATGCCTGAAGTAACGAGCCTGCTTGCATTCGGATTAATTGCCTTTGGTATGGTTTGTACCCCTGGCCCCAATATGATTTACCTCATATCCCGATCAATCTGCCAGGGCCCGAAAGCGGGATTGATTTCCCTTGGGGGTGTGGCGCTGGGATTTGTTTTTTACATGCTTTCCGCTGCTCTTGGCATTACGGCACTCGTATTTGCGGTGCCGTTTGCCTACGAGGTTTTGAAATTTGGCGGAGCAATTTATCTCGGTTGGCTTGCCTGGAACGCCCTCAAGCCGGGTGGACGCTCGGCATTCGTTGTCCGAGAACTGCCAAAGGACACACCACAGAAACTGTTTGTCATGGGTTTTGTAACCAATCTCCTCAATCCCAAGGCGGCGGTTCTGTATCTGTCTCTCTTGCCGCAGTTCGTAAAGCCGGAGCTTGGAAGCGTGTTCTTGCAGTCAATCAGCTTCGGTTTTACGCAAATTGCCATAAGCTTGACTGTCAACTCCATGATCGCGGTTACGGCTGGTTCGATCGCAGCATTTCTTGCCAATCGTCCATTTTGGATGACGGTGCAGCGCTATCTTATGGGAACTGTTTTGGCCGGCCTAGCTATTCGAATGGCCACGGAAGCACAAAAATAGATCTGAAGGAACTGAACGCGCAGATCCAATATTGCGTCAGATGTCTGCGGCAGAATACCTACCGGGTCGCGGACAGCGCCGGTGAGAGGCAAGTCCAGTGGCCGTCAGCACCGAGTTTTGTGACAACAGCAAGCAGAATTTTTTGCACCTCGATGACGGCCCGCGTCGGCGGATGGTCGGCCGGCATGTCGAGAACGAGGCAGCGGGTGAGACCGGGGCGTGTGAGAGCGATGGCGGACAGAGTTCCGTTTTCTTGCTCGGGATGGACCGCACCGCGCCCGAGGATCGTCAGTCCGAGACCCGCGCGAATTGCCGCCTTCGTGCTCGCCACACCTTCGATTTCGCGCACGATGTTAAGTTCTCGTCCGGACATCAGAGCCTGCCGTTCAAGCAGTATGCGGATTCCGTGGCGACGCGCGGGCGGGATCAGCGGCAGGCCGAGGGCACGTTCCACTGTCACTTCCGCATCGGGCGTGAACTGCCCCGACGGGCCAATGATGTAGAGCGTTTCTTCGAAGAGAGGTAAGGATGTCTGCTTGACGACACTGTCGAGGGTGACCGCAAGATCGTGGAACCGTTGCAAAGTTCCGCCACGAAGAAAAGGGAACGCGTCGGTTCCGCATGTTGGCAGCGCGTTCCCGGCAAATAGCAAATCGCGTCTCAGCCGATCTCGTCACATATATGCGGCGTTGAGGTTCACCTGATCTGACATTTGCCTGTATGGCTTGTATCAAGGGGATGCAAATGTCAGAATCGGATCACGAATGAGAGTGCGCCGGAATGAACCAGGTGGAATTGAGCGATAACGTCTCAGCTGATGCGAGCGATCCCTACGCCCGCCGGACACAAACTTTTCCGCAGCTCGACAAGGGCATGATGGAGCGCGTTTCTGCGTTCGGATCCGAGACCTTAGTCACCAAGGGTACGGTTCTGTTCAGCCGCGGCGAACGCCAGACGGATTTCTTTCTGATAAAGTCTGGCTCCATTGAGATACTTGATCTCAGCGGCGATGGCTCTAGCCGGGTCCTGGCTCTGCAGGGAGAGCGGGAATTCACCGGAGAACTCGACCTGTTCAATAGTCGGGAGAATTTGGTGACGGCGAGGGCGGCTGAGGATTCGCATCTTATCCGCGTTGAGCGGGATTCGTTCCTGCGGATGATGTCGGCGGAGCCGGATATCGGTGAAATCATCACCCGCGCACTTATTTTGCGCCGCGTCGGCTTTATCAAACACGGTCAGGCAGGCGTTGTGCTGATTGGGCCGAGCCACGCTGCTGACACACTGAGATTGCAGCGCTTTCTGACGCGTAACGGTTATCCCCACCGGTTGGTCGATTCCGACGTCGATCCCGAGGCGAAGGAAATGGTCACTGCGTTGAAAATCTGTGCGTTGTCGCTACCTGTTATCGTTCCGCCAGGGAAAGCGGTCTTGCAGAATCCGACAACCGGCCAACTGGCGGATGTGCTGGGGCTGACAGAAATCATTGATCCGGCCGAGGTTTACGACGTCATGGTTGTCGGTGCCGGACCGGCCGGCCTCGCCTCGGCAGTCTACGCCGCATCGGAAGGATTGAAAACGATCGTGATCGAAGGGGTGGCTCCAGGCGGGCAAGCAGGAACAAGCTCGAAGATAGAGAATTATCTCGGTTTCCCGACTGGTATATCCGGGCAGGCTCTGGCAGGCCGCGCGCAGGTTCAGGCCCAGAAGTTCGGCGCGCGCCTGGCCATTTCCCGCATGGCTGTCTCCGTCGATTGCGACAGGTCGCCTTACCGCGTCCTCCTCGATGACGGACAAACCGTCTCCGCGCGGGCAATGGTCGTTGCCACCGGAGCCCGTTACCGCAAGCCGGACCTGTTGAACTACGAGCGGTTTGAAGGGCAAGGCATTCACTACGCGGCCACGGCAATGGAAGCGCAGTTGTGTCGGGAACAGGAGGTCATTGTTGTCGGCGGCGGCAATTCGGCCGGTCAGGCGGCGATGTTCCTGTCGCAATGGGTCAAACATTTGCACATTCTGGTCCGGGGGCAGGGTTTGAAGGAGACAATGTCGGACTATCTGATTCAACGCATCGAAAAATCACAGCGCATTTCAATGCACGCTCACACTGAAATCACCGCTATCGACGGTGACAGATACCTGAACACGGTAACCTGGACCAATCGTATGACTGGACAGAGCGAAACCAAAAATATCTCGAATATCTTTATGATGATTGGAGCTGCACCAAACACGGAATGGCTCAATGGCTGTGTTAAGCTGGACAAGTCCGGGTTTATTGAGACTGGACTCATGGCCGGGGTTTTGACCAGCGGCTCTCCCTTTGAAACCTCGGCTCCTGGCGTATTCGCCGTTGGCGATGTTCGGGCGGGATCGGTAAAGCGGGTGGCGTCAGGGGTAGGGGAAGGATCAGTCGTGGTTCAAGCCATTCACCAGTACCTCAAGCAGGTTCCGGACGCCAAAAATCGATAGGCTGAAATTTGCGATAAGCATATTGGCTTTGAACTGTTGGGCTCGCAGCAATTGACTGACGCCTGTCGGCGTCAACCGCGACGCGGAACTCCCGACGGGCTGGGCGCGCGCGTAACGGCGATCCGCTGCTCATGATTGTGGGTCTCGAGGCGTTACATCCTGGATAGCGAGTGAAGCGTTCTCTGAGTTTTGCGTGACCTGAAAGAAATGATGACTGCGCGTGGTATCTGGATGCCCTGTGTCAAAGATACCTGGCTGTGTCGGATCATTGCAACTGGCGTCGTAAAACTCGGCAAGGCACGCTCTTTCGACAGATAACCGAAAAATCTTCTGCGCCGCGATCCGTTTTAATCCCTCGGATCGTCCTTGCCGTATCCGAAACAGAAGGAGATATGCCATGTCCGACGAATCCGTCATTTTGATCAATCTGCTGAAGGTCAAACCCGGGAAGCAGGAGGCGCTGATAGCGCTCTTGAAGCAGAACATCGATACGGTGGTCCGCATGCTCCCCGGATGGAAGACAACCCGGCTGATCGCGGCAAAGGACGGCGCCGGCGTCGTCATTTACTCCGAGTGGGAGAACCCGGCAGCCGTTGAGGCAATGCGCAGCGATCCGCACATGCAAGCCTATTTCCCGAAGATCATCGAGTTGGCGAGTTTGGACTCGGTCATGGGCTCGGCGGTGTTGAGCGAAGTCCGGTGAGGGTGAACACACAAGTAAGTTTGTGCCACACAATTTACAAAGGAGAACCGCAATGGCCCGGATGGTCGTGATTTACCGGACACCAAAGGACGTAGAGGCATTTGATCGACATTACTTCGATATCCACGTGCCTCTCGCCAAGAAGATTCCGGGTCTCCGGAAATACGAGGTCAGCGACGGTCCCATCGCGACACCGTTGGGAACCCCTGATATCCATCGGATTGGAACGTTGTATTTCGACGACCTAGCGGCGATCGAAAGGGCGTTTGCAAGCGCGGAGGGACGGGCAGCCGGGGAGGATAGGCGGATTTTTGCGCCGGATGACTCGGGCGTTCAAATGTTCCTCTTTGACAACAGAGAGGTTTGAACCCAGCCGTGATACTGGTATCCAAGCCCTGGCGGAACAGAGTGGAAGCACTATAGGTCTCGACACATGAATACGGACGAATTCGAGGATCGGCTGAAAGCGCTGCGGCCACGGCTTCACCGCTACTGCGCGCGTATGACCGGTTCGAGCGTGGACGGTGAGGATGTGCTGCAAGATACCCTGATCAAGGCCCTGCGGGCGCGCGCGGAAGGCACGATTGTCGAAAATCTCGAAGCCTGGCTGTTCCGTATCGCCCACAATACGAGTTTGGATTTCCTGCGCCAACGCTCCCGCAGCAACGTTGTTTCGCTCACAGAAGATCTGGCAGATGCGACGATGCCCGAGTCGGATATCGTCGCGGTCGGCTTTCAAACGTTTCTGCGACTGCCCGAACTTCAGCGCTGCGCCGTGATTCTCAAGGACGTCCTTGGCCACTCGGTCGAAGAGATCGCGGCGATCGCCGGCAGCACACCGGCCGCGGCCAAATCGGCGCTTCAACGCGGGCGTGTAGCGTTGCGGCAACTCGCGCAGGCGCCTGAAGACACCCGACTGCCGCTGATGTCCGATCCGGACCGGCGGAAGATCACAGCGTATGTCCATCTGTTTCGAAGCGGCGATTTCGATGCAATCCGGGCCATGCTTGCCGATGACGTCAAACTCGATCTGGTGAACCGGCTCGAGTGGAAAGGGCGTGACAAGATTGGCCTTTATTTCACGCGCTATGCGGAAGAGACGAAATGGCGGTTCGCCTTCGGTGCGGTTGAAGGGCAGCCGGCCATGCTCGTCTTCGACAGCACCGGGCCGATGGACAGACCTGCGCATTTTGTCCTGATCGGCTGGTCGGATAGCCGGATTGTCGAGATCCGCGACTTCCTGTTCGCTCCCTATGTGCTCGAAGGCATAAATTGGGTGCAGTTGGGCTAAAAGGTTATGGTCGAAGTGCAACCCGACCCGGCGAGGCTATCAGCGATCCAGCCATTTGCCGCTTGATCTCGTGCCGGCGGGTTTACTTCAGGCTGTCCAGAAATAGCGAACGATATGAAAGAAGACCGGTGCGGCGAAAATCAAGCTGTCCGCCCGGTCGAGCATGCCGCCATGCCCCTCGATCATGTGGCCCCAATCCTTGACGCCGCGGTCGCGCTTGATCGCCGAAGCAACGAGCCCGCCGAAAAATCCCATAATGCAGGCAAGCCCCGCCATGAGCCCGGCTTGCAGGACGCTGAACGGTGTCAACCACGTCAGCGCTGCACCGAGCAAAGATGCGCTGACAATGCCGCCGATCAGACCTTCCCAGGTTTTGGAGGGGGAGATTTTCGGTGCAACCTTGTGTTTGCCGAAAAGCTTGCCGAACACATATTGCAGCACATCACTTCCCTGAACGGTCGCGATCAGAAATGCGATCAAAAGCAATCCCTTGCCCTGAAAGCCGGGGATGGAAAGCGTGAGCAGGGCAGGGACATGGCTGATGCAATAGACCGACAGCATGATGCCCCATTGCTGTTCGCTCACGCGCTCGAGAAAGCGCTCCGTATCGCCCGAAATTGCCGTCAAGGCGGGCATGGCAAGAAAGCAGTAGACCGGCACAAAGATGGAATAGAGCCCATACCATTCAATCCAGAGAAGGTAATATTGGATAGGAATGATGACGAGGAACATGCCGATGAGAATACGATGATCGCCGCGCCGCGTATGGGTAAGGGTCACATATTCGCGCAGCGAAGCAAAGGAGACAAAAGCGAACAGGAAAATGACGCCATTTTTACCGAAGAGAAAAGCGACGGAAATGCCGCCGATCATGATCCACCACGCCTTTATGCGTGAATTGAGGTTCACGAGCGTTGATGGCAAGACCTCCGCCGTGCGCCGGCTTTTCCAGGTGAGCATTGTTGCAACGGCACTGGCGAGCGTTAGCACACCGAGCAGGCCGAGAAAGAGCCAGACCGTTTCAGCCATGATTGAGCGCTTTCTGATGTTCCGGCGAAAGATCGAGCAGAGATTGGCGCGCCCTTTGAAGAAACTCTTTCCGGTCTTCATTTGGTTCAAGTGCGATTGGCGAGCCAAAGACGACGCGGCACAGGAGCGGGACTGGCAGGAAGGTGCCTTTCGGCAAGACGCGTGACATATTCTCGATCCAGCAGGGAACAAGCTCCACATCCGGCCGGGCCAGGGCGAGATTGTAGAGACCGGAGCGAAAGCGCAGTAATGGTTCCTCGGTCATGTTGCGCGTGCCTTCGGGAAAGACAATGAGTGAGCTTCCTTCCTGCAATGCATCGAGCATGACGACCATTGGATCCTCCGAACGCTCGACCCAATTGCGGTCAACCAGCACGGTGTTCAGCAAGTCCTTGGCGAGAATGTTCCGCAATTTATTGCGCTTCCAATAATCGGCACCAGCAACGGCACGTGTGCGCTGCCGCTCGCGTGGCGGCAGGCTGGAGGAAAGCAGAATAAAATCGCCATGACTGCAATGGTTCGCAAAGAAAATGCGCTGCCGGTCCGAAGGCGCGCATCCCTGCCAGATCGGGCGCACGCCCGTAATGCCGCGAGCCAATCCGGCAAGCACCATGGCGGAAATTCGCCTTAACGTTTCTCTTGCATTCATATGCGCCCCCACAACCCATAGGTTGTAATTACAGCGAATAGAACAAGAAAAAATGCAAAAGCAAGATGCAGTTTCAACAAGAGGCAGTTTGTTACAGCCATGACGCGATGGCCGTTACCTTGGCGTGCAATCGGTCGGCGAGTGCAGCGGCCCGTTCATTCATGGTTGTTTCACCTCTTGTGCAAAAGACACCATGTCTTCTGCCAGATGAATACGCCTGCCCCCGGCTTCGATTACCCTGATTGCTTCGGCTGCGGTTTTGACATTGCCATATTGCAAAAGCCAAACGGCAATTGCTGCTGCACTGCGCTGGAATCCAAGCACACAGCAAACGAGAACGGGGCCCTTGCACCGGGCAAGTTCGATGGCGTCGGCCGCTATGCGCAATTCGTCGTGTTGAGGCGAAACGAGATCAAGCACCGGGAATGACCGCCACGCAATCTCCACGCCGGAAGGCTTTGCAAGTTCGGCGGTCAGGTCAATCACGGTTATGAATTTCGACAGTTCACATACTCGCGGCAGCCGCCCCAAATGCACGTTCTTGCCAATGGCAACAGAGGGCGGGAGCTGGCGTGTCCAGATGCGGCTGTTGACAATGGCACCAAGGCGGCAAGGGGCCAACAGCCATGTGCTGGCGAGGGAAAGCGTGCCGTCAGTGCACTTCTGAAAGACGGCGGGGCCCGCACCGAAATAGCCGATTGATACGAGCAGGAGGGCCAGCGCCGGCCACAGGAAAAACAGGAAGGCCGCGGATGTCGGCGTTCCGATAATCGTTGCAAGCAAGAAGATCAGACTGGCCATTGCATAATAGGTGCCAATGCGCCGTGCCTTGGGATCATCGGTCAAGCGGAATGCGGCCACGGGTGAGGGCATGTGTGCCGGGAAGAGCCAGAGAGCAAAAAGACCCAAAAGCAGACCGGTGGGGATATCGATAAAATGATGCTGATAGGTCGTGAGAACGGAAATACCGATCAACGCACACCAGAGATGCCAGATCCAAAGAACAATGCCTGACAGACGAACGCGCCAATGCGTCCAGATAATCACCAGGAGAGCGATATGTAGGGAGGGCGCCTGGTTGAAGGGCTTGTCGAAGCCACCCAGCATATCGAACAGGAAGCCTGACGCACCGCTGGTCGACGGCTTGTGGAAGATGACGGTCAGGGGAAACGCGATGAAGCAGGTAACCGCGATGATCTGTGCTGTCAGGTAACGCTTCGCCAGGCGATCGACCTCAGCGGTTGTATCGTTAAAGAACAAGGAAAGTCCGTAGAACAGGTTGATCGACCAATAGGGGAAAATGGTCCAGGCAATGAAGGGAATGGCTTGTTCCCAGGCAAAGGTAATATTTGGAACGTTCTCCCGCTGCGAGGCAAGCCAATTGGCTGTCCCATAGGTCGCGTAGAACAATGGTGCGAGGCAGATGAGCCAGATCAGCGCACGTTTTGCGACGGCCCGGTTCAAGCGCCATTGTCCAATCGGTGCGACGGTGTTTTCAGTCATGTGCGTTCAGCGATGGAAACAGTGAATATGCCCCATTCATCGACAAGCTGGTCGATTTTCCTGAAACCCGCTGCCGCAACTAGCTGATCCATTTCAGCCTGCGTCCGGCGCCGCATGACCCATGCTTCGCCGCCACGGTGCGAGGTGAGCGCTCGTGCAATCATTTCCAGTTGCGGATGCCACGGCTGGTTGGTGTAGATCAGCATACTGCCGGATTGCATCGACGTTGCTAGCCCGCCAAGCGAGCGCTTGATAAGCGCGTTGTCGGGAAAGAGTTCATAAAGGCCAGATACAATCGCAAGATCGGGCGCGGGTTGGATTGCAGCCAGTTCTGCGGCATCGAAAGCATCCGCCTGATGAAAGCTCGCTATATCCTGGATGCCTCTCTCGGCGATGGATTTGCGTCCGGCACCAACATTGATTGGCGCATAGTCCTGCAGCCGGACGCTTGTCGGCTTGACTGCGGATTTGGCAATCGCATCGAGGACATAACGGCCATGACCGGCTGCGATATCGAGAATATGTGTCGTGTGGCCGGCATCCTTGAGTCTTGTCAGGGCGAAGCCGATAAGCTCTTGCAGATGCAGCTTGCGCTGACGAATGCCCCGCCAGCCGATCGCATTCAGGAATTGTTTGTCGATAAGCCTGCCGCCCGGTCCCATTCCTCTTGGTTCGTTCTCATAGACGTAGTCGAGGGTTGAGCCGGAGTCGAAACCGGTCTCGACGCCTGTTTTCAGTCCCTTCGAGAACAATGCACTGAAGCGGATGGACGAGCGGTAGATCGCCCAATAGAGACCTTTCAAGGAAAGCAGATCGTGCGGGGATGACAGCCTGTCCTGTTCATCGCGGGTAAAGCCCGTTTGATGGGCATTCGTTACATCCAGTGGCTCCAGTTCTGTGTCGAAGCATGCAAGAATGAACCGGCGCGCATGTGCCACGGCAATTGCACGCTCTTTCTCGCCAAGAGTATCATGGTAAAATCCCTTGAGCACGTGGCGCTCTTTGAGGGGGTGGGCCAGATTTTCATAGAAGCGATGCTGTGGCCCGTGCCGGACCACCCAGTCACTGCCGGAGATAAGCAACTGCGTCGGTACGATGATCGCGCGGGCATCCGCAACCACCCGCTCAGCGTTCGTATAAAGATCGAGCAGTATATTCGATGCGATGGCCCGCGTGACCAACGGGTCATTGTCGAACGACACGATGCGCGCGGGATCATGGGTCAGAAACTTGGCCTTGACGTAGGAATTGACGAAGAATTGTCCTTTCAATTTCTGCCAGAGCCAGATGCCTTCACGCGCGAATGGAACATAGAGTTTCACACTGAAAGCCGGAGAAGCCAGCACAAGCGCCCGGATACGCGGCGCATAGTCATGGACCCACGTTGCCGCGAGCACGGCACCCACCGACTGGGCGATAACCGCGATGTCCTCGATGGCAAAACCGCCGGTTTTGCATATGTGCTTTACGAAACTGTCGAGATCGCGCACCGACGCTGCAAAGGATGGGGAATAGCCGCGTTCGCCCGGTGAACGGCCATGGCCGCGGGCATCCCAGGCATAGAATGTGAAATCACCAAGGCCAAGTTCCTCAACCAGATGTGCTACGCGCCCACCATGTTCGTGACCACGATGCAGAAGAATAATTGCACCTCTCGGCTTTCCCGATCTGGCCGGCCATTTACGATAGAAAAGTTCGGTCCCGTCGTCGGTGGGGAAGCTACTTTCCTCTACTGCATCTGATGCCGCAGGATTGGAGGATGGATCAGTCGACATAGGCTTGCTCCGGAAGCAGAATTAATTTTCAGGAATTGGCGCGGCGTAGGCCCGCGCGAACACGGTTCACGGCGGTGACAACGGATAGCACGGCCATGAGGGGGAAAACCCAGCCGAACCATGAGGGCAGGATGATGCCACTACCGACAAGCGCGGCAATGATGCCGAGAGCCAATGCGCGGTCGCTTTTCCCGAACGGCCCGTCATAACCACGCCCGCCGCCGGTCATGACCCCGAGCACGCCCGCATATTCGGCAATCATTGCTGTGACGGCAAAAGCAACCACCCCTGCAGTGGCAAACGGTGCAACAAATGCGAATGGAAGGATCAAGGCCACATCCGAAACGATATCGCCAAGCTCATTCAGATACGCGCCGAGTTTCGATGCCTGTTCGAATTCACGAGCCATCATTCCATCAATGGCATTGAGTGCCATGCGAACAAAAAGCACCAACGGCAATAGCCAGAAAAGCAACGCATTCTGCGGGAAAACCGCAATCAATGCACCCGCTGCAATCGAGATGATTGTTGCGGCGACGGTCACCTGATTTGCGGTGGCGCCAGCGGAAACGAGTCCAGCAGCCAGGGGGCGGAGCAGGTTCTGAAAAGCTGGTTTGATGGAATAAAGCGTCGGCATGAAATCCCCCCATGGTTGTGCTTAATTTCACCACTCAACGGCTTGTAGCAGAAAATCCACGTCGGACTGGTTTTCCCGCATGAGATATTTGTTTCGGAAATGAAATCACTTCCGAGTCTATCATAAAAGCCGCTGATTTAACTCCGAGAACGGGCGCCTTTTCTGTCCCGATGGTGTTACCGACTTTCTTTTTGGCACATCGAAGCCGCTAGTGCGGGTTTCAGTACATTGTTCCTCACATCCCTACGATTCAAAATCAGGCCCATTCTTTATTTTCTGTATTGATAATTGACATCCAAAACGTTTTGGAAAACTATACCGCACACTTCTGGGAGGGGGCATGTCCAATCTGAAACAACTTGCGCAATCGCTCGGCCTATCCATCACCACGGTATCGCGGGCGCTTGACGGTTATTCTGACGTCTCGGCCAAGACAAAGGCGCGCGTGCTCGAAGCCGTGGCCAAAACGGGATATCAGCCGAATGCTTCAGCGCGGCGTCTGCGGCGGCAACGCGCTGAACTTGTCGCAGTCACGCTTCCAACTGCCCCAGGTCATATCGGACCACCACATTTCCTCGATATGCTTTCCGCCTGTGCGGAGCATCTGGCCATTTCAGGGCTCAACCTTGTCATTGCACCTGTCCCGCGCGGGCAGAGTGAACTCGAAATGTGTCGGCGCTTCATCGACGGACAGCGGGTCGATGCCATGCTGCTTGTACGTACCAGGCGCCATGATGAGCGCGTGGAATTGCTTCAGTCACGGGGCGTCCCGTTTGTCACGCACGGCCGGACGGAATCGACGAAACCGCATGCATTTCTTGACGGTGACGGCTTCTCCGGCTTTCGGGATGCCACACTGCGTTTCATTGCCGATGGCCATACGCATATCGGGCATGTGGCGGGGCCGCAGGAGTTTTCCTTCGCCCATCACCGGCGTTTGGGGTGGGAGGATGCCCTTCGCCGGGCCGGGCTTGCGTCGGAACTCATGGCTGAAGGCGAACCCACCGAGCATGGCGGATATGCCGCTGCAAAGGCGCTGATGAGCGGCCCTGTCAAACCCACAGCCATTCTTTGCGCAACCGATGAAATGGCGGTCGGCGCGTTGCGGGCATTGCGTGAAGTTGCGGGCGGCAACACCGTTTGTATTACCGGACATGACGACTTGCCTATGAGTGCTTTTACGGATCCGCCACTTTCGACAATGCGCGTGACCGGTGAGGACATTGGCGTTCGCATCGCTTCTCTGCTGTTGCGTGCCATCGATGGCGAGGCGCCGGAATCCCTCCAGGAAATACACCCCGTCGAATTCATACCGCGCGCCAGTCATTGCCGGTCGCAACGGCTAGCCGACAATGACGCAGGCATTCACGAATAATAATGGAGGAGAAGCAATGAAACGATCCCTGCTTATCGGGCTGCTCGCGGCCTCTGGCTTTTTGACTGGTACCGTCGCCAAGGCCGAAACAGTTTTTCTATCAACGCAGCTGCGTCCCATTGAAGAGGCAACGGCCGTGCGCAATGTGATCCTGAAGGGTCTGGCCGCTCCCGTGGAATATGTCGTTGAAGAACCGCCGCAATTTGCCGTGCGCATGGAAGCCGAGCGCCAGGCGGGAAAACATACAATCAGTCTTGTCGGCGCACTTCATGGCGAGTTGTCCCCCATTGCGTCGAAGGACGGCTTTGTGCCGCTTGACGATCTGGCTAAGCAACTTGCCGACAAGGGCATGCCAAAGGCACTTCTTGATCTTGGAAAACTCGGTAAGGATAAACAGCAATATATCCCGTGGATGCAGGCCACTTATGTGATGGCGGCCAACAAACAGGCACTCCAGTATTTGCCTGCGGGGGCGGACATCAACAAATTGACCTATGATCAGCTCATTGAATGGGGTCAGAAGATGCAATCCGAGACCGGACAACCGCGTATCGGCTTTCCCGCTGGACCCAAAGGTCTGATGGCGCGCTATTTCCAGGGATATTTCTATCCGTCCTTTACGGGCGGTGTTGTTCGCCCATTCAAATCCGCGGATGCGGCCAAGGGATGGGAAAGCTTCAAAAAGCTCTGGGCTGTCGTCAATCCCAATTCCACCAACTACAATTTTATGCAGGAGCCCTTGCTTGCCGATGAAGTATGGGTTGCCTGGGATCATATCGCCCGGCTGAAAGAAGCCGTCACGTCACAGCCGGACCAGTACGTGATCTTCCCTGCTCCGGCTGGCCCGAAGGGACGCGGCTACATGCCTGTCGTGGCTGGCTTGGCAATCCCGCAAGGGGCACCTGATGAAACGGGAGCCAAAGGCGTCATCGAACATTTGGTCAAACCGGAAACGCAAATTCTCACGGCAAGGAATGTTGGCTTCTTTCCAACGGTCGCCGCAAAACTTCCGGCGGATATTGAACCAGGCATTGCCATGCTGGCCGCCGGCGTGCAGGCAACGCAGCAGGCACCGGATGCTGTCATTTCACTGTTGCCGGTGGGTCTTGGGGATCGCGGCGGCGAGTTCAACAAAGTCTATATGGATGCATTCCAGCGGATCGTCATTCGCGGGGAACCGGTAACCGATGTCTTGAGCCAGCAAGCCGCGAGCCTGAGCAAACTGATCGGTGATACGGGCGCCCCTTGCTGGGCACCGGATGCACCAAGCCAAGGTTCCTGTCCTGTCGAATAATATCATTGGACGTGCACCCTCCCCGAGAAGTTGATCATGCAGAACGATAAGTCCTGGATTCCCTATGTGCTGATCGCGCCCTGCGTGATCTTTCTCGCGCTGCTCTTTCTTTTGCCGCTGGTCCAGACAATCTGGCTCGCGATTTCCGAAGGCGGCATGCCCTCTCTTGCCAATCTGCAAACCATGGCGGGGGATTTGAACTTTCGCTCGGCCATTCGCAACACGTTCCTGCTGACACTTGCGGTTGTACCGATCCAGATCATGATTGCCCTGGCAATGGGTTCCATGGTCGCCAAAGTTGGCGCCGGCCGCGAAACCATTCTCTGGATATGGACAATTCCACTTGGCATTTCCGATCTCGCGGCGGGCCTCGTCTGGCTGTCGATCCTGCAAAACAGTGGCTATCTGAACAGCATGCTGTTCACTCTTGGTCTCATAGAGCGGCCGGCCAACTGGCTGTCCTATCAGACGCCGATAGCCTTGTTTTTTGCTATTGCTGTCGCTGAAATCTGGCGTGGCACCGCCATTGTCATGGTCATCATTGTGGCAGGTCTCAATCAGGTGCCAAAGGAATTTGGCGAAGCGGCTGAAGTCTTCGGCGCAGGCCGCTGGACGCGGTTTTTCCGCATCACATTGCCCTTGATCAAACCTGCTCTTCAATCCGCATTGATCCTCAGGACAGTTCTCGCATTCGAGGTTTTCGCCGTGGTCTATGCATTGGGTGGAAGCAACATGCCTGTGCTTGTTGGCGAAGCCTACACCTGGCAAAACCAGAACCAGAATTATGGCGTAGCCGCAGCCTATGCGGTGCTGATCATGATCATCTCGCTGGCTGCCACATTTGTGTATCTCAAAGCCGTCAAGGTTGATCCGGAGCGCCTGCCATGACCACCAGCTCCCAACCGTCAAGCTTTGGTTCGGCCCGGTCTGTTCTTCTTTGGAGCGGCATCGCGGTGCTTTGTGCCTGGGTTCTCGTCCCGATCTATCTGGTAGCACTCGGCGCCTTTGGCGGACGAGGCGGGGTCTATCAATGGCCGAAAACCGTTTTCCCGGCTGGTGTTTCTTTCGAGCCGTTTCTACTCTTTTTGAAAACCGAAGGCGTGGCCGGCGCTTTCATGAACTCGCTTGGCGCAGCGGCGGTCACCGTTGTCCTGTCCGTTCTGATCGGAGCGCCAGCCGGTTATGCGCTCGCCCGCTACAATTTCAAGGGCAAGGACAGCTTTCGTCTGCTCGTGCTTCTGACCCGGGCTTTTCCACTCGCCATCCTAGCTCTGCCGTTGACTGTCTCCTTCATTCGGATCGGCCTTTACGACACCATCATCGGTGTCGGGCTGGTGCACACGGTTTTGGCTCTGCCCTTTGCCGCTCTCGTCACGCAGGGCATTTTCATGGGTGTACCACGAGAACTCGAAGAGGCTGCATGGGTGTTCGGTTGTTCGCGTCCCCAGGCCTTTTTCCGTATTGTTGCACCGCTAGCACTGCCGGGACTTGCCGCAACGGCGGTCTTCGCCTTCGTCATTTCCTGGAACGAGGTCTTTGCCGCCTCCGTTTTGACAGTCCGACACCGTACGCTGACGGCCTATCTTCTGACCGTTCTCGCTGAAAGCCCGCTGCACTACCGCTTTGCCGGTGGCCTGCTGCTTATCCTTCCCTCCGTCATCTTCATATTCGCGGTCCGGCGCTACCTGTTCGCAATATGGGGTATTTCCAGCAAATAATGGAGCGACCATCGTGGCCAATATCGTCATTGATCGCATTAAAAAGACCTTTGGTACATTCGAGGCATTGAAGGAAATATCGCTCGAAATACACGACGGCGAGTTTGTTTCTCTTTTGGGACCGTCGGGTTGCGGCAAAACCACATTGCTGAGGATCATTGCCGGGCTCGAAACCGAAACGTCAGGCAAACTTTTGATTGGCGCCACTCCCATCAATGGGCTGGCACCGAAGGATCGTGGTCTGGCCATGGTTTTCCAGAACTATGCGGTCTTCCCCCACATGACAGTGTTCGAGAATGTAGCCTTCGGTCTGCGCATGCAAAGGGCCGATGAACAGCGGGTGAAAAGACAGGTCGGCAAGGCTGCAGAGCTCCTGCATATCGAACCCTACCTTGATCGCTATCCGAACAAGCTTTCCGGCGGCCAGCGCCAGCGCGTAGCTGTTGCTCGGGCGCTGGCAGTCGAGCCGAAAGTGCTGTTGATGGACGAGCCGCTTTCAAACCTCGATGCTCTGCTTCGCCTTGAAATGCGCACGGAATTGAAAGCCGTTCTGCAGGCGTCGGGAACGACGACCATCTATGTGACCCACGATCAGACCGAGGCCATGGGCCTCTCCGATCGTATCGCCGTCATGTATAATGGCCGCATCGAGCAGGTCGGCGCGCCTGTCGATATTTACAGCCACCCGGCGAGCCGCTTCGTTGGTGGTTTCATGGGCAGCCCGCCGATGAATTTTATCCGGCTGCCGGTCACGAATGGCACTGTAAAACTCGGCAATATTAGTCATACAGTGCCCGCTCATTCAGGCAGTGACATTGTGCTTGGTCTTCGCGGCGAAAATGTTTCGATCGCTCCGCTTGCTGAAGGTTTACGCCTCGACGTGCGCGTGGCTGAACCAATGGGCTCGCATCTGCTCTTGACGGGTACCGTCGCGGAACAGCCCGTGCGCGTGATCCTGCCGCCGAGCGAAACAGTCAGGGCCGGTGACGCGATTGGCCTCAAGCTCGATGCAGACCGTTTGACATGGCTTTCGCCTGAAACCGGTCTTTCTCTCAATCACCCCATTGCATAACTCCACCTTCGAACGGGAAGCCATGACTGATTATCTTGAAGACGCGCGCCAAATTCTGGCCGCCAATGATCGCGGCGGTTACACAGTGCCGACCGATCGGCTCTATCCATTCCAGTGGAACTGGGATTCCGCATTCGTCGCAATGGGTTTTGCGACCTATGATGTTCCGCGCGCCTACCGTGAGCTTGAACGGTTGATCGAGGGCCAATGGGCCGATGGAATGATCCCTCATATAGTTTTCCACGCGCCAAGTGACACATATTTTCCTGGTCCGAATGTCTGGCGCACACACCACACGATTGCCACTTCAGGTATTACCCAACCTCCTGTCTTCGGAATGGCGCTGAAAAAAGTCCATGATGCTGCAAAACGTCGGGGACGAACGGGCACCGGGGAACGCAGCCGGTTCCTCTACGATGCGGCATTGCGTTGGCACCGCTGGTGGTATGAAGCCCGTGATCCTCAGAGCACGGGACTGGTCGCGCTGCTGCATCCATGGGAAAGTGGCAGCGACAATTCACCAGCCTGGGATATTGCGCTGGCCCGCGTTCCCACAACGACGAAAACCGATGTCATTCGCAAGGATACCGGCCATGTGGACGCCGCCATGCGCCCGCACGACGAGGATTATCGCCGCTTTATTCATCTGGTCGATACCTACGCCGCGTGCGGGTGGAATCCCGCGGAGCAATGGGCAGCCGCTCCCTTCAAAGTCGCAGAAATCCAGACGACGGCCATTCTTTTGGCATCCGGCGAAGCGCTGCTCGAACTCGCCCGCGAATTTGGCCAGGAGGCCGACGCGGAGGAGCTCGAGATAGTCAATGCTCGATCCCGCAAGGCGCTGCTGGCGCAATGGCGGCCGGAACTGCGGCGCTTCGTTTCGCGTGACCTGATTTCAGGCACTGATATTGAAGCGCCGACGCAGGCCTGTTTCTGTCCGCTCCTGGCGCTTGACCTGGAACAGACCATGCTGGAAGCAGCAATCGCTGAAATGAACGCTTGGTCTGATGGACTGAAAGTAATGTTCCCATCGACACAACCATCTTATTCCGGTTTCGAGGCAAAGCGCTATTGGCGCGGTCCGGTCTGGGCGGTCATCAACTGGCTGCTGATTGATGGTCTGCAACGCAACGGCAAAGATACAATGGCCGAGAAGTTGCGCCTTTCCACGGTGAGAGCCATCGAAGCAAATGGCTTTGCCGAGTATTTCGACCCCTTGACCGGTGAAGGTTGTGGCGGATTGGGTTTCTCCTGGACGGCAGCAGCTTACATCAAGCTTCTGCGATTGGAAGTAGATGGCTCAGTGAGGCGCGAGCGACCGGAGCTTACAAGCCCATCACGGTAACGCGCTCGGTGAAGGACCGTGGACCGAAACGTGCCAACTTGGCTGTCGCCTTGCGTTAAGAACCGCCGAAATCCTGATCGTCGGGACAATTCTCACAGTCAGATGCAACGTGAATTTGCCCGAAAAAGACTACGGCCAAATAGCTATCCCTACGCCCAGATGGCTGTAGATGAATTGCAGGCTCTTCTTTTTGCTAATCTGACTGCACAATAGAGGTTGGTCGAACCATGCGTTCCGCAGAGCTTCGCGAGGCGGGTGGTTGCAACTGGGGTGGAGTAACGATGATGGCGGATAATCGTCCCGTAGCGGAAGGGGTGCTCAACACGAGCACCAGCCAGAATGCGATTCCGGGTTCCGCTTCGGGGCATTTGGCGCTCGTCCCAACGTGGCTTCCCCTGGAGGTCGTGCCAAGCAGTTCAGCCGGCAGCGGCGGCGATGGCATCGCCATTGGCGTCATAAGCAGCACTCCCATGGCAATCTTCGCGCCTTCCAATGCCGCAATTGCTGGTCCTCACACTGTGGTTGAGGCACAGCAGGGCAACAATGCCTTGATGAATCAGCACTCCACCGAAATGGCTGGCATGGGCGGGAACGGCGGCAGCGGCAACGCTGTGCTCAGCGGCGGCGGTGGGGACACTCTCCATCATGCCGGCAGCGGCGGCAACGGGATTTTCTACGGCGGAATGGTAAGCGCGGATGTCGGGAGTTTCGTGCCGGTCAACGTTGCCGTAGCTGGAGGGCCGGGTTCACACGCGATTGCCGATCAATCGAACAATTCGGCCATGCTGCAGGGTACCACGCAGATTGGCGGAATCGGCGGCTCGGGCGGTGATCACAATACAACGATCCATGATTCCCCGAGTGGGTCCGGATCTGCACTCACCTATAGCGGTGATCTGTATGCGGGGCATGGTGGCAACGGCTATTTCATCGGTAGCATGGTCGACCTGAACGTAGCCATCTTCTCGCCGATCAATATTGCGGTCGGTGCTGCAGGCGGCTCGGCCGAGGCCCATCAGACCAACAACGCAATCTTCGATCAGGGCGCCATTCAGATCGCGGGCATAGGAGGCAATGGCGGCGGTTTCAATCTGAGTTCCGATACGATTTTCACCGGCAACCATTCATCGGGAAGTGGCGGGTCGGGCTTTTCGAACGGCAGTATGGTGGATGTGAACATAGGATATTTCCATCCGATCAACATCGCGGTACCTGCGGGCGGCACGGCCGATGCGCAACAACTTGATCACGTCCTTTACGATCAGCATGCGTTGCAAATGGCAGGCATCGGTGGGCATGGCGGCGATATCTCGCATGCCCATTCAGCGCTGGTAGACGACATTCTTTCGTTCATTCATGTGTAAGCACATGATCCCCGGATATGGCTGCGGATCTCCAGCCCCCGTGCGCTAACCTCCACCCATTTCCCTCTCAAATGCAATGAAATGCCAGCAGTGCCGGCATTATCATAAAAGGTCGCGCACCAGCGCGCGGCTATAGCCAGTTGGATGTTTTGGCGATTTGCCTCTTATGCAGCCGCACCCTCCCCAAAAGAACGTCTCCGAATATCTAGCTAGCTCGCAATGTAAATGGCGAGCACTGTTCTAGGGCGATTATCTTGCTTGGCGATGACATCGCCGGGCACCAGGACGTGGGAGAAACACTGACAAACCATGTAAAGGGAGTAAAGTTATGCCTATTCCACAATTATCTGACACGATCCAACTCAATCATTCCAACGCAGGCGACGCAAATGCCGGTAACGGCGGCGACGGCTACAGCTACGGAGATATCAACTACAATCCCAGTGCGTATGTCGCCAATTCACAGACGGTGTATGGCGCAGATACGGATCTGCATAATGGCGATCATGTATGGCAAACTGCAGATTGGGGTGCGGGGCCTGGTGGCCACGGTGGCTCAGCTGAAGCTGAGAACGGAACCCTTTCCTCCATCACCAACAATGGTGCTGGCGGTGCTGGCGGCGCTTCCACCTCCAACGGGAGTGAGACGAACGGCAGTGGTGGTGATGTAGCAGCAGTTTCTGCAGCAACAACGGCTACCCAGAATACCCAATTCTTCGCAGATCAGCATGCCACTATTCTCGCCGGCGTCGGCGGTAATGGCGGTAACGGCAATATTGCACGCGGTGGCGATATCTCGGCTGCAGTGGTTCACACCGATCCCACAACAACGACTCAGTCCGTATCAAATACTCTCGATCATTTCGACCATAGCCATGTCGATCTTGATCTGAGCCATTTGATCTGACGCTTTCGGCCCGTGAGGATCGTCGGGTCCAAACCGGCGATCCTCATCGACGGCCAGGTGTTTGCCTTGTCAGTACCGCGAAAACCGAGATCTGATAATGACAACGAATATCATACAATCCGAGCGCCAACCGACGCATCTGGTCGTGGCCTTTCGCGCCTGCGCAGGAGCCTTTGGTTTGGTTTTCATCTACAGTTGCGGTTACAACATCTTTCTGCTCGCACCATCGATCTATCTCCTCCAGATTTATGATCGCGTCCTGTCGAGCCGGAGCACCGACACGCTGCTGATGTTGACCCTTGTCATCGCTGTCGCGGTTGTTGTTGGATCGGTGCTCGATATCGTGCGCCGTGCTGCGCTTACCCGTATCGGCAGTTGGCTCGATCATCGAATGCGGCCAGTTGTCCTTACCGCCGCATTCGAATATGCAGCCAGGGTCAATACGAATGTTGCGGCCGATTGCTATCGGGATCTTGCTTCGCTGCGCCAATTCCTCGATTCCCCGGCGAGCGCGCTGCTTTTCGACATCCCCTGGGCGCCCGTCTTCCTGCTTCTGCTTTTTCTCGTTCATCCCCTGCTTGGAGCAATTGGCCTCTTGAGCGCACTTGCGCTGCTGTTTCTGGCCCTTCTAACCGAGCTTGCCACACATGAACCGCTGACCCACGCAAGTGCGGCGCTGGCGCGGAGCTACTCCCGGTTCGGAATGGCGCTAAAATACATCCAGGTGGTCCGGGCAATGGGTATGCAGGACGGAGCCGCGCAGGTTGTCTACCGCGATGCGGAGTTTGCGAGAATAGCGCAGGACAACGCAATGCACCGGACCGAGATCATTCTTGGTTTCTCGAAATCCATCCGCACGCTGACGCAAATTCTGGTGATGGGTGCCGCCACGTGGCTGGTACTGGCGGAAAGCAGCAGTCCTGGCATTATTTTCGTTGCCAGCCTGTTGCTGGGCCGTGGGCTTACACCGATCGAAGGTGCGATCGGCGCTTGGCGTTCCTTTGCGTATGCGCGTAACGCTTTCAACCGTCTCAACAGGATGTTGGTTGCTGTCGCATCGGACGCCGGCTCGCGCATGGTGCCGGTGCCTGAATCCAGCAGCCTCGTGCTTCAGAACGTGAGCTTCGCCGTGCCGTATGCCGACCGGCACATATTGAATGATGTTTCATTGCGCCTCGCGCCCGGCGATTGCGTGGCGCTCATCGGCTCATCGGGATCTGGCAAATCGACGCTTGGGCGGATCATGGCTGGCGTGCTGCAGCCAACGAGCGGAAGCGCGCTGCTTGGTGGCGTGGATATATCAGCGCTGCGTCTTTGCGGCGGTACGCGCCATATCGGATACCTGCCGCAGGACATCGAATTGTTCGGCGGCGCGATCAAGGAAGTAATCGGCCGACTCGATGGCGCGGATTCCGCCAAGGCAATCGAAGCGGCCAAGCTTGTCGGCCTGCATGAAGCCATCATGCGCTTGCCGCAGGGTTACGAGACCGACATCGGCGAGGGCGGCAGCTTGCTCCTGCGCGCACAACGACAGCAGCTCGGACTGGCAAGGGCGGCTTACGGCAATCCAGCCCTCGTTGTGCTTGACGATCCAAACTCGAGTCTGGACTATGACGGCGAGCGTGTCCTGTTCAATGCGATCCAACGCATGCGAGCCAAGCGGATGACAGTTGTCGTTATCACGCACCGGTTGGGTGTTCTTCCAGTCACCAACAAAATTGCGATCATGCGAAACGGCACCATCGATGCCTTCGGCGATAGTGACGAAATTTACGACACGTACCTTCAACCGCCAGCGCGAACGGGGACATAGGAGGCAGCGAAATGGCCCTCGTTCAATTCGATATACCGCTCAAGTTTTCAGGTGTGCTTAACACATTGCGTCATGCCATCGTAAAGTCGGATCAAAACAAGAAGCACTTCGTCTATGTGCCAATCGCTGGACCAACCAGTGGGGCGCTGGCACCTGCTTCCCCGATGCCGAGGCTTCGAAATGTCGCCTTGTTAGGCAACCTGCTGATCGGGGTCTTCATTATTGGCCTTGGCACCTGGTCGATCTTTGCGCCACTCAAAAGCGCGGCCATCGCCGCAGGTGTTGTCGAGCCTGAAACGAGCCGCAAGGTTATCCAGCATCTGGAAGGCGGTATCGTGCGGCAGATCCTTGTCAAGAACGGCGACGCTGTGAAAGCTGGCCAGGTTCTCTTCCAGCTTGACGACACGAAATCACGCTCGGAGCGCGACAGTCTCCAGGGACAGCTCTGGGATGCCAAGGCAAGTCACGCGCGCCTGAGTGCAGAACAGAAGGGCAGCGACCGCGTTATGTACGGCGCGGATCTCGAAATCCTCAGAGTGACCAATCCGGCAATCAACGGCATTCTCGACGGACAAGATCACATCTTCGAGACGCGCCGTCTGGTGATGAAATCCGAGATCGCCATCACGCAGAAGAAAATGGATCAGGTGCAGGAGGAAATTTCTGGTCTTGTGGCACAAAAGTCGGCGCTGACGCAGCGGGTGGAAATCGCGCGACAAGAGCTTGATGCAGTCTCCCCGTTGGCGGCCAAGGGGCTTGAACGAAAGACCAGGCTCCTTGTTCTGGGACGGGAAATAGCGGATCTCGATGGCCAGCTCGGCGAAGTTATCGCCCAGATATCACGCGCATACCAGGTCATCAGCGAAAGCCAAGCCTATCTTGTGAAAATCGAAAGTGACCGGCTAAACGAAGTCGCCCAAGGCATTCGCGACACGGAAAGCCAGATATTGCAACTGAGCGAAAGATTGCGGGCAATCGACGATCAACTCACGCGGACCGCAATCAGAGCGCCAGAGGACGGGGTGGTCATTGACCTGCGCATCCATACCGCAGGCGGTATTATTGGCGCTGGCGAGCCGCTCGTCGATCTCGTGCCGCGCAACGGCAGTCTTGTTGTGTCCGCGCATGTGCGGCCAGAAGATATCAACCGCGTGCATTCTGGACTCGAAGCGCAGATTCATCTGCTTCCCTACAATCAACGTCGCGTACCGTTGCTGAAAGGTGTGGTCGAATACGTCTCCGCCGATCGTCTTGTCGATAAGCAAAGCGGCCAAGCTTACTACGCCGCAACAATTCGCGTGACCGACGAACGGTTGGCGAAGATGCGCGATGTTGCGCTGATTCCGGGCATGCCTGCGCAGGCGCTGATCGAAACCGGGGAGAGCAGTGTGGCGTTTTACGCGGTCAGGCCGCTCCTTGACAGTTTCACCCGCGCGTTTCGCGAAGATTGAACGACAGCAAGCGGTGCGATACGGATCGCGTTGCGCAGAGAGATTGGTGTTCTGGACTATTAAGTGCGCTTGAGGATTCTGGAGAAGACGTCACTCAAAATAGTCCAGGATCTATTGCGCGGGAATGTCTGACGTTACCCTTTGACCAAGCCGTGCGACCACTTCGGTTCTGTTCTGCACCTGCAATTTTCGCATGATGTGCTGCAAATGCATTTTCACCGTATGATCCGAAAGATTTAGTTTGCACGCAATGACTTTGTTGGGATGTCCGCATTGCAGTTCTGCAAGAACATCCGCTTCGCGCGGGGTAAAATCCGCAATCGACATATAGTGTGCGTTGCTCTCGATTATTCTGCGCGGCTTGTCCTGGGACTTGTTGCGCATCGCCGACGCGTTCGCGTGTGCGACAAACGGGTGCGGATAGAAAACACCACCGGCAAGGATGAGCCGCATGCCCGCAAGGGCGACGTCGATCGGAACTGAGGTTGTGAAGTAGCCGCGAATGCCCATCTCAAGCGCCTGAGAGGCGACCAACGTATCATCCATGTTGGAGAGAAGGGCGATTGAAGCCTCAGGAAACATGTCTCTAATTACGTCAAGATCGTAGCAGAGACTTGCGCTGTCGAGAGTTCTTCCAGCCATGTCCAGTGCGATGACATGCACATCCATCCCGAGAGCACTATCGAGTGTCTTGACTGAGACCATGTCGATGAAGTCCCAGCCCGCAAGTTCATCCTGGAGGAGCCGGATGATCGTTGTGCGCACGAGTGTATGTTGTTCTATAACGATTACCGTCGGCGTATTGTGTGCCTTGCGGCGTTTTGTATCTTGACCGATGGACACGTGTTGCTCCCTATTTGGATGTATTCCAATCCATTTTAGCCCAGCATACTATTCCCGTTCTTCATGCATGTCATGATTATAGTGGGATTAGATCTTGTTCTACATCGATATACATCAATTGGGCTATATACGCTTTCGATCCAACTCTCAGCGTTCGGAGAATTTCGCTGGACGCCGTCACCTCCATCCGAGCGCGGGCGCAACGTGCGTCAGGATTGCCTCGAGCACATGTACATTGTAATCGACGCCCAGCTGGTTTGGCACCGTTAACAGCAAAGTATCCGCCTCCATGATGGCCTCATCCTGCGCGAGCTGTTTCACAAGCGCTTCGGGCTCGGCTGCATAACTGCGGCCGAAAATGGCTCTGGTGTTTTCATCAATGTAACCAAGCGAGTCTCCTTCCTTGCTGCCATTTCCGAAATAGGCGCGATCGCGGTCATTCATCAATGCAAAGATGCTTCGGCTGACGGAAACGCGCGGTGTCCAATTGTGGCCGGCTTCCTTCCAGGCGTTGCGATAAGCACGTATTTGCGCCGCTTGCTGAATATGGAACGCCTCACCTGACTCGTCATTCTTAAGGGTGGAGCTTTGGAGATTCATTCCTAGCTTGGCCGCCCAGACCGCCGTCGAATTCGAACCAGCGCCCCACCAGATACGCTTTCGCAGGCCTTCGGAATGCGGCTCGAGGCGCAGCAGACCGGGCGGATTCGGAAACATTGGTCGTGGGTTTGGTTCAGCAAAACCTTCGCCCCCGAGCAGGCCCAGAAAAACCTCGGCGTGTTGACGTCCCATGTCAGCATCGGTGGCGCCATCGTTTGGCTGATAACCGAAATAACGCCAGCCGTCGATGACCTGTTCCGGGGAGCCCCGGCTCAGCCCAAGCTGCAGCCGGCCGTTTGAGATCAGGTCCGCCGCGCCGACATCTTCGGCCATATAGAACGGGTTCTCGTAGCGCATATCGATGACGGCAGTACCGATTTCGATATTTTTGGTTTTCGCTCCAATTGCCGCCAACAGCGGGAAGGGGGAGGCCAATTGCCGGGCAAAGTGATGCACGCGGAAATAGGCGCCATTCATGCCAAGCTCCTCAGCAGCGACAGATAAGTCGAGCGACTGAAGAAGAGCGTCTCCGGCTGAACGGGTTTGCGATTGGAGGGAAGGCGCCCAATGGCCGAACGAAAGAAAACCGATCTTCTTCATGATATCATCCCTAAAAAGGAGCAAACCCCGTCGCTCGGGGAGCGCTCAATATGGGGCCGGATACCAATGGTTGTAAGTGCGTTGAACACAGTGTTCGAAGAGTGACACAAGCGGCGCGTGCGAAGGTACAGTTTTCGCCCGACAATGGATGGCAGACCACGCGGCAACCAAGCTTGGTGTTCCGCTGTGTTACCCCATCGCTTTCGCACGAACAGGCAATTTTGACATGATCACTTTCGCAGCGGGCTGCGGGACGTTTTTCTCCGCCAATTTTGACACGATCTCTTCCCGGATGGCGTCGGCATTCATTGTGGGGCCAATAATGACCCGCGAGATCAGCTGAGGAAACTCCAATCCCGTGATGTTCTCCGTTGGCCGATTTTTGAGTGGCAGTTTATAAATCGTCCTGTTGCTGCCCTCGACAGCAGGGTTGTGTTTAATAAGCA
Organism: Phyllobacterium sp. SL163; assembly: GCF_049896885.1. Classification (NCBI taxonomy): domain Bacteria; kingdom Pseudomonadati; phylum Pseudomonadota; class Alphaproteobacteria; order Hyphomicrobiales; family Phyllobacteriaceae; genus Phyllobacterium; species Phyllobacterium sp. SL163. Next base: position 265,550 of record NZ_JAFCVE010000005.1, on the reverse strand, counting down.
TGGGCGAAGGCCACAGAAGCGGGTTGGTCAAGACTCGCCATTCCCGCTCATCGCGAAGGCCAGGGTGTTTGGAACATACGGCCGCGAAAAGCAGCATCAAAAATATAACTTCGCGTAGCACGGGCCTGTTGGTCTGGGATATGAATTGCTGATTGTCCAATATGGACGCAGTGACAGTTTCGAACTCTCCAGCGAACTGCTGTCTTGTCCAGTACGCAACCGGGCTCGAATAAGCTTTCAACGCCTGTGCCACTTGCATGAACGGGGAAGTGTCGACAACGACCGCAACACCGGTTGCATCCCCTTCAAAGGCTCGCCACAGCGACAGGCGTCCGGTGTTGTTCTCGTTGGGATCGTGTTCGGCTACAGACAAGACATATGTCTCGTTTCTCAAACCCGGCAGCCAGTCCTGAAATTTCGTTATGCCTTCGTTCCAAACGCCCGGTGCACATCGATCGAGCGCGTCAGCGAGTGCAGCACCGCCTGAATTGTTGATCCAATGCTGCAGTCTTTCCAAGCCGGTCTCGATGTCTTGGTGATCGTTCATATCCCGGGTGTTTCTGAACTCGATCTCTTCACTGTCAAGAATTTGGAGCAGATTTTTCGACGTGGTGTAGTGGACGAACCGGGATTCCGGTTTGATTGCTGCACGGCTTTTGAAAGTGCTCGGCATGAAGATGCTGAGCATTTTGATAACGGCCGGATCCCAATTTTCCATAAATATTTCCCTTGGATTCGGCGCGAATCCGCCAACTCGCTTGCAACTCATCTGTACGTGTTTAGCGCGCATTCCTTTGCGGGAGAAGGTATTTCAAAGCCGGGCTGGGCTCTAAATCGTGTATAGTCGAGCATCGCGAAACAGGAGTATTGGCGGCCATAAGGCCATGTCAAAAGCCCGATCTTGCATTGTGTGTTCCCTCAACCTTGAGACAAGTGGGATTTTTTTCAATACGGATGTCGATTTGGCAAGAGCTGGATCGTTGTCTTGATAAGTGAGCCAGTTCAGCGGCAATGGTGCCCGCAGCTCGCCGAAGGAGGAATTGTCAAATGCGATTCATGTCAATCGTCACATCCGCCCACTCCCAACCTCCCACGCCGGAACTCATGGAGGCGATGAACAAGCTCGCCGACCGGGAGATCAAGGCTGGCCGCATGCTCGACATGGGCGGACTCACACCAGTCACGATGGGTGCGCAGGTGCGCATAGCAAACGGACAGCTCAGCGTCATTGACGGCCCTTTCGTCGAAGCAAAGGAGGTCATCGGCGGCTATGCAATCATGGAATTTGGCAACAAGGACGAGGCCGTAGCGTCGGCGGTCGAGTTTATGCAACTGCACAAGGACTTCATGCCGGGATGGGAAGGCACGTGCGAGGTTCGTGCGTTCGCCGGCGCTTGAGACAAAAAAACGCTCATCCGGTCGGTGGCCATGACGGCCGCCGACATTCATCGGGTGCTCTCGCCATCTGGCGGAGCGCGTAACCCCGACTGATCACCAGCCTGGCAAGAATGCTGCGCGAACTGGCTTGCTCAAAGGAAAGCCGTCAGGGGCCACACGTCGTTTGCGACCGTTGGCAACAGTGTTGCCTTTAATTGCCGTGACGGATCGAGGCAATGTCCGCCGACTTGACGTTCGTTTCCTGGCCACCCCATGTTGCCCGTGCCCAGTTGGCAAGATCCGCTATCTGTTGGTCCGTCAGCTGGTCCTTGAACGCTGGCATCGGCTGCATGCGTTCGAGACCCGGGAAACGTTGTGCGGGAATGCCATGCAGGACTGTGCGGACGAAATTGCGCGCGTCATTGATGCGCAGTGACGTGTTGGTGGCCAGCGGAACCGCGACATGCGGAATACCTTCGCCCTGGGCGCCATGGCAGCCCGAGCAAAGGTTGAGATAAGTTCCCCGTACCGACGCTGTAAGCTCGGGAGCCACATTGATCGGCTTGGGCGCTGGTGGCGGCGGGGATTGGTCCGGCACGGCATCGAGGTTGAACAGGTAGGCCGAGAGTGCCTTCATATCGTCGTCGGTCATGTACTGTGTCGAGAAATGGACAACCTCGAACATCTGGTTGGTCATCGCACCCCCGGCGAAAATGCCGGTCTTCATAAAGCTCGCCAGCAAGGGGACGTCAAATCCCATGCGTGTCAGCCCATCCTTCGTGACGTCGGGCGCTAAGACGCCTTCAATGATCGTTCCCTGCAGATACCGCGTCTGCTCCATGCCTTGCATCAGGTTGCGCGGTGTGTGGCACTCGCCGCAATGGGCGAGCGCATCGGCCAGGTAACGGCCCCTGTTCCATAATGCGGATCGTGCCGGATCATTTGCCGGCACCGCGCCGGGCAGGTTGACAAGATTCCAGAAGGTCAGCGTGCGGCGAATATTGAAGGGAAACGCCAGGTCGTTATCCTGGTTTTTCACCGGCATGGGTTCACGCGTCATCAGATAGCTGTAGACCGCATCGACATCTTCCGGAGTCATCTGCCTATAGGAGGCATAGGGCATTGCCGGATAGAGATGTTTCCCGTCCTTGCCGATACCATCGCGAACAGCACGTTGGAACTCATACCGGGTCCAATTGCCGATACCATTCTCCTTGTCGGACGAAATATTGCTGGAATAGATCGTGCCGAACGGCGTTTGCATCGGCAGCCCGCCGGCCCAGGCAGCCCCGCCCTTTGCCGTGTGGCAGGCATAGCAATCTGCGGCAACCGCGATATAGGCGCCGCGTTGCGCCAATGCTTTCATCTCGTCCGCAGTCAGGGGCTGCTCGATGTCCTTGGCCACGGCGCTTTTCTCGAACAGACCGGCAAAAACGCTGCCCGCAACCAGACCGCCGCACACGATCAGTATCGCCATTATCCAGAGGAGCCTACGCAACGTCATGGACTACTCCCTCAGGTTTTCAAGAGGCCGGGTGTCTTCAGCACCACGTCGCGTACGGCCTGGTGATAGCGGACGTAACCGGTACAGCGGCAGATATGATTATCAAGCGCTTCAGTGATAGCCTGCTCCAGATCGGCCCTGGCAATCGGCTTTCGTTTCAACTGGTCGATGAAAACGGTTGCACCGGTGACAAAACCCGGCGTGCAGTAACCGCATTGGAACGAAAAATTCTCGATGAAGGCCTGCTGAATTGGCGAGAGTTCGACAATGGCGCCAGAGGCATCGCGCCTGGCATGCCCCTCCACCGTGCGCACCTTTTTGTCCTTGAACCAATGCGCGCCCGTAATACAGGTGCGCACCTCGTCGAGTGTACCGTCATCCTTTTCCACGATCACCGTGCAGGCATGACAGATGCCTTGCCCGCAGCCCATGCGCGAACCCGTGAGATTGAGATACTCGTAGAGAAAATCCTGCATCATCATGCCCTCGGGCACGTCGACGGGATCGATGGCCTTGTCGTTGACGGTCAGCGACAGCTTCTTTGTGGCCAGGGTCATGCCAGCGCTCCCCGTATCTTTTCCGGTGTAATCGGCAAATCGTAGAAGCGCTTGCCGATGGCGTGCGACACGGCATTGGCAAGCGCCGGCACCACCGCAATCATCACGACCTCGGCGATACCCTTGGGCGGGTCAGTCTCCGAAAGCGGCGCGAGGATTTCCACAGTCTGGGTCCAGACCGCCACGTCTTTGGAACGAGGCAGCTCGTAGCGGTTCCAGTTCCAGGTGCCGTCGCCGGGACCGTCCTCGTAAAGCGGCAGGTACTCCTTCAGCGCATGGCCGATACCCATGGCGATGCCTCCCTGGATTTGCCCGGAGACCAGTTCCGGGACGACCTGGGTTCCGCACTCCATGATCGAGTGGTGCGAAATCAGCGTCACTTCGCCTGTCGCGGTATCGATGCTGATTTCGGCCAGTGTCGCCATCGGCGCATAATAGGTGACGCCGGCATTGTTGCGCTGGGTGGGCGGATAGTGAACCGCTGCCCGGTTGACGAACTGCCAGCCGTCCAGCGTCATGAGCGTTCTGGTTTCGGCGGAGGCGCCATCGCCATATTTCACCGCAAGCGCATCGATTGGAAGCCGCACCCGTCCTGCATTCGGGATGTCGAATTCGGCTTCCGTCCATTGCCATCGGTTGAAGGTGTGGACCGTCACGCCGGTGACGAGACCGAGCCGGTGCGCTTCGGCCGCAACCGCCTCGAAACTGAGCGGCGCCAGTCCGCCCGCGTTCACCTGGCCGTTTTCAAGCCGGATGTCCTCCCGCCGCACGGTGTAGGGGGTCATCGATCCGCCGCCAATGCCGCGCGACCACAGTGACTTTGCCGCCGGCCAAATGGCAAGGTCGACAAGCGCATGCGCCGCCTGCCGCGTGGCATGGCCGAGATAATAGACGCTGTTGGTCGCGCTCATGGGCGAGGTGAAACTTGGCGTCCAGCGCGGGTTCTGGCTGTGCTTGTCTTCGTCTTCCTGAGACATGGTATATGGCTCTTCGGAGGTTTCGAGCGGCATCTGCGGCCAGCGCACCTTGCCGAACTCCGTCTCGTCGGGAACGCGGCCGAGAATGTCGCCAACCATGATCGCCTGCGACGTGGTCGTGCCGGTTCCGATCTCATGTGCCACGTGCGCGAACCTGATCCGGCCCGATGCATCGAACTCAAGCGCAGCGAGTGCCGATTCCGCGCCCGTACCGTAGTCCTTCTGTACATGACCGTAACCAACGCCGTAGCGCTTGCCGGGATTGGCCGCATCGAACGCGGCTTTCTTCTCGGCGCGCTTTGTCCACAGCGGATGGTCGCGCGCCTTGAGCAGGATTTCCTCGTTGCGCAGCGCGCCTGCGGGGATAGCCCCTTGCGTATTCTTCATGCCGGACTTGAAAACATTCTTCAACCGGAGGTCGATCGCATCCATTTTGAGGATTTCGGCGACCTCATCGACCATCATCTCGGTTGCCGACATCGACTGGAGGGTGCCATAGCCTCGCGTCGAGCCCGCGTCGACAGCACGCGAGGCAATGGCCGCGGCGGAAAAGTCGCTTTTCGGCAGATAGTAGATCGACTGCGCCGCCGTTGCCCCGACGAAACCCACTGAAAACGAGAAGTTGGGGCGCCCGCCGCCGTCGTTCTTGAAATGGCCGGTCATGGCGCGGAACTGGCCGGTTTGACGGTCAACGACCAGCGTGTTGTCCATCCAGAACGCGTGCCGTTTCAGTCCCATCTGGAACTGTTCGTAGCGATCATTGGCAAGCCGTACCGGCCGGCCATCGCCGTAGAGGCCAGCCAGAACGCAGAAAAACGGAAAGATGGAATGATCCTTGGTGCCGTAGCCGACGGTATAGCCGACCTTGAGGTCGACCTCCTTGAGATGGAATTTCGATTTGGAGACGAGGCTTGCCGAGACCTCGGCCACTTCATAAGGCGACTGCGTCGCCATCATGACGTGAAGGATACCGGTTGATGCATCGTACCAGACATTGCCATTGTCCGCTTCCATGGCGGACGCGTCGACCGACTGGGAGAAGTATTTGTGTTTGAAGACCAGCAGGTCGTTGCCGGCGTTACTGATTTCCTTCTCGATCTGCGCAGCGGCAGCCATGCCGCGTGCCATGGCATTGCCATCGCCCGCAGCTGGCCACGCCGGTTCATCACCGGCAAAACCGCCATAAATCACAGCATCCTTCAGCGATGAGTATCGGTCATCCGCACCAGGCGTGCCGCCGTCGATGCGCACATAACGCGCCGCGCCATAGTGCGCCGGATGGCTGTAAGGCGCCTTAGCGCCATAGCGAACCACCGTATCGTCAAAGCGTATCAGCCGCTTGGCCGCGTCGTAGCGGGCGAAATCATGATAGATAAGCAAGGCTACCGGCTGCCCCAGCAGCCGGGCCGTTTGCCCTTTCGGCACGAAGAATACGTCACCGTAAAAGCCTTCGCCCGGGATGGTGATGTTGTCGGCAACGAGATCTTCGTGAAGAACGAGGCGGTCGGGTTTCAAGTCGTCGCCGAGAAGGCTTAAATCGATGCCTTCGAATATGCGATCCGCTTTGGTCGCGTGCAGCATGAAGGCGTGCGCCTGCTCCTTCGGCCAGTTTTCAAGATCGCGGGCACGGTAATCGCGGGCGAAGGTCTTTTCGCCTGTGACCTTGGCGATGGCGTCGAGCCGGAATTTCGGCCGACCGTCTGTTTTAAGCCAGTCGGGCCCGGGTGAGGGAGGCGTTTGAATAAGTGCAGCCTGCGCCGGCGCTGAGAGAAAAGACACCTTGACGGCGATGCCTGCCGCGACGCTGCCTTTGATAAAGGTTCTACGCGAAACATTGGGCTTCATGTCTCCCCCTCCTCCAAACAATTGCAGGCAGTGTAGCGCGCAGCCTGACGTATAGATACAGCGGACGCAATTTCGGAGTCAAATAATACATGCAGTTGCTCCTGAAAGGAGGCCGCATGTGTTGCGATGGACTTGCAGCTTTCCCGTACATCAGGGCCGAATAGGATTATCGCGCCGCGGGCAAACTTCAGATCATATTGGGACAGCTTTCGGGGCGGTACTTATCCGGTAAAATCGGTCGAGCGAGACCCGCCTGCTTCCTCCGTGCATGGACCGGGTTGCAGATTTTCACCTGTGTGAAATCGGCGAAAATTAACCATCTGTTAACCATTCGCCGCCTATACCGCCGGAACGAAAAATTAACTTAGATGAACAAAGTGCTAACAGATTCTCAACCAATACGCCTCAAAGGCCGGTCGTTTCTTGCCCTTGTGCTTTCGCCCGAAGCGCCGATCGATCGTTGGCTGCTCCAACTGGACGACCTTGCATCACGTTCTGCGGGGTTCTTCCTGGGTAAACCGATCGTTCTCGACGTTGAGAACCTGCAAACCGACCGTGCTGGGCTGGCGCTGCTGATTGAAGAGCTTGCCAAGCGCGGGGTGTCGATCATGGGCATAGAAGGTGCCCGCCCATCACTGCTTGCTCCCGGCATGCCACCGGCAATGCGGGGCGGGAAATCCGCGACGGATTTCCAGGCTCCCGCAGCAACGGCGGCAATCGAACCACGCGGCGGAAATGCCAAGCCTCCTTTCACGTCGGCGAACGCTTCCAGCGGAGCTCAGGTCCGCGTGATGCCGTCGATTATCATCAAGGAGCCTGTGCGATCGGGGCAATCGGTGATTTTTCCGGAGGGCGATGTGACCATCATCGGGTCGGTCGCCTCGGGTGCTGAAGTCGTCGCGGGTGGCTCTATCCATGTCTATGGCACGCTGCGCGGCAGAGCCATGGCTGGCTCGGCCGGCAACGCATCGGCGCGCATTTTTTGCCGCAAACTTGAAGCAGAACTGTTGGCCATAGATGGCCTTTACAAGACAGCGGAGGATTTGGAACCTCGGCTTCGCGGGAAAGCCGTCCAGCTGTGGCTCGAGGGAGACACCATACTGGCAGAGGCATTTGGTTGAATCAGGGCTCGAGGAAGGTAGGAAAAAAATATGGGAAAAGTGGTGGTAGTGACCTCGGGCAAAGGAGGCGTTGGTAAAACAACGTCAACCGCCGCACTTGGTGCGGCACTTGCTCAGCGCAATGAGAGGACGGTTGTCATCGATTTCGACGTGGGATTGCGGAACCTCGATCTTGTTATGGGTGCGGAACGCCGTGTCGTCTTCGATCTGGTCAACGTCATCCAGGGCGACGCGAAATTGTCCCAGGCGCTCATTCGCGACAAGCGGCTTGATACGCTCTTCCTGCTGCCTGCATCTCAAACCCGCGACAAGGACAATCTCACGGCTGAGGGTGTGGAAAAGGTCATCGAAGATTTGAAGAAATCCTTTGACTGGATCATTTGCGACAGCCCGGCAGGCATTGAACGCGGTGCGACGCTGGCGATGCGCCACGCCGACATTGCAGTCGTCGTCACGAACCCGGAGGTCTCCTCGGTTCGGGATTCAGACCGGATTATTGGCCTTCTCGACTCAAAGACGCTCAAGGCCGAACGCGGTGAGAGAATGGAAAAACATCTCCTTTTAACCCGCTATGATGCAAACCGGGCGGAACGCGGCGATATGTTGAAGGTGGAAGACGTTCTCGAAATTCTATCCATTCCGCTGCTTGGCATCATTCCCGAAAGCCAGGACGTCCTGCGCGCATCCAACATCGGTTCGCCGGTAACTCTGGCTGACAAGGATAGCGCACCGGCTTTGGCCTATATGGATGCCGCACGGCGCCTCGCCGGCGAAACGATCCCTGTCACCATTCCCAGTGAAAAGCGTGGTCTGTTGGGCAAAATATTCCGGCGGAGGGCAGCATGAGCATTTTCCGTTTCTTCAATAAGCAGGCTTCGGCACCCAAGGCGCGCGAACGTCTGCAGATTCTGCTTGCCCATGAACGTGCATCGCAGGGGCATTCCGACCTGGTCATTCTGTTAAGGGAAGAAATTCTGGCAGTCGTTACGCGGCACATACAAATCGATCGGGAAAAAGTTCGCGTGACAATGAACAGTGATGACCAGGTCTCGATGCTGGAGGTCGACATCGAGATTCCATTGAAAGCCGGAGTTCGGGCTGCTTGATGGATACATGAGAAGGGGTCGGGGCAAACGCCAACCAGTGGATGAAGGAGACGAGTATGAACCGGTTTGCACTTCTTGAACGACTGAAGGAGCTCCAGGGAATGCCAAAGTTCCAAAAGCGCGATATTTGCACGGTCAGTGCGTTCCTGCCAATCGATGCGCTGGCCAAACACGTGGCACTTTGCGAACAGGCTGTTGGGGTCGATCCTAAGCCTGGCAAAGCGCACGCTGCATCTTGATAGCAGCTTCGAAGGTTCTGTGCAGATAGGTTGAGGGATCAAAACCGGGCAGGGGGCGGCCCCGCTTCCCCGTGTTCCTCAACCGCGCCTCATCGCTCCGTTTGGGGCGATGATCCGATTGCTGGCCTGTGCCCTTTTCCCGCAAGCTGTGCGCGTGATCTAAACAGTGCGGATTTCAAGCTGCAACCTGACATTTTCATTTCTCATGATCTCATATTCAAATTGCAACAACTTTTGCGGGCGTTGCGCATAAAATGGCGGGCGCCGTCTTGACTCCATAGGTCATTGGCTATGAACTGCATTGTCTGACGTCTTACATAAGCATTGAAATGCAGGGGGCCGACGTCGCATTCAGGAGGATGGCATGGGTTATATAATCAAGAGTTTGGCGGCCGGGATATTGGCGCTTTCGTTCGTACCGGCAGCGCAAGCGGGAACAACGCTTGAGCGGGTAATGCAGAAAAAGGCCATGGTGGTTGCAACCAACAGCAGTTGGCCGCCGCAAAGTTATCTCGATGACAACAACGAAATGGTCGGCTTCGATATCGACATGTCCAAGGAGATCGGCAAGCGACTTGGCGTCGAAGTCTCCTTCCAGACCCCGGACTGGGCTACTCTGACGGGCGGTCGCTGGCAAGGGCGGTATGACGTGGGCGTCGGTTCCGTAACGCCGACAAAAGCCCGTGCGCAAGTTATCGATTTCGCATCGGTGTATTACTACAGCCCCTATGTCTACGTCGTCCATAAGGACAGCAAAGCCAAATCGAGCGCGGATTTGAACGGCAAGACCATCGGCGTCGAGACGGCAACGACGTCAGAAGATTTTATCCGTCGTCAGCTTGAGATCGATGCTCCGGGCCTGCCACCGGTCGAGTATAAAGTCGAACCAGGTGAAGTTCGTACCTTTGCCGATTCAATGCTGCCATTTGACGATCTTCGCCTTGGCGACGGAGTGCGTCTGGATGCGGTTATCGCCCCGGAGCAGACAGCGCAGAACGCAATCAAGAACGGATATCCCGTTCGAATTCTTGATGGCGGCTATGCCTTCCGTGAACCGCTTGTCGTGATCGCCGAAAAGGGTGATCCCGAGTGGACCGCCAAGATCGGTGAAATCATAGGGGCGATGCGATCGGACGGCACGCTCACGGCGTTGACCACCAAATGGTATGGCAAGGACTATAGCACCAACTGACAAGGAAGAGCGCGGGCGCCGACGATTGTGGCAATACCCGCGCTCTATCCTCCCGGTATTCGATCCTTCAAACGCATTCCCCTCGCGAGCAAGCAATGAGTTACATTGATACGTTCTATCGACGGACAATTGCCGAAGACAGACGATTTCCCCTTCTATCGGGCACTGTCGAGTGCGACACCTGCGTTATTGGCGGTGGTCTCGCCGGAATTACCACTGCTCTTCAGTTGGCACGGGCCGGCCAGACGGTCGTTGTGCTGGAAGCCGAGCGTATCGGCTGGGGAGCGTCCGGGCGAAACGGCGGCTTCATCGGTTCGGGTTTTGCCAATGACGGCGATGCCATAGCCCGCATGGTTGGGCCTGAAAGCGCGCACAAGCTTCATGCCTTGTCCATTGAAGGCATGCGCTTTGTCCGCGACACGATCAACGATCTGAACATTGCGTCGGCAGACCCTATCCACGGGATCATGTCTGTCTTGCGATATGACGATGGGGATGCTCTGAAGGCCCGCGCTGCAGTCCTTCAACGGGATTTCGACTATGGCGTGGACTATCTGAGCCGTGATGAAGTGCAGGCGAAACTCCGGTCCAGGCGCTATTTCCAGGCATTGCGCGATCCGCAGGCCTTTCACATGCATCCGTTGAATTATTTGCGTGGCGTCGCCGCGGAGATTGAACGATTGGGCGGAAAGATCTTCGAAGCGAGCCCCGCGATTGCCAACGACTTTTCCCAACCTGAAAAGATTGTTCACACCGGCGCGGGAAAGGTCAAAGCGCGTTGCATCGTCGTGACGACGGGCGGTTACACCACCGGTTTTCTGCCAAAGCTGAAGCGAAGCTTTCTGCCGATCGCGACCTACGTCATGCTTTCAGAAGAAGCACCCGAACTGATCCGGCAGGCCGTCGATACGTCGCACGCCGTGGGTGACAACCGCAGGGCAGGGGACTATTATCGGGTCGTTGAGGGGGGCAAACGCCTGCTATGGGGCGGCCGGATTACCACAAGGGCAGCGTCACCGGCTGCGCTTGCCGCCGAGCTGCGGCGGGAAATGGTAAGCACATATCCTCAACTTGCCGATCTTAAGATCGAAACATCCTGGTCCGGATTGATGTCCTATGCCAGGCACCTCATGCCGCAGATCGGGCAACTGCAGCCGAACGTCTGGTATTGCACCGCATTTGGTGGGCATGGTTTGAACACGACCGCCATTGGCGGCAAGCTCGTGGCCGAGGCCATCCTGGGGCAATCCGACCGATACAATTTGTTCAAGCCGTTCGGCCTCGTCTGGGCTGGAGGCTTGGCCGGGTTGACGGTGGCGCAACTCACTTACTGGAAACTACAGGCTCAGGATTGGTGGCGAGAACGATCGTCCGTCTGACTATGGGGATCAAAATGATTGCAACTCTCGTTCTGTCCTACCCAAAGGCAACAAGGCGTATCGGAGCCGTCATCGCTGTCGTGTTTGTTGCGGCCATGCTCTACTGGATGGGTGTGGGCGGAAACTGGATTACGACCCTGTTTCCTTCATTGGCGCCGGGAATTGCAGCCTCGCCCGAGATAACACGCGCTTTAGCCGCGATCTGCTTTGCCCTGCTGATTGCAGTTAACTGGAAACTTCTGGGGCTTTTACCCAGGACGTACCAGATCGGCGCCGTATGGGCGGAACTGTTCGGCCTGCTGTTGTTGTTCTTCTATTCATTCGATCTCAGTTTTACATTCATTGCAAAGAAGATTGGCTTCCTCATAACGCAAGGCGTCGTCACGACCCTTTATATATCGGTGATCTCAATTTTCATTGCCACGGTCATCGCCTTGATTGGCGCAATCGCCAAGCTCTCCAAGAACGGTGTCATCTACGGACTTGCGAGTTTCTACACATCGCTGTTCCGCGGTCTGCCGCTGCTCATGCAGATTTACATCATTTATCTGGGCTTGCCGCAGGTGGGCTATGTGATCGGTGCGATCCCGGCTGGCATTCTGGCGCTGTCGCTTTGTTATGGCGCCTATATGACCGAGATTTTCCGGGCCGGCATTGAAAGCATACCGCGCGGCCAGAGTGAGGGCGCAACAGCGCTCGGTCTGAGGCCCAATCATACGATGTTTCTGGTTGTCCTACCGCAGGCCATGCGCGTCATCATTCCGCCGACCGGCAATCAATTCATCGCCATGCTCAAGGATTCCTCGCTGGTATCGGTCGTGGGGGTCTGGGAGATCATGTATCTGGCGCGCACGATGGGCCAGAAAGAATTCAGGCACATCGAAATGCTCATTACGGCATCAATGATCTACTGGCTCCTGTCCATCGGCCTCGAGATTGTGCAGGCCCGCATTGAAGAGCGGTTCGGCCGGTCGCTGAAACGCTAATGTTCGCTCCAAGGGAAATGCCATGACAAAATCCGCCGCTTCATCAGTCGAAATTGAACTGAACAGCGTCCATAAGTGGTTTGGGAGCTTCCATGCACTGGACGACATCAACCTTGTGATCGCTCCCAGGGAAAAGGTGGTGATCTGCGGACCGTCCGGTTCAGGTAAATCCACCCTGATACGGTGTATCAATCGGCTCGAGGCCCACCAGGAAGGCAAGATCGTCGTGGGCGGTATTGAGTTGACCGCTGATGAAGACCGGATCGACGAAGTGCGGCGGGAAGTCGGCATGGTGTTCCAGCATTTCAATCTGTTTCCTCACCTGACCATATTGCAGAACTGCATTTTGGCGCCCATGTGGGTGCGGAAAACGCCAAAGAAAAAAGCCGTCGAGATCGCCATGCATTATCTTGAGCGTGTGCGCATCCCCGAGCAGGCCAACAAATATCCGATCCAGCTTTCCGGCGGCCAGCAGCAACGTGTCGCTATTGCCCGCGCTCTTTGCATGAATCCGAAGATCATGCTGTTTGACGAGCCCACATCGGCGCTTGATCCGGAGATGGTCAAGGAAGTGCTCGACACAATGGTGTCTCTGGCCAAAGAGGGGATGACCATGATTTGCGTCACCCACGAGATGGGCTTTGCAAAACAGGTTGCCGATCGCGTCATTTTCATGGATCGCGGCAAGATTGTCGAGGAAGGCAAGCCGAATGACTTTTTCGACAATCCGCAGAACGAGCGCAGCCGGCATTTCTTGAGCCAAATACTGCATTGACCGGCATGGGCAAATGCGCCAGCGGCAGACGCCGCTATCACACCGTTACCTGCGCGCCAGACTGAATGAAAAATGACTGCCCTTGTGGTAGTCCAGGGCATAGACCACCGGTGTTCCCGCTGCATTGAAACAGGTTTCAGTGATCAGCAGCGCAGGCCCAAAATTGCGCAGATCATTTCGATCCACGACATCCTGCGGTAGCATCACGGCTGAAACGGACGCGGCCGACATACGAGGCCTTTGCTTGTACTGGTCCAGCAGGGCCAATAGCGAGCCGCTCCAGTCGATGTCGTAAAGGCGGGCGGTTATGATGCTGCGCGGCACATAATCCACGCAATACATTATCGGATCGTCATGCTCCAACCGCAATCGTTCGAGCCGGATCACGCGCGCGCCTTCGTCGAGGTGCAGTTGCTTTGCCAGGGCCGAATCCGGCGCTTCTTCGGAGATGGACAAGACCTTGTTGACGGTGTTGTAGCCATAGTGTCCGGTCATTTCCGTCACACTTTCGAAGACCGTTATAGGGCGGTCGATCTGGATGGCGGACATTGCCGAGACAAATCGACCGCGCCCGTGTTCGACGTAGATCAATCCGTCCTGTTCCAGCAGTTTCAATGCTTCCCTCAATGCCGGCCGGGAGATTTTGAAACGCGCCGTCAGTTGCGCTTCCGTCGGGAGTTTATCGCCAGGCCGGAGGGCCTGCTCGCGAATGAGGTCAGCAATTCTTTCGCGAAGTTGAATGACCAATGTTCGCATATCGCGAAGGGGCTCGTCCACGGATCACCTCGTCAGCAAGTGGTTTTAATCCTCCTTGTCTGACAAATATGATCCGGTCAAGAAGGCTTTTGCTGAACTTATCATTTAAATCGCTCTCTTTCATATAGGCATTATTGACAATGATGTCAGTTGTCTTACAACTATGAATGTATCTCCGATTTGGAACAATCCACACTTCTCTCCCAGAAAGACCAACATGCTGAATTTTGATGAACAGCGATATCTCCGTATCCAAACCGGCGCGCTCGCGCTGGAAAACCGCCTTGATCAGGTCATAGGAAGCTGTTTGGCTCGCGGAGCTGAAAACATATTTTTCCTCGGCACCGGCGGCGCAGCAATCCTTATGCAGCCCGCCGCGCAATTGCTGCAGCGGCAGTCGCGTTTTCCCGCCTTTATCGAATCGACGGCAGAGCTGCTGGTGACCGGTTCGCGCAATCTCACCGCGAAATCGATCGTCGTGATGCCCTCGCTATCCGGCACGACCAAAGAGAGCGTGGCACTGCTTGAGAAAATAAAAACGCTAGGGGCAACGGTTATCACCCTTGTCGGACATGAGCAGACACCTCTTGGAAAGGGTGGCGATCACGTGTTCGTAAATTTCGCAGAAGACGATACGTCCTGCGAATCTTTCTATCTGCAATCCTTGATTATTGCTCTGTCCGTTATGAAACACCGCGGCGAGATTGCCAATTATGACCAACTGATTGGTGAACTCACACAGTTGCCGGGGCTTCTTCTCGACGTGAAGCGTTCGTTCGAAGATCAGGCAAATGGGCTGGCCACGCGGTTGGCGAATTCCAATTATCACATCATAACCGGCGCCGGGAATGTGTGGCCGGCGGCCTTTTACTACGGCATGTGCATTCTGGAGGAAATGCAATGGATACGCGCGCGTCCCGTACATGCGTCGGATTTCTTTCACGGAACGCTGGAGCTTGTCGAAAAGAATGTCAGCCTGTTCCTGCTCAAGGGGGAAGATGCTTGCCGCCCCCTGGCCGACCGTGTGGAGAGCTTCGCACAAAACTATACCGATCAGGTGTCGGTCATCGATACGGCGGCATTTGATCTGCCAGGTATTTCTGCCGAACTGCGCGGGCTTGTCTCGCCCGTTATGCTGGCAGCTGTTTTGGAGCGGATCAGCGCCCATTTGGAAGTGATCCGGAACCATCCGCTGACCACCCGTCGTTACTATAAGCGGGTCGCATACTAGAGACGATCATGGTCCAAGCCATCCTTCGATTTGAAGAAAGGTTTAAGCACGTTGAAGACACCACTGCGCATTGCTGCCGTTGGCGATAATTGCATCGATTACTTTCAGGCGCCTCCGGCATATTCGGTCGTTGGTGGAAATGCAGTCAATGTTGCGGTTCAACTCGCGCGGCTGGGATGCCAGTCGTTCTACTTCGGTGCCGTTGGTGAGGATGCTGCCGGGAGCCGCACGGTCGCGCTCCTGGCAGAAAATGGCGTGAACGTTCAATACGTCCAGAGCAAAGCCGGCAAAACGGCGTCGACACAAATTTCGATAGCCTCATCAGGCGATCGGATAATAGTCGACGAAGATTTTGGCACCTGCTCTGGATATGCCCCATCGGCTCGCGATCTGGCAGTTCTCGAAACAATGGATCACGTGCATATCGGTTGGCTCGATGACGGGGGAACGCTGCGTCGTCACCTCACGGAGCGGGGTGTCAGCGTATCGCAGGATCTCGGCGTCAACAATGATCCAGCACACCTTGAACCCCATGGGCTGACAATCGCCTTCGGGTCGGCGGGGGAGAACGCCGCACGTGCAACACAATTGCTGACAGCCTATCTCGCCGCAGGTGCTCTCAACGCCGTCGTCACATGCGGCAGTGCCGGTGCAATCGCTCACGGTGGTGACGGTGAAATTCGAATAGGCAGTAGGAAGACAGAGGTGGTGGATACGACCGGCGCGGGCGACAGCTTCATAGCCGGCTTTCTCGTGGCTTTCCTGCATCAAAAGGATTTCGACAGTTGTCTGGTTGCGGGGCGTGATTGTGCTGCCGTCACCTGCTCGCATTTGGGCGGGTTTCTGCAGCCACTGATAGCGACGGATCTGTAAAGAGCGAAAGAATCTGGAAAGCGAGACTATGTTCCCAAAATGGAGGCCGCGGGAAAAGCGGTCTCGTCTGCAACCTCCACGGCGGTTTTCAATCGCACCTTCAACGGACAGCCACCTTGCTGTTGCGTATGTTGGACCCCGCCGCAGACAGGCGTCTCAGGCATTCTGGCGACAAATACAACACTGCGAGGCGGCGCCCTTATTGGACGGTCAACCCTTCCACCAAGCCTCAAGTTGCAAACGGCAGCGGTAAAGAGACTTCAGCATCCGGCTTCGGCGCAGCAGCTCGCTCGAACATGCTCAATGCAAAAAAATCTCACGGCGTGGAATAAACCGGCGTTTGGCGTGTCTCACCATCAGAACACACACAATCCGATCGGAGTATGAAAGACATGTCCCATCGATATCTCAATGGTCAACGAGCACTTCTTCTCGCGGGAACACTTGCTGTCGCTTGGTCCGCCATTGCTGCGGCGCGCGATCCTTCCAGCGACGTGATATGCATGAGCGACGCGACGAAATCTGCAATGCAGAACGAAACGCCATTTCTGACGCAAAATGATGCGGCCATGGCAAAAATGATGGCGGACATGGAGGTCAAGCCAACCGGTGACGTTGATCGCGACTTTGTTGCGATGATGGTGCCGCATCATCAGGGCGCGATTGATATGGCACTGGCGGTTCTGCGCTATGGCAACAACGAGAATATAAAGCGTCTCGCCCAGGAAATCATTGTCACGCAACAACAGGAAATTGCAGCGATGCGCCTGGCGATCGGCGAACCCCTGCCTCCATCCAAACCATCTCCGACCCAAACCTCGTTCATACCTGATTTGGATACCCACTCGCCGACAACGCAAGCAATGTCCATGTCACCAGCCATGAACATGAAATAGGGAGTTTGAAATGAGATTGAAGCTTTTTACAATAACATTGCTGATTGGCACCGCAGTCGCAGGGTTGGTTCCTGCTTTGGCCGGGCAGGTGCCCGGATTGGCCTCGGCACCCGACGTTCCGGTCAGTCATCGCGATCGCGTCTACGCTGCCGAACAGTTCTCCAATACAGTATCGGTTACCGATCCCGTCGATAACAAGCTGTTGGGCGTGATCCGGCTCGGAGATCCACAACCCGGCAATCTCAGTCCGCTTTATCGCGGCCAGGTGCTTGTGCACGGCATGGGTTTCTCCCCCGATCACAAAACGCTCGCGGTTGTCTCGATCGGCACCAATTCTGTTACGTTTATCGACACGGCCACCAACGCGATCAAACACGTCACCTACCTCGGGCGGGCCCCACATGAGGCATTTTTCACACTTGACGGCAAGGAAGTCTGGGTCACGGTTCGGGGTGAAGATTACATCGCTGTTCTGGATGGACATACATTTGCAGAAAAGACGCGAATCAAGGTTCCCGCGGGACCGGGCATGCAAATCTTCTCACCTGACAACAAATACGGCTATGTCTGTTCGTCGTTCAATCCGGAAACCGTTGTCATCTCCATTGCCGATCACAAGATCGTCGGCCATGTGAAGCAGGAAAGTCCGTTCTGCCCTGATCTTGCCGCAACGCCCGATGGCAAGCAGGTCTGGTTCACGCTGAAAGACGTGGGCAGGACACAGGTGTTTGATGCCAAGCCTCCTTTCAAACTTCTCAAAACGCTGGACACGGGGCCGATCACCAATCACGTGAATATCGTCGGCAATGCCAATGGCATGTTTGCCTATGTGACTGTTGGCGGATTGAACCAGATCAAGGTTTTCCGCACCGACACGTTTGAGCAAGTGGCTACGATCCCGGTCGGTAAGCTCCCGCATGGCCTGTGGCCCTCTGGCGATGGCACACGCATTTACGTTGGCCTGGAAAATGCCGATGCATTGGCGGCCATCGACACGCTGACCAATACGGTGATTGCAACCATTCCCATCGGACAGGCACCGCAGGCCTTGGCCTATGTTTCCAATGCCGTCCCGGAAGGTGACGGGATGCAGAACTTGCAACCTCTCGGTGTTGCTGGCGAAGCGGCCCACTTGACCCTCGGTTCGGTGACAGCTGCTGCGTCTGCGGACGTGAAGCCGACCAGTGTGACCCTCTTCGATCAGGGGCTTACACAGGTCCTGCAAGCTGCGGTGACGGGCCTGGAGCCAAAGCAGCCTTATGTGCTGGCCTTGGCTTCCCAGGCGGATGGCGGTGGTATGCTCGAGCCGCTGGCAGCGTTCATGACCAACCCCGCAGGTTCGGCAATCGTCAACGCGGTTGGCCCCATTCGTCAATTGGCGCAGAGTGGGCAGGATGTCCCGAGCCGTTATCTGGTGGTTGCGTCCGGCACGGCCGCCAGAATCGGTACGCCCGTGCAGGTGCAGACCAAATGATAACGCGCTGCCCGCATTCGGTTTGCCGTCGGACTGCGGAATGCGGGCAGCAGTTACAGATCGGGACAGTGCGTCAAAATTTCATTGGCACACCGGCCACCGCCAAAGACGCAGGACAATGTCTTGAACCAGAAGGGGTTCGGTCATGACAGATATGGTCGTTTTGATTGAGCCCCTCATTCCGGCCTTGCGGCGATATGCGCGCAGCTTGATGGGGGATCGATCGGCCGCCGATGACCTGCTGCAGGATTGTCTGGAGCGGGCCGTCAGTCATTGGCACCAGCGGCGTGAGGATGGCAACGCCAGAACATGGATGTTTACGATCCTGCACAATCTGGCGATTAACAGCTTGAGGAAAACCGCACGGCGTGGGGTGCATCTGGACATTGATGATGTATTTGACCCGGCTCTCTCCGGACGGCCCGCGCAGGAGGATGGCTTACACCAGCAGGACGTTTTGCGTGCCTTGAAGACTTTGCCCGAGGAACAGAGAAGCGTCATTCTTCTCGTTTCGGTTGAAGATCTGTCCTATGCGGAGACCGCGAAGATTCTCGGGGTTCCCATTGGCACGGTTATGTCGCGACTGGCGCGCGGCCGTGAACGGTTACGGCAGATTCTTGAGGGTGATGTGAGCAACAAAATTGAAAACGGTCCTCATTTGAGGAGAGTAAAATGAACAAGCGCCCGATTACGGAAGACGATCTACATGCCTATGTCGACCAAGCTCTCAGCACGACCAGGCGGGATGAGGTAGCCGGATATCTCGAGCAGCACCCTGACGAAGCAAAAAGGATCGCAAGTTACCGAAGGCAGCGGGATGAACTGCGGTCCGCGCTCGCACCAATCAGCGAAGAACCGGTACCTCCGGAGCTCAATCTGGCGCGCATGCTTGATGGTGCGCGCCGTCCCAGTTTCCCGGTTTGGCGCTCGGCGGCGGCCGCTGTTGTGTTGCTTGCTGTTGGCATAGCCGGCGGCTGGTCGCTTCACGATATGGGTCAACCGGCCGCCGGTGGGATCATGGCGCTCGCTGACGAGGCAACATACAGCTATCAGGTGTATGCTGGCGATAAAGGGCGGCCGGTCGAAATCAAGGCATCCGATCAGGTTAGCCTGGTCAAATGGGTTTCGGACAGTTTGGGCCACACTATATCCGTGCCTGACCTGACGGGCTCCGGCTACCGGTTCATGGGGGGCCGGGTTGTCGCCACAGCGCACGGCCCTGCAGGCATGCTCATGTACGACGATGACCGTGGCACCCGGCTGATGATGCTGACACGGGCGATGACAGCCGATAAAAACGCGCCCATGTCGTCGCAATCGACCGGTTCCGTGCAAAGAGTCAGCTGGTCCAGGGAGGGTATCGGCTACAGCCTGGTCGGGCCTCTTTCCACCCAGGCACTCAATCCGATTGCCCATGAAATGCGCCGGCAAATCGAAACAAATGTGTAGATAGAGTGTGAGCAAAAGCATGCTGTTGCGACAGGGACTGGTCGCTCCAGCGCTTCGCATTTTCATCACGGGCCGTGCGAATCCACACCATACCCCTCGACAGTTCACCCGAGTGGCTTTGCGATGCTCGTAAAGGCCATACATTGCAGTGCCAAAGCGATTGCAATTGCCGAGTAAATAATTTCTACTTATCGGGGAAATATTGGGAGTTTGTTCTACGAACTTACTGCCGTGGATTGCTAGCATGCGAAATGAACAACGAAACCAGTAGGATACTCAAAGTCCTACGTCAGCTCGCAGGGTAAATCATGACTTTCAGAAACGTGGCCTCCATAGGGCTGGGGGTAATATTGGCATTGGCTGCCGCAACTCCGGGCTTTGCCCAGGTTGTGAAGATCGGCAGCAAGAACTTTACCGAACAGTTTGTGGTGGCCGAAATCTATGCGCAGGCTCTGGAGAAGGCTGGCGTGAAGGTTGAGCGGCGCACCAATCTTGGCGCGACATTGATTGCCCATTCGGCGCTGCTGAACGGCGAAATCGATCTCTACCCCGAGTATACGGGTACGGCCCTTGCCGCCGTGGTGAAGGGCGATCTTTCGGGTTCAGCCGAAAAAATCTATGCGGAAGTCAAGGACTACTACGAGAAGAACCTGCAGCTGACCTTGCTCCAGCCGACCAATATCAACAATGGCTATGCCATCATCACGCTTCCGGAAACTGCTGACAAATACAAGCTCAAGACGCTGACGGATCTTGGTCCCGCGTCGAAAGATCTGAGCTTCGGCGCGGAAGGCGGGTTTGGTGAACGCAAGGACGGCTTGCCCGGTCTCAAACAGACCTACGGCATCGTTTTCAAGGATTTCCGTATTTTTGCCAAGCTCGGTATCCGCTACAGCGCGCTCACCAGCAAGAATATCGATGTTTCCTATGGCTTTGCCACCGACTGGCAGATCGCGGACAGCAAGCTTGTTGTTCTCGCCGACGACAAGAACCTGTTTCCACCCTATTACCTCGTGCCCGTCGTGCGCCAGGACACCCTGGCCAAAAACCCCAAGATTGCTGAAGTCCTGAACAAGGTCAGCCCGCTCTTGAACAATGAGAACATGCGCGAACTGAATGCCGCCGTCGAGCGTGACAAGAAGGAACCCAAGGAAGTGGCGGAAGCCTTCCTGAAGGAAAAAGGCATCTGAGACCTTTCTGGCGGTTGGCAGTCAACCTGCCACGTGGACATCCCGGAAACAGCGGAGATAGGATTGTCTCCGCTGTTTCAATTCCGAGCGATATGGAACGACGCACTTGAACTGGGCTCCCAAAAACATTCCGGAAATTCTGGCCGCAACCTGGCAGCACCTTGTGCTGTCGGTCTCATCCGTTCTGATCGGGCTCGTCATAGCACTGATCCTCGGCATCATCTGTGCCCGGCGGCCGCGGTTCTATGCGGTCGTGCTGACAATCACCGGCATCATCTTCGTCATCCCCAGCCTTGCTCTGTTCGCGCTGCTCATCCCGTGGCTGGGCCTTGGCACCAAGCCGGCTCTGGTCGGGCTGTCCTCCTATTGCCTGCTTATTCTTCTGCGCAATGTGGTGACCGGCCTGCGCGGCGTTCCCGCCGATGTGCTCGATGCGGCCGATGGCATGGGCTACAGCGCCTGGCAGCGGCTGGTGCGTATCGAACTGCCCTTGGCCCTGCCGCTTATCGTCTCCGGTATCCGCATCGCGCTGGTGACGGTCATCGGCATCGCCACCGTTGCCGCCTTCATCGACGGCGGCGGCCTCGGAACCATCATCCTCATGGGCATCGACCAGAGCTATACGGAGAAAATCCTTGTCGGCGGTATCCTGACGGCGCTGATGGCGACGTTCTTTGATCTTGTTCTGAGCCAGGCTGAAAAAGCCCTGGTTCGCTGGCGTTGAGGGGCGGGCATGCTGATCACCGCCTTCAACTGGATCATCAACAATCAGCCCGAGTTCCTGCGGGCACTCGGTCAGCATCTTGTGATGTCCGGCGTCTCGCTGGTGTTTGCGTTAGCCATTGGCTTGCCGCTTGCCGTCCTCATCATCAATCGCGGCGGGCTGGCTTTTGCGGTCATCAATTCCATCAATGCGCTGCGTACGATCCCCAGCCTTGCCATTCTCGCCATCATGATGCCGCTGCTCGGTATCGGCCTGTGGCCTTCCATTGTCGCGCTGACCGTGCTCGCTTTGCCGCCCATCCTGCTCAATGCCTTTATCGGTCTGCGCGACGTCGATCCCGATGCGGTCGAAGCTGCAATCGGCATGGGCATGAGCCGTGGACAGGTGCTGCGCAAGATTCGCATTCCGCTGGCGGCACCGGCCATGTTCGCCGGCGCACGCACCGCCGCCGTGCAGGTGCTCGCCGGTGCAACGCTTGCCCCGTTCATCGGCGGCGGCGGCCTTGGCGATTTTATCGCTGTGGGCATCAGTATGATGGACATGTCGCGCCTTCTGGTTGGCGCGGTTCCCATCGCCATTCTGGCGCTGGCAACGGAATTCATTCTCGGCCGGGCCGAAAAAATCTTCTTCGCAGAAAGAACATCCGCATGATCAATATGGAACACGTTACCAAACGCTATGGTGAAGGCAGCGTTGCTTCGGTTGACGATCTCAGTCTGATCGTACCCGAGGGTTCGACCGTTGCGCTGATCGGTCCGTCGGGCTGCGGCAAGACCACGACCATGCGCATGATCAACCGGCTGATCGATCCGACCGAAGGCAGGATTATTGTCAACGGCGAAGACGTTACCAAGGTTGATCCGGTGATCCTGCGTCGCCATATCGGTTATGTGATCCAGCAGGTAGGCCTGTTTCCGCATATGACTATCGCCCAGAATATTGCCGCCGTACCCAAGCTGCTTGGCTGGGATGAGGTGCGGATTCGGAACCGGACCGACGAGCTTCTGCATCTCGTCGGTCTTGATCCGGCCGAAATGCTCAAGCGCTACCCCCGGCAGCTCTCAGGCGGCCAACGGCAGCGCATCGGCGTGGCGCGGGCGCTTGCGGCCGATCCGCCCGTGCTGCTGATGGATGAGCCGTTCGGCGCCATCGATCCGATTGCCCGGACCCGCCTGCAGGATGAGTTCCGCCAGATATTGCAGCGGGTGCGCAAGACGGTGGTGCTTGTGACGCATGATCTCGACGAAGCCATCCGTCTGGGCGACCGCATTGCCATCATGAAGAGCGGCACGATCGTCCAGTATGATACGCCCGATGCGATCCTTTCCCATCCCGCTGACGCATTTGTCGAAAACTTCGTCGGCATAGACCGGGCGATCAAGCGCCTGAGCCTGTTTACTGTCGGCGATGCCATGACGGCGGACAAGCCGCGGGACGGAGCGCACCCCGTCGCTTCCACCAGCAACCTGCGCGATGCACTGGCACTGATGGTCGCTGCAAACAGCGATGTTCTTGCTGTCATGGATGGGGCCGGAGCCGTCACCGGCCGGTTGACGCGCGATGCGATTTTTTCGGTCTGATCGCATCCCGTCTGATCAGGCCTGCCGATAGAAACTCACCTTTGGAGAGTGCTTATGTCCATCAGTTATCGTTCCCGGGAAGTGCCCGCTGTCCTGATCGAACCGACCTATCGCCGCATCCGCCTGAAGCTGGGTGAAGAGGTGATCGCCGACAGTACGCAGGCCATCGTCATCTACGAAAATGGCGGTCACCCCGTTTATTACCTGCCGAAGTCGGACTTCCGCGCTGATCTTCTCCAGCCGTCGGAAAAGACGGGGAAATCGCCGGTGCTCGGGGCAAGACGCTACTGGTCGCTCAAGGGCGCTGAGGGTAGCGCCTGGAGCTATGAAAACGTGCCACAAGGCGTGCCTGAACTCGCCGGTTATGCAACTGTGGCGTGGAGCGCCGTGCGCTGGTTTGAGGAAGATGAGGAAATCTTCGGTCATCCGCGCAATGTTCACTGGCGGGTCGATACGATCGACAGCAAGCGCCGTGTGGAGGTCTTTGTCGATGGCACGCTGGTTGCCCGCACGAACCGCGCGGTTTTCCTGTTCGAGACCAGTCTGATCCCGCGCTATTACTTTCCCGTGGAAGACCTGGTTGCCGGCACGCTGGCGAATAGCGCGCTGCACACCTATTGCCCCTATAAGGGCAGGGCGTCCTACTATCACTTCGATCTCGATGGAAAGCGCCACGAGAACATCGTCTGGTATTATCCGGAGCCGCTCTAC
Organism: Phyllobacterium sp. SL163; assembly: GCF_049896885.1. Taxonomy (NCBI): domain Bacteria; kingdom Pseudomonadati; phylum Pseudomonadota; class Alphaproteobacteria; order Hyphomicrobiales; family Phyllobacteriaceae; genus Phyllobacterium; species Phyllobacterium sp. SL163. Next base: position 241,608 of record NZ_JAFCVE010000005.1, on the reverse strand, counting down.
GAAAGCGGACGGATCAAGGGATTGATCTCGTTCTACAATGAAAAGGTTGATGAAATCCGCGTCAGCGCCGGGGATGCGGAATGATGCATATCGGCCTGTCACTGACGCCGTTCGGCCATCATCCGACCGCCTGGCGCGCAAAAAGCGGCCAGCTGGACGCGCTCGATTTCGGTCACATAGCGGCGCAGGTCAAGAAGGCGGAAGCAGGCGGACTGGATTTCGTCCTGTTGGCGGATAGTTTTGGTCAGCGGCCTCATGATGATCTGTCGCCGCTTGCCCTGCCGTTCGAGCCAACCATGCTGGTCTCGGCGCTGGCGACGGCGACGCGCAGCATCGGCCTGATTGCCGCCGCAGCGACGCATCAGCATGAACCGTACAATCTCGCCCGGCGTTTTGCGTCCCTCGATCTGATTGGCGGGGGGCGTACCGGCTGGAATGTCATCGGCTCCCATGATCCTGATCGTGATCGGGACTATCTTGCCGTGGTATCCGGGCTCTGGGACAGCTGGGAGCACGACGCCTTTGTCTATGACAAGGCTCGGGGGCGGTTTTTCGAACCTGATAAAATGCACGTTCTCAACCACAAGGGTGCGTATTTCACGGTTCGCGGCCCGCTCAATGTCAATCCGTCACCACAGGGCAGACCGGTGATCAGCCATGTCCTGACTCCGGATACGCTCGACACTGCAGCGCTGGCGGATGTGGTTTTCCTGCCGGAGACAACGCCGGATGCATGGAAAGCGCTTGCCGCCAGTCTGCTTGAACGCCTCGTGGCGCACGGACGCCAGCGTGAGGATATCAGGCTGCTCGCGAACATCGTTCCCTCCATCGGCACCGCTTCGGACATTGCCGACCAGATGCAGGAGCAGGCAGCTGTGGCCGGTCTCGACGGATTTGTCGCCCTGCCGGCAATTGCGCCCGAAGGTGTTGCCAGCTTCGTTGATGAGGTTGTTCCGGAACTTCGGCAGCGCGGTGTGTTCCGTCATGCTTATGACGCCACGACCCTGCGCGGCCATCTCGGCCTTGCGCATCCGGCTCGCCTGGAGCGTGCATCATGAGCGCGGACCAGATGAAACTCGGTGCCTTTCTCATGGCGGGCGGCCATCATATCGCCGCCTGGCGCCATCCCGATGCCCATGCCAATGCCGGGGCTGATATCGGCCATTTCATTCAGCTGGCGCAGACGGCCGAACGGGCAAAATTCGACATGGTCTTCATCGAAGACGCTGCGGCCATTCGCGAGCGCAACCCGGAGATTGCCAGCCAGGCAGCGCGCTCGACCAGTTTCGAACCGCTCAGTCTGCTGGCGGCGCTGGCGGTCAATACTTCCCATATCGGTCTCGTTGCCACGGCCTCCACCACCTATAATGAGCCTTACGGCCTGGCGCGGACATTCGCCGCGCTCGATCAGCTCAGCGGGGGCCGGGCCGGGTGGAATCTGGTAACATCCGCCAGCGATCTTGAAGCGGAGAATTTTGTATCGAGCGGCTTGCGGCCACATGCCCAGCGGTATGAGCGGGCAGAGGAGTTTGCCGAAGCTGCTGTCGCCGTCTGGGACAGCGTGGATGACGGCGCCTATGTCATCGACGCGAAGCGGGGCATCTATGCCGATCCGGCAAGACTTCATCCGGTCGATCACCATGGCACGCATTTCACCGTCACAGGTGTGCTGGACAGCCAGAGGTCGCCGCAGGGCAGGCCGTTGATGGTACAGGCCGGGGCGTCGGATGTCGGCAAGGACCTTGCCGCCCGTACCGCTGACGTGGTCTTTTCCGCTGCCCAGACCATGGGCGAGGCGCAGGCCTTCTATGCCGACGTCAAAGCCCGGCTGGCGAAGTTCGGGCGACAGGCAGACGATCTCAAGATCATGCCCGGTGTTTCGCCCATCGTCGGCGAAACCGAAAGCGAAGCACGGGCAAAATACGATGCACTGCAGGAACTGATCCCCGATCAGGTCGGTGTGGCGCTGCTGGCGAGCTATCTCAGTCTCAAGGACCTGTCGGCCTATCCGCTCGACGGACCGTTGCCGGATATGCCGCAAACCGATGGCATTCAGAGCCGGCAGCAGCTCATCATCGATCTCGGCCGGCGGGAGAATCTATCCATCCGGCAATTGGCCCGGCATTTCGCCGGTGCGCGCGGCCATTGGCAACTGATCGGCACGCCCGTCCAGATTGCCGATGCGCTGGAAGAACGGTTTCGCGGCAAGGCAGCCGACGGGTTCAATGTCATGCCGCCGCTCTTTCCCACGGGGCTCGACGATTTTGTGAGACTCGTCGTGCCGGAGCTGCAGCGCCGGGGCCTCTTTCGCACGGAATATGAAGGGCGCACCTTGCGAGAAAATCTGGGCGTCAGAACACCGGCCCGTTCGTCATGAGCAGAGAAAGAAAAGCATGAAACCGATCTATATCGACTATCTGAATGCCCTCGACATCGAGGCGCTTGCGCTGACCGATGCGGAGATTTTGGCGGCAATCGAGACCTCGCTCGCCGCGCAGGGCAACGGCCAGACCGTGATCGAGCCGCGAGTGCATCTGGAGCCTGATGAAACGTTTCATGGCCATTTCAACGTGCTGCGTGGCTATGTGGCGCCGCTCAATCTGGCAGGCGTCAAGATCGTCGGGGACTTCGTTGATAATTATAAGCTGAACTATCCCTCCGAATTCGGTGTGCTCAACCTGTTTGATCCGCGCACAGGCGCACCAAAGGCCATTCTCGATGCCACTGTCATCACCGATATGCGGACCGGTGCGATCACCGCCCTTGGTGCAAAACATCTGGCGCGCAGGAATTCCAAGGTGCTCGGCCATATCGGCGCGCGCGGCACCGCCTACTGGAATGTGCGGCTGCTCGATCATCTCTATGATTTCGATGAAATCCGCGTGCATTCGCGCCGCCCGGAAAGCCGCGACGCCTTCGCGAAAAAACTCTCGGATGATCTCGGCAAGCCGATAACCGTTACCGACAACTGGCAGGCATGCGTCGAGGGTGCTGATATCGTGGTCGAGGCATCACGCCTGCCTGAGCCGCAACCGATGCTCAAGACCGAATGGATCAAGCCCGGTGCCTTCGTCGTGCCCTACGGCACGATGAGCGCGGTGGAACTGTCGCTCACCGATATCATGGACAAGCTGGTGGTGGATGACTGGGGCCAGTGCAGGGGCGGTAAATTCGGCTCGCTGCGCGCCCATGTCGAGGCGGGCAAGCTGTCCGAACAGACATTGCATGCGGAACTTGGCCAGATCGTCGCCGGTCACCGGACGGGACGCGAGAACGACGGTGAAACCATCCTGTTCTGGCACAGGGGCCTGTCGCTCAGCGATATCGCGCTTGGTTATGCCATGCTCGAGAAAGCCAAGGCGAACAATATCGGCCAGAGGCTACGGTTCGCATGAACACGCTTGTTCTCACGGGTTCAGGCATCACCATCGCCGATATTACAGCCGTCGCACGCAAGGATGTTATCGTCACGGTGACGCCCGATGTATTGGCCAGACTGACCCGGGCGAGGGCCGTGCTCGATGCTGCTGCTGCTTCCGGGCAGCATATCTACGGCCTGAACACGGGGCTTGGCGCCAATCTCAGGACGACGGTTGCCGATGAAGCCGGTCAGTTCCAGCAGCAGCTGGTGCGCGGACGGGGTGCCGGCGTCGGTCCAGTGCTGCCGCGCGACGAAACCCGTGCTGTCATGGCGGCGCGCCTGTCCATGCTGGCGGTTGGCGGCTCCGGCCTGTCGCCTGACGTCTTTGCTGATCTGCTGGCACTGATCAATCACAAGGTGCACCCGCTTGTTCCATCCATCGGGTCGATCGGTGCGGGTGATCTTGTCCTGCTGTCTGCCATTGCCCAGACCCTGATCGGCGAGGGGCAGGCCGAATATGACGGCGCGGTGCTTACCTCCGCCGAAGCCCTGTCGAAGGCCGGTCTGCGACCCTCCATACTTGGTCCGAAGGACGGGCTGTCGCTTCTCAATGCCTCGGCAGTCTCGGTGGGGAAGGGCGCACTGGCCCTGAGCGATGCCATGGTCTTGCTCGAATGGCAGCGACAGGCTGCTGCGCTCAGTTTCGAGGGGCTTGGCGGCAACCCGCTGATCCTCCACCCGGCCATCCAGCAGGCACGCCCGGCCGCCGGGCAAATACAGGAAGCGGAAAGGCTCCTTGCCCGTCTTGAAGGCTCGTCGCTGCATGAAGCGCGCGCGGCCATTCAGGACCCGCTAAGCCTGCGCTGTGTCGCCTCGATCCATGGGGCGCTGGCGCATGCGCTGGATGCAGCCCGAGAAGCCGTGGAGATCGAGCTGAATGCGGCAGCGGACAATCCGCTGGTGCTTGTTGATGAGAACAGGGTGCTTTCGACGGGCAATTTCCACACGCCGTTTCTGGCACTGGCGTTTGAAACCCTGGGACTTGCTATCGCCCAGATGGCGCTGGCCAGTGCTGCCCGGTTCATTCAATTGACCGGATCTGGCCGCAATGGCCTGCCGCGTTACCTTTCGTCGGTAGGCGAAGCATCCGCCGGTTTTGTTCCGCTGCAAAAGACGGTTACTGCGCTTGTCGGCGCGATCCGCCACAAGGCAAATCCTGTGTTGCTGGATTTCTTGCCCGTATCCGAAGGGGTGGAAGATCACGCCACCCAGACACTTCTGGCGGTGGCCAAGTGCGCCGATATGCTCGATCTCTGGCGGCATCTTGTTGCCTGCGAGCTGCTGGCCGGGGCGCAGGCAGTCGATCTGCGTGCGGGCCATCACTGCGGCCGCGGTACGCAAGAGACCTACGATCTCGTCCGATCCGTTGCCGGGCCTCTCATCGAAGACCGACCGCTCGGACCTGACGTGTCCTGCCTTACGGCGCGTCTGCAGGACATCGGCGCGTGAGGGAGCTGAAGCTGTTGGCCGCCGAGTTACCGCTGAACCTTGGAAGCCAAAAGTGCTGGCGCGTTCACGCAACGCAGACATTCATCGATGAACCATGATTTGAAAGCCGCAACAACGGAACGTTGTGCGCTTCTGCGCGGGGTGGTGATGCAATAGGGGCTGGCCAGTTCGAGCACCTGATTGCAGGCAACGACCAGTTCGCCCGCTTCTACCTGGCGGGCACAGAACAACCCCTGCGCCAGTGTTATGCCCAGTCCGCCACGCGCCAGGTCGAGCGACGCCATCGACGAGTTGGCGGTCATCCCATGCTGGATATGGCGGCCCGGCGTCACACCGGCGGAGGCGAACCAGTTTCGCCATGACGGAAAGGAGGCTCCCGCAGGCCCCCAATCGGTATGGATCAAGGGGACCGACAGCAAACTTTCCGGAGATGTCATCGGGTCATGCCCGGCTAGGAACTGTGGCGAACACACCGGATAGACCGCATCGGTGCCAATCGCTTCGGTGACATGTTCCGGATAATGAAAGACACCGTAGGACAGGCGCATGTCGATGAGATCGCGGTCGAATGGCACCGGATCATCTTCACCCCTGAGGGAGATGTCGACCGGACCATGGATATCGACGAATCCCGGCAGACGCGAAGAGAGCCAGCCCATGGCAACGGATGGTGCCACCGACACCACCAGCGAGGATCGCTGATTGCCGCTACCGAGCTCACGCGACACGCTCCGGAGTTCATTGAAGGCATTGGCAAGCCGCGGAAAAATCTCCAATCCGGCCTCGGTCAGCACGACACGCCGGTTGATGCGATGAAACAGCTTGCGTCCGACTTGATCCTCGAGCGTGCGGATGAGCTGACTGACTGCGGCGGCCGAAATCGCCAGTTCTTCGGATGCAGCGACAAAGCTTCCACAGCGGGCGGCGGCCTCGACCGCCTGCAAGCCGCGTAAAGAGGGGATACCCGTCATGCTGCCACTCCGGAAAAGATAAGTTGAACTTATCTTTCTTGCAGAAATCATCGCTTTTGCAAAGGGAAAGCCTCGCCTAATTTAACCGGCAGCGCAGGATACGGCCATCCCGGAACAAGCGTGATCAACGAAACACCGGCCAAAGGAAGGTCTGCCATGCCGCGTCGTCAGATGATTTTAGCTGGCTTTTTCTTCAATCCCCAGGGAGATCATCGCCTGTCATGGCGGCATCCGCGTGCACCCGGCCGCGAATTTCTCGATCTGGACTACTATCGCCGATTGGCTGAGGCGGCGGAGCGCGCCAAGCTCGATACGATCTTCATCGCCGACCATCTCGGCGTCTGGGATACCTATGGCAGCGGGCTGGCACATTATGCCAATCCCAGACTGGAACCATTATCGCTGGTATCGGCTCTATCTGCTGTCACCAAGGACATCGGCTTCATGGTGACAGCGTCGAGTTCCTATAACGAGCCATTCAACACCGCTCGCATGTTTGCTTCGATGGATCATATCAGCAGGGGGCGGGTCGCATGGAACGTGGTGACATCGGCGCTGGAAGAAGAGGCCGCCAACTTTGGCCGCGATGCCAATATCGAACATGCGGTCCGCTATGAGCGCGCCGCCGAGTTCCTCGACGTGGCCAAAGCCTTGTGGGACAGCTGGGAAGACGACGCGCTCGTCATCGACAAGGCAACGGGGCTCTTCGCCCATCGCGAATATGTCCATTATCTCGACCATCGGGGAAAGCATTTCAAGGTAAAGGGGCCGCTCAACGTACCGCGACCGCCGCAGGGCCATCCCGTGATCGTCCAGGCCGGGTCGTCCGACGCGGGCAGGAATCTGGCCGCAGGGCATGCGGACGTGCATTTTGCCGTTATTCGCAGCGAGGCGGAAGGACTTAGCTATCGCGCGGACATCAACAACCGCCTGGCAAAACACGGCCGCTCGCCGGAAAGCCTGAAGCTCCTGCCGGGTATCCTGCCAATCGTCGGCGCCTCGGCATCCGAGGCGCAGGAAAAACAGGACTATCTCGAGACATTGATGCTCGATGAAGTTGCCGTCGATCTTCTTTCCAGTTGGGTAGGGGTGGATTTGTCCCTCTATCCGCTCGATGGGCCCATACCGGATCTGCCCGACGAGGGCACGTTCAATGGCTGGCGCACCTGGCTCACGCTCGTCAAGGACGACGCGAACAAGGGCCTTACCATACGTCAGCTGGCCCGAAAGATCGCCAATACCGGCTCGGTTCCACTCGTTGCGGGGACCCCTTCGCAAGTCGCCGATCAGCTGGAGGCCTGGTTCGTCTCGGGAGCGGCTGACGGATACAACCTGATGTTTCCGCTGCTGCCTGAGGATTGGCTGAATTTCATGCAGACCGTGGTGCCGGAGTTGCAAAGGCGCGGCTTATTCAGAACCGAGTACGAGCCCGGCACCTTGCGCGACCGTCTGGGGCTGGCGCGTCCACAAAACGCATTTGCTGTTCGTCGCGAACCAAGTGCCGGCGCACCAGATCGCGTCCGGGCCGGAAAAGCCGGGGTTCGTCCATGAGCAACCGGAAAGTTCTCGCCATATCCGCAAGCCTTTCCGCCACCTCCAAGACCGCAAGGGTTGTCGAGGCGGTCTTGGAAGAATTGCGCGGACAGAAAATCGAGACGGAACACCTTGTTCTGCGGCATCTCGATCCCGGCGCTTTGTTGTCAGCCGACGTCCAGGCTCCGTCAGTGGCGTCGTTCCTGGAAAAGGTTGCCGCTGCGCATGGTCTGATCATCGCCACGCCGATCTACAAGGCATCGTTTTCGGGTCTGTTGAAAGCAGGCCTGGATGTGCTCCCGCAGTTTGCACTGGCTGGAAAGGTTATCCTGCCGCTTGGCACCGGCGGCAGCCTCGCCCATGTCCTCGCGCTTGATTACGGTCTGCGGCCGGTGTTTCAGTCAATGGGCGCGCGCCATGTCGTCCAGTCGCATTACGTGTGTGAGAGCGATTTTCCCAAAGCCGGTGAACTGATATCGCTGCTCGACCCGCTTTGGGCCGCACTTCGTCACGCCTGCGATAACTTCATCTATTCCCTGACAGATGATGAAAGGGCTGCAATGCTTGGGCATCCGCGCGGCCCTACCGTTGTGTAACTGGCAAAGAATTCAGACTATGCCGTGGCGGGAAGATATCGAAACTGACTATCAGCGTGTCGGCCAGCCGCTTTGCGGCTATGTGTTGCCGCGCGAACAGAAAGGTGTGCCGATCATCGGCTCGACCGATCTGACATGCCAAGCGATTTTGGTCCGGTTATCTGGCTATAAAGCGAACCTTGTGATCGTCCCCGACAGTGAGGAATTCCGTGGGGGGCGGTGACTGATAGACGTCATGTGTGCCGATTTCCTCGGGGTAATAGGAAAAGCCTGACAGGGGCGGCGGCTGCATGTCCTTGCGGGTCATGTCCTCCTGGCGGATGATCATGAACGGATCCGGAATGGCGGCGAGCAGGCGGCGCGTATAGGGATGGACCGGATTGGCGAAAATGCTTTGCCACGGACCTTCCTCAACGATCTGGCCAAAATACATCACGGCGACCCGGTCACTCATATGTTCAACAACACTCAGGTCATGACTGATCATGATGTAAGACAGGTCCAGCCGTTCTTTAAGGTCCAAAAGCAGATTGATAATCTGCGCCCTGATGGAAACGTCGAGCGCGGAAACCGGCTCATCCAGAACAATGATTTTCGGGTCGAGGATCAATGCGCGGGCAATCCCGATGCGCTGACGTTGACCGCCCGAAAATTCATGCGGATAGCGCTTCGCCTGCTCCGGTTTCAATCCCACCATTTTCAGGGTCGCCGCAATACGGTCGTCGACTTCACCTTTGTTGCGCAACCCATGCAACCCAAGCGGCCCAGCAAGGGCAGCGTGAATTGTCTGGCGTGGATTGAGCGACGCATAGGGATCTTGAAACACCATTTGAGCCATGCGTGCGCGTTGCATGCGTCCCGGCTGGTCAGCGCCGGTGATCGGCTTTCCATCAAAGGAAATCCTGCCCTGCGTGGGGTGCTGCAAACCCAGTATTGTCAGTGCCAGGGTAGATTTGCCACAGCCCGATTCACCGACAATGGACAGGCATTGGTTCTTGTGAAGGCTGAGGCTGAGATTATTGATTGCCCGCACAGCTTGGTGCGAACGACGGAACAATCCCGCTGATACCGGGAAGCACACGCTCAGATTTTCAATTTGCAACAGAGGTTGGGTTTGATCAGCCATGATGGTAACACCTGACAAAGCTATGGTCCCCGAGAACGGATGGGCCCGGCACTGCGTCGCGGCAGATTGGTGAGGCGCGCTTACAGCGTGGCTCAAAACGGCAACCGGTGGGAAAAGCGGCAATCGATGGCACGATTCCTTCGATTTCCTGCAAAGGTTTGCGCTCGTTCAGCTTGCGCTGCCCCAAGACCGGTAATGAAGCGAGCAGGCCATGCGTGTAAGGGTGAGCCGGATGGCGGAAGAGATCGGCGACTGCCCGTTCTTCAACGAGATGGCCCGCATACATGATGCCAACACGCTGGCACATTTTCGCGATAACGCCCAAGTCGTGACTGATCATCAGAACTGATGTACCGCGTTGATCGCAGAGCTCCTGCATCAGTTTGAGAATTTCCGCCTGAACGGTGACATCGAGCGCGGTCGTGGGTTCGTCGGCAATCAGCAGGTCGGGATGACAGGCCAATGCAATTGCAATCATCACGCGCTGGCGCATGCCGCCTGACATCTGGTGCGGATAGTTCTTGATACGCTTGTCGGGAGCGGGCACTTGAACCTGTGCCAATGCGGCGATCGCCTTGCGTTCAGCCTCGTGCCAGGTCGAGCCCTGATGCAAGACGAACATTTCAGCAATCTGACGTCCGACGGTCGCCAGCGGATTGAGCGCGGTCATCGGCTCCTGAAAAATCATGGAGATTCGATTGCCGCGCAGTCTGCGCAGCTCGCTGCCGTTCATCTTCAGAAGGTTCTGGCCCTTGAACAGGATTTCACCCTGTCCAACCGCAAGCGGCCTGTTGAGAAGACCTATCAGCGACAAAGCGGTGATACTCTTGCCACATCCGCTTTCGCCGACAAGTCCGAACGTCTCGCCGGCACCGATCGAAAAAGAAACGTTTTCAACGACATTCAGTCGTTCTTGCCCAGAACGCATATCGATATGCAGATTCCTGACCTCAAGCAAAGGGGGAGCGCTCATGCCTTGCGTATCCTCATATGCGGATCGAGGTAGTCGCGCAGCCCATCTCCAAACAGATTGAGGCCGAGCACGGTCAGAAATATAGCGATCCCCGGGAATATGGCTGCCCAGGGTGCGACGGCGATCAATTCGCGTGCATCCGTCAGCATGCTGCCCCAGCTTGGGAAGGGCGGTCTGATGCCGAGTCCCAGATAGGAAAGCGCTGCTTCGGCAAGAATGGCATCACCCATGCCAAGCGTCCCGATCACGAGGATGGGGCCGATCATATTGGGCAGGATCTGCGTGATCATGATGCGGATATCACTATAGCCAAGCGTCTTGGCAGCTTGCACATAGCCCTGGCTCTTCAGCGACAACGCTGACGAGCGTGCAATCCGGCAGGTCCATGACCAGTTGGTCAGTCCAAGTGCGATCAGCAAACTGCCGAGGCCAGGACCGAGAATGGCCATAATCGCCAGCGCAAAAATCAGTGAGGGGATCGACAGCATCACATTGGTAAGCCCGCTGACGAATTCATCCCATCTGCCGCCGATATAGCCAGCGGATATGCCAAACAGCAGGCCTATGCAGCTGTTGATCAACTGTGAGACGATACCGACCGTCAGCGACACACGGGACCCATAAAGCACCCTGCTGAACACATCGCGGCCTTGCGAGTCGGTTCCGAACCAGAAATCGGCATTCGGGGGCAATTCCGCATTCATCAAATTGGCATCAAGGATCGGATCGTGATGCACGAACAAAGGCGCAAACACACCCAGCGTCAGGATAATCAGGCAGATGGCGCCACCGAAAAGAAGGTTGAAACGCAGTCGCATATCCGTCACCCGTGGCTGATACGCGGGTCGATGACCGCGTAAAGAACATCGACAACCGTATTGATGATCAAAAACCACAATACAATCATGAGGATGGCACCCTGCACCACCGGTATGTCCCGCATGGAAACACTGTCGACGAGAAGGGAGCCAAGGCCAGGCCATGAGAAAAGCTTCTCGATCACCACGGCCTGTCCCATCAAAGAGCCGAATTGCAGTCCAACCGTGGTGATGATCAACACGAGCGCATTGCGCATCAGGTGCCATGTGACGAGACGATAGGCATTCATGCCCTTCGAGCGGGCGGTGCGAATGAAGTCTGCGCTCATCACGTCGAGAACCGCCGCCCGCGTGGTCCGGGCAAGCAGCGCCAGAGGCGCCACGCTGAGCGTCACGGCCGGCAGGATCAGATTGCGTATTCCGCCATCGCCATATCCGAAACTCGGCAGCCAGCCCAATGTGAGTGCAAAGACATACATAGCCAGCAGCCCCAACCAGAACTGCGGTAGCGACAGGCCCGAAACGGCTGCAATCATTGTGGCCGTGTCCAGAAGGCTCCCCGGTTTGAGCGCCGCGACGAATCCAAGCGGCACGCCAATGAGGATGGCGATCGCCATTGCAGCGATGGCCAGTTTCATGGTTGGCCATGCCCGCTCCAGCAACATGTGGGTGACGGGTTGGCGCGTACGGAAAGACTGTCCGAGATCGAGTTGCGCGAGATTGACGACGTAGCTACCGAACCGTTGGTAGACGGGCTTGTCCAGCCCGAATTCCTTGTTCATCTGTTCGACGACTTTCGGATCATTGCGACCCTTGCCATCAGCGATCAGGCTTGATGTGAAGCTGCCCGGTATCACGCTGAAAATCACAAAGATCAGCAAAGATACCGCCAGAATGGTCGGTATCATCTGCAGAACTCGCCGAATGATAAATCGAAGCAACGGATCCATGTCCTTTCGTTCGGATGGCGGTCGCGTCTGCCTTGTCCGGTATAGTGGCCCCGATACGCTCCTCGCGCCGCTTGATGTTGGGAGATGAGGATGCGTGCACAGCGCTTCACGCGAGATGAAAAGGCTGACCCGCCGTCATGTCGTTGACGGCGGGCAGGCACCGTCGCTTCAGCGGCCCGATGGGGCGCCGTCGCCTACCCAGAGTTGTTCATAAGACTGGATGGCAAGCTCCGCCGAGTTTGGCTGCAAACCATGCAGCCAGGGCTGATAGGCCATAACTGCCTTGTTGTAGTTGAAGAACCAGCCGGGGGCCTCATCCTGCAGCAGATTATTCGCCTGGCGCAAAAGATCATTCTTCTGCTCTTCCGTCGGCGCGCTCAATGCTGCCTCATACAGTTTGTCAAAGTCCTTGTTGTTGAACTTGTAATAATTGCAGGCTGACTGTGAGGTCTTTGAATAGAAGCACTGCATCGCCGTCATTGGATCAGGACCGCTTTCCAGGGACCACATGAAGGCCTGGAAATCACCGGCTGGAACCACCTCGGACAAAACAGCCGCTTCAACCGGCTTGGCTTTGACTTTGATGCCGACTTTGTCGAGCATCGGAATAATCGCTTCGACGATGGTCAAACCCCAGCTTTCGTTCTGGGTGGCTGTCAGTTCAAACTCAAATCCATCGGGATAGCCGGCTTCCTTCAAAAGCGCCTTGGCTTTCTCGGGATCATAAGGATAGGGTTTGGCGGCTTTATCGAAGGCGGGCGAGGAAAGCGGCAACCAGCTCACTGCGCGATAGGCCTTATCCTTACCCAGACGCTTGATGATCAGATCGGAATCGATCGCATAGTTGATGGCCTGGCGGACCCGCTTATCCTGAAACGGCTTGAAATCTACGTTGAAGCCGACGAGACGCGTATAGACCTCGGCCACTTCCAAGATATTCTTCGACAGTTCCGGATCATTCTTATAGGCAACATACTGCGCCGGTCCGAGCACCGAGACATCGACCTCCTTGTTGCGGAAAGCGACGTCGCGCGCCGAGGCTTCGCCCATGATCATGATGTTGATCTTATCGGCATGCGGCTTGTCAGCTCCGTAGAACTTGTCCCATTTTTCAACGGTCAGACGTGAGCCCGGAATATATTCAGCGAACTTATAAGGTCCAAGGCCGATCGGATGGCTCTTGAAACTGTCCTTGTCGGCTTCGCCTGACGGATAGATCACCGTGCTTGGCTGCATGAGCTGGAACGCCGGATTGACGGGTTCATTGAAAGTGATTTCCAGCGTGTAATCGTCGATCTTCTTCAAGCCGGCAATATCCTTGGCCTTGCCGTCGGAATAGTCACTTGCACCCTTGATTGTGCCGATGTACCGCGCGCCCGTATAGGCCTTGCCGGGCGTCATGATGCGCTTGTAGCTGTCGATGATATCATCGGCAGTCATCTTCTTGTCATTGTGGAAAAACGCGTCCTGACGCAGCTTGAACGTGTAAGTCAGCCGATCAGCCGAAGCACTGACATCGGTTGCCAGATCCAGCACCGGCTTGTTGGCATTGCCGTCCCAGGCATAAAGTCGTCTGTGAATGGCCTTGGTGACAAACTCATCCTGTGTTGCCGGGCTCGCCTGGTTATCAAGCGTGCCGAAGCTCGAACCATAGGGAGCAACGAAATTAATCGTGCCGCCTTTGCGTGGTTCTTCCGCGGATGCCGACATCGCCACACCGGCAAGCAGCACGGCTGCCAGAGTTGATTGGAGCACGAACCGTTTGTACATTGAGTGTTTTCCCCTGTTATGATTATGCACGGTATTGGTAGGTTCTAGTCTCGCGTGAAAACGATCTCCCCGCCTCTCAAGGTCATATTGCACTGGGTTTCGTGCAGGATTTCTTCCGGTGTCGCGGTCAACAGATTGCGTGAGAAGATCGCGATATCAGCAACCTGCCCGGGGACCAAACGACCCTTGATGTGTTCCTGTTTTTGGGAGAAAGCCCCGTATTCGGTATAAACGCGCAGCGCATCTTCGATGGAAACGGATTGCGCGGCATCCATCACCGTCCCTTTCCAGGTTTTGCGCGTCAGCATCGTATACAAATTCGGAAACGGGTCGGGATGACAGACCGGGCTGTCGCTGCCTGTGGCAGGCTTGAAACCGAGATCGGCCCACGTCTTCAACGGATAGCTGGAGCGGCTGCGTTCATCGCCCAGAACCGAAATATAGGCATCACCGAAATCATAGATGAAAACCTGCTGGGGGCAGGGATAGATGCCTGCGTTCTGCATGCGATCATGCTGTGAGGAGGTTGAAAATCCGCAATGTTCGATCCGGTGGCGACGGTTTGGATCAGGTGTGGCAGCAAGTGCCTTCTCGTAAGCCGTAATCAGCTGTTCTATGGCCTGATCGCCGATGGCATGGCAGGCAAGTTGGTAACCCTTGTTATGGGTATCCATGACAAGATCCTGCAGTTCAGCATCTGGCAGCATCTGAATGCCGGTATTGTTATCGTCCCCGAGATAGGGCTTGGACATCCAGGCCGTACGCCCGCCCGCCGAACCGTCCAGGAAAATCTTGACGGCGCCAATGGTCAGCATGTCATCGCCAACCCCCGAGACAAGTCCGGCGCGATAACAGTCGGGCACAATCGATTTGCCGGGGTCGCCAAGCAAAACCAACCAGCTGCGAACCGGTAGCCGATTGTCACGCCGGGCAATCTGATAGGCGCGAATTTCGTTAAAGCCGGCAAGGTGCCCTACTGCAGCATCCATGACCGACGTGATGCCATAGGAGAGCAGCATTTTCCCGGCTGCTTCGATCGCTTCGATCAATTGGTTTTCATCGGGATCTGGAATGGCGGCACGCAGAACGTCTTGGGCATTTTCAGCGACCATACCGGTCAAGACGCCATTTCTCTGCTCGATCATGCCACCCGACGGAGCGGCATAGGCTTCGTCGACACCCGCCTTGGCGAAAGCTACGGAATTGAAGATTGAAATATGGCCACAGGCACGTGTCAGCATGACCGGATGGTCGGGCGCCACCTGATCCAGCTCCGATTTCAATGGGTGGCGGCCCGTATCTAGCTTGGTCTGGTCATAGCCGCGCGCCAGAATCCATTCGCCCTTGGGAAGGCTGGCAGCTTTGGCTCCGATTGCGTCAAGCAGAGCTTCAAGTGTTGGAAGCTTAGCCGGCGTTGCATCGATCCATTGGAGTGTTAAGCCGGTAGAAATCAAATGCAGATGCGCATCGTTAAGGCCGGGCGTTGCGAATGCTCCGTGGAGATCGACAAGCTTTGTATGCGCGCCTTGCAGTTCCAGCATTTCAGCGGATGAGCCTGTTGCAAGGATCTTGCCTTGCCATATCGCCAGCGCTTCAACGACGCCTTCTTCGTATCCGCACCAGATGTTACCATTGTGCAAAATGCTGTCTGCAGCGACCAGTTTTGGTGGAATCATGAAGCACGGTTCCCGTCATGCTTGTGTTTTTTTAAAGACTTCCATCATCTCAAATGGATTGCAAGCTACGGAAACCACATTATTTTTCATCGAATTGATATGCTGGCTGTCGATTGGTAAACAGATCGACGACGCGGGCGTCGATCTGCCGAACCAGTTGTATCAAGGCCAAAGTCTAACTCACGCAACGTCATTGATTTGGGAATGTTGCTCGTTAGGATTACTCTTCCAATCAACGGGGTATTTTGCTCATGACACCTGACGAGCTGAAGATAGTACGGCGCGCCTATGCGATGCAGATCGCAGCAGCTGCAGGGATCGCTGACGAACCCGTAGAGGACGCATTTGCGACCGTGCCGCGAGAGGATTATCTGGGGCCGGGACCGTGGCCCGTCCTGCGTTGGCAGGAAGCCTATACTCCGACGCCCACTGCCGATCCGGTTTATCTCTACACCGACAGTCTTGTCGGAATTCTGCCTGAACGGCATATCAACAACGGGCAACCCTCGCTGCATGCTTTCCTTCTTTCACAGAGCACGTCGCGAGAAGGCGAACACATCGTGCATGTGGGGGCGGGCGTTGGCTATTATTCGGCGATTATGGCGCAACTCGTTGGTCCATCCGGCAAGGTGACCGCGATTGAATATGACCCGGAACTTGCTGAAAGGGCCCGCGCAAACCTAGCCGGGTATTCGAACGTTTGCGTGATACAGGGCGATGGAAGCAAAGTTGACTTCGAATCCGCCGACTTGATCTATATCAACGCGGGGGCTACCAAGCCCGCAGATATCTGGCTCGACCGCCTCAAGGAAGGCGGAAGGCTGATCCTTCCGCTCACGACCGAAAAGGGCTTCAGCAGCGATTGGAGCAAAATACAACTCCATGGTGCCGTCTTTCTGATAACGCGCGAAGCAGAGACGTTTTGGGCCAAGTGGATATCGCCGGTAGCGATCTTCCCATGCGAGGGGATGCGCGATGCAGCATCAGAAAAGGCGCTCGCGAGAGCCTTTGAGAGCGGCGACTATAAGCGGGTCGCTCGCCTCTATCGCACCGACGACATACCAACTGAACGCTGCTGGCTGCGGGCTCCAGGCTGGTCGCTTACCTACGATTGAGAGCCGGTTTCGAGCAAGAGTGCATTTTCCAATATTCCATGGCGCCGGACAAATCAGAGGATCGTTGCTCCCAGCAACCACAACCCAGCCAGGCACAACCCGACGCCGGACAGGCGGGAAAACCAGCGTCCCCTTGCCACAAGCTTTTCGGCAAGGACAAAGATTGCGACGGCCGCAATCCACAGGACATTCATCACCCCGCCGATGAAGAGCAAACCCATCAACGCCCAGCAGCATCCAATGCAATAGATGCCGTGGCGAAATCCAAGGGCAACGGAGCCCAACGGGTCACGCCGGAACCCGCCGTGCAGATGAATGAACATGACGGGCGCCTGACATTGTCGGAGGCAAACATCCTTCAGGGGCGTCCACTGAAACAGCCCGACTGCGATGAGCGTAACCCCACTGAAAATTCCGCTCGCGCTCGTCATCATGGGGGTAAGCAGCAAGGTGCTCTCCAGTGCCCATTGACCAAGGGTCGCCGCACAGGCGAAAGCCGTCCAGGCCAGAAAATAGCCGGCAACGAAAAATCCCGTTGCAGCCAATGGCTTGCCCTGCACCTCGCCGTGACGGCCGACCCGCGCATAGAGCAAAATCATCGGTGCGGCGGAGGGGGTCATCATGCCGATCATCATGACCACCCACATCAACATCGTGACGGCAAATTCGGTCGTGCTCCACGACCGAAACCCGGACATCATCATCACATCGACGGAAGCCGCGTCCATGCCCTGCATTGCCATGCCATCGCTGTTCATGCTACGCGCGAGCCAGAGAACATAGGCCCAGGCGATCATCGTGAGCACGGCAAGGGATGCGGCGACGATCAATCGATCGCGTCGAAGTACCGCTTCGAGCGCTGTGGCGCCCGTGGCACTCAATGCACGACACCACTCTGGGTCAGGTGCAGTCTGGCGAACTGCGCATGAGAGTTGGGAATAGACAGCTTCAGGGGACCTTGCGTCTCGGCCCATCCGCGCCCCACTTCGCATGTGTCATATTCAAAACCGTTTGGCAGATTGATGCGCGCCCGATGGGTCTGGCCCGTGACGGGGTTGAGGATCGGCTCGCCGCGAGCCTCGATCCATCCCGGAACGTTCAAGTGCGCCGCACGGCCATTCACATCGACTTCAAAATCTATTTTTGCAAAGACCGGGTCGTGGACTTTCTCGAACGTCGTCGAAAAGACCTGGAAGAAAGTCGCGCCGGGATCGGTATCCAACCCGCTCATGATGCGCAACAGCGCTTCCCGCTGCTCCGCCGAAGCGCGCTCGTCGACGATCGGCACGGCTTGGCCCTTGCCCTCATGGATCGCTCCTGGCCAGGCCACGATCATGGCGCATTTCAACCCGTCCAGTTTGGTGGTTCCGTGATGGCCTTCTTCGATCGTAAGGGCTGCAACCGCGCAGCAATCCCCCCGGGTAGGCAAAGCGTTGAACTGACAGGGGCAACCATAGGCGCAGTTGCAGTGTACGAATTCACGGCCCACGAGAGTCCATTTAACGTCCGTCATTTTCTCCTCCTCATTATTGTTTTATTTTGTTCTTTGTTCTCCAACGGATATTTGACAGTTCATCCGGCGCCGGGCCTGCCTTGCAGGCAGAACAGCGTCGCTCTACCCCGCGATCTGCGAAGCGGCGGACATCAGTTCCTGCGGTGCCGGTACCCCAAACATGTAACGGCCACCTTCGGGTACTTCGGTAAAGCTCCAGCGCACGATACCGTCACGATCGAGCAGAAACTCTCCCACAAGCTGACCTTCACCGGTTGCGATCATCTGGCGGTCGGCTTCGGAAAATTCGTATCCATCCAATTTGTCGAGAAACTCGACCGCTGCCATTGCATTCATCGGTTCGGGTAATTCGCCCGGCATCTCAATGCGCATATTCGTGACGGCCTCTGCGCTGATCTTGCGTGGCCAATCGCTTTCAGCTTCGGTGAATTCGACATTGGGCAGGCCGAATGCCCGGTGCGAGATCCGTTCCGGGTCGGATGCAGCCAAAAGGTTGGGCAATGGGTGATATCTGAAATAGAGCCGGGCGCGGTCGATTGGCGTGTTCACCACAGTCAGACTGTCAATGCCTTTCTCGCGCAGGGCGCCTTCAAGCTGCGACATGGCTGTGATCTGGCGCCGGCAGAACGGGCAATGCAAACCGCGAAACAGGCCTACCAATACCGGTTTGCGGCCGCGAAAATCATCGATTGCGACTTTGCCCTGGCGGGTAATCGCGTCAAGCACAACATTGGGTGCCCGGTCGCCCGGCTGTAACGGTCCTTTGATATGAGGCTCCGACATATGAGTCATCCCCTTCCACTCGGCTAATCGAGAAATGGCAATACGACAAGCGCTTCGGGGTCGAGCCCATGCTGTGCGCAGACCTCTTGCGCCATGGCGAAATATCGCTCCGCCTCGGCCAAATCATCGAGGTCGAGATTGAGCGTCGCCAACCCATCATAACACGGAAACAGCAATTGTGGTTCACCGATTTCGCGTGCTACGTCGAGGGCCTCATTGTAACATTCACGCGCCAGTTCCGGTTGATCATGGCACTGATGAATTTGTCCGAGCACGATGAGGGGAACCGAGAGATGGTCGCGCTGATCCAGCGCCCGATCGATCTCGATTGCCTTTTCGGCCGCTGGCACGCCCTCGCTGATGCACCGGTCGGTAAAGGTGCAGTAGGCCACGGCAAGATTGGCAAGAAGACGCGCCTGAAAGCCCAGATCGCCGATGCGGCGCGCCACCCCGAGCCCGCGCTGGCACACCCGGATCGCGCGTTCCGGATTGACCATGGTATAGAGCACCGACAGATTGGTGTAGCCGCGACAGGCGGCACTTAGAAGGCCTGCATCTTCAGCGACCTTGACACTATGCTCCACCTCGCTCACCGCCTCCTGGCTCCGGCCAAGCCGTGCAAGCGCCACCCCTTTGGTGTTCAGCGCTTCGGCCGTGACCCGAGCAGTTTCGATGTCACTTTCGGCGCCGGTTTCGGGTGCCATGGTTTGAACAAAACGCAGTGCTTCATCCGCCCACCGCACAGCGGCCGTGTGGTCGCCAGTGCGAAATGCAAGGCGGCCGCGTTCCTGCGAGAGATGCGCATGCTCGATCAGCGGATCTATCCCTTCAAGCAGTGCTGCTGCCTCGGCATAGCGTGTCTCGGCTTGATCGCGTTTGCCGGAGTCCCAAAGCAATCGCCCAAGCTTGCGCAATATTCTTGCGGTAGCGGCGAGATCACCCTTGGCGCGATGAATATTAAGGACGGTTTGGTATTGCTCATCGGCGACATCGCGCTGACCTGCGGGTCCGCAGAGATCTGCAATGCGTTCGCGTAAGAGCAGCGATTCCGGTCCGTGGTCGCCAGTATTCGACAGGGCATCCAGTGCCTGCCTGTAGAGACGGACCGCGTCATCGTTGGCGTATGTCTTGCGTGCCCGATCGCCCGCTGCCATCAGGTAGTGCGCACCTTTCGTCGTGGCGGCGGTTTGGCTGAAATGGTGACCCAACATTGCCAGATCTTCGAGACGTTCTGGATCGTCTCCATACAATCGTTCCAATGTATCACCGATGAGCTCATGCATCTCAATGCGTCGTTGCAACAGGAGATTGTGGTAAATCACATCGTGAAGCAGCGTCTGGATGAAGCGATAACCTGGCGCCGATACCGGGTTTGCACCGGGGATTTCCTCGATGATTTCAGCATCGCAAAGGAGATCGAGCCCCGCTTCGACGTTTGCCGGGGCTGCCGAAATGGTCTTCAATAATTCCGCGTCGAAACGCGGCCCGATAACTGCGGCCTCCTGGGCCAATCTGCGCACTTCCGGCGGCAGCCTGTCCATTCGGGCGAGCAACATTGCCTGTATCCCGACGGGAATGTCGGCAGCTGCCTCCCTGTTTGCCACCCGCCAATGCCGGTTGTCCCTTTGCACAGCCCCAACCTCGATGAAATGACGCACAATTTCCTCGATGAACAGAGGATTGCCGTTGGCGCGATCGACAATGCTGTTGCACAGATCGGCTGGCAATCCGCCGGGGCCATGACCGAAGAATGCACTGAGCATTTTTCGACCATCATTGGCATGCAAAGGAGGGAGGCGCAGCGCCGTCAAGCTGATACGGCTTGAATCCAGCATATCCGTATCAAACGCAGGCCGATGGGTCGTCAGCAGCATGAAGCGGCTACGCTCCAGACGGTCCATCAAAAAGCGCAATGCTTCGAGCGATGCGGTATCAGCCCAATGGAGGTCTTCGACGACAAGCAGCAGGGGCGAACGCGCCAGGCGCTGCTCGAAAATAGTGCGGATTGCATAGAAGATCTGCCGGCGCAATTGCTCGGGTTCAACCTGATGCAGCACATCATCGGATTCGCCAAGACCGATAACGTAAAGCAGAAGCGGCATCAATTGCTTCACTTCGCCGGCGGCAAGGCCAAGGTCGCTCAGCCCGGCGGCGAGCAAATCCTTTGTTTTCTCCGGTGAATCATTGGCGTTGATTTCATAGGCACTGCGCAACACAGCAGCGAGTGTGCCATATGACGGCTCGCCGAGCGGTGAACAGATGGCTCGCCGGACCACAACATTGGTGAAACGAGGATCATCACGCGTGTTTGCCAGGAATTCCTCGGTCAGGCGTGATTTCCCAATGCCTGCCTCGCCGATCAGCCGTACCAGTTGGGCTCGACCAGCGGCTGCCAGATCAAGACAGCCAAGCATACGGGCAAGTTCCTTTTCACGCCCGACCAGTGGCGCACTCAGGCCGAGTGTTTCGAGGCCCCGCGCGGTGCGGGGCTCCTCGAGTGCTCCCATCAGCCGATGTACGAGAACGCTGCCAACCTTGCCACGCAAGGCCTGGTCACCAAGGGAATCATAAGAGAATGCATGTCGTGTGAGGCGATAGGTCAGCGGCCCAACGAGGATCTCACCCGGTTTCGCCATCGACTGCAGCCGTTGTGCGCTGTTCACCGTATCGCCCGTCACTGAATAGGATTTGGCGATGCCCGCACCAAAGCCGCCGGCAACGACCGGGCCTGTATTGATACCAACATGCAGAATCAGGGGCGAATGCGAGCGTGTTTGCCAGCGTTTTCCTACCATTGCGGCCCGGCTGACCATGTCCAGCGCCGCTTGGAGTGCTCGCTCAGGGTCGTCTTCATGTGCGACCGGTGCACCGAACAATGCGAGCAGCGCATCGCCAATGAATTTGTCGACAAAGCCCCCGAAGCCCTGTACAGCCGCCGTCAGCTCTTCAAAAAGTTCGTTTTGGAGCGTTTGCATGACTTCCGGATCGAGTTGTTCACTCAATGTGGTGAAACCGCAGAGATCGGCAAACAACACGGTAACGGTACGGCGATCCGCACCGGTTTCGGATTTTACCAGCGTGGGCCGGAGGGCTTGGCGGGACGATTCTCGCGGCCTTTGCAGGCCGCTGATTGTCGGCGGATCGGCGATCTGGGCTCCGCATTTTGGGCAGAACACGAAGTCTGGTGGGCACAGATATTCGCAGTTGGGGCACGCGCTAGCTTGTTTCGCGCCACATTTTGGGCAAAACGCAAAACCGCTTTGAACGTCAAAACCGCAACCCGTGCAGTTCATCGATATGACCTCACAGGAACCCGGATGTACGATCCTGCCGCGCTTTATCCCGCGCGCTGGATTCCCCATTAAATAATGAACCTGCTGCGAGGGGCTGGCAAGCGGCCCATAATGTGAGAATGCTGGAGACAATCGGGTTGCAAGTGCTTCAGCGGGGCATTACTGAAGACATGTCGGCACCACTCCTCTTGGGTGCTGACATCCCCCACCCCAGGGAGAAGGTCTTGGGCCTTCACAACTTGGCCGGACCCAATGGTCCGGCCCTTTTCAAGAGATGACCGAGCTGGGCTCAGGAGATCGTTTCCCCCCCATCCACCACGAGCGCTTGCCCGGTAATGTAGGACGAACGATCTGAAACCAGAAACAGGATCGATTCGGCTATCTCCTCGACGTGTGCCCAGCGCCCCAATGGAACCTGCTCTTGCACATAGGCTTCTATTGCACCACGTCCGCCCATTTGGCCGATGAAAGGTTCGTTGAAGGGGGTATCAACCCAACCGGGGCAAAGCGCGTTTACACGGATTCCAAATCGCGCGTAATCGCCGGCCATTTGGCGGGTCATCGCGATGACAGCATGTTTGGTGGTCGTGTATGCAATCATCTCGCGATCATAGAGGACGCCGGACGATGATGATGTGTTGAGTATGACGCCTTTGCCCGCGGCTTTCATCACCGGCATGACAAGACGGGAGGCCATGAAATGCGCCCGTACATTGAGACTCCACGACCGGTCGAACCCTTCAACCGGCACCTGCTCGAGGTTGCCGGCAATCTGTGCTCCGGCATGATTGTGCAAAATATCGATGCGCCCGTGCCTGGCGGCCACTGAAGATATACTTGCCGCAAGCGCCTCGTCATCGGTTACATCGACAACAGCAACTTCCGCGTGCCCGCCCGCCTTGCAAATGCGGTCCACGACGATTTCCGCATTCTCTGCATTGATGTCAATGACGACTACATGGGCACCTTCGCGCGCCAGAATGGCGGCACCGGCCTCACCGATTCCGGAGCCGGCTCCGGTGACTATAGCAACGCGATCTCTGAGGATCATGGGGTTTCCTGTGTGTCAGTTTGTTGTTTTTTTCTCACGCATCAGAATGCGGGCTATCAGGATCATCATCAGCGAGGCGACCAGAACCAGCGTGGCAATGGCATTTATCTCCGGGGTAACACCCCGGCGAATGGACGCGAAGACATAGATGGGCAAAGTCGTTTTGGAACCGGCGACGAAAAAGGCGATGATGAAATCGTCGAAGGAAAATGTGAAAGAGAGCAGAAAGCCCGCCAGCACCGACGGCAGGATTTGCGGCAGCACCACCAATCGAAAAGTGGTCAGCGGCGTTGCGTAGAGATCGCTTGAGGCTTCGACGATGTCGCGGCCAAGATTGGCGATGCGCGCCTTCACGATCATGGTCACCAATGCCATCGAAAAGAGCCCGTGCGCGGCGACAATCGATCCGTAGCCAAGCCCAAGCTGCGGCGGATTGGCACCAGGCCAAATGACGTTGAGCAGCGGATTGAGAAAGGAGAAAACTTCCACCAATGCGACGAGTGTCGCAATGCCGATCACCACGCCCGGCACGACGATGGCTGCTGCAAACAGACCATCAAGCACGGCACGTGCGCGCGTGCCCAATCGCTCCATCCCGATGGCGGCCATTGTGCCGAATATGGCGGCCAGTGTCGCGCTTGTCAGGGCGATGATGAGGCTGTTCTGCAATGCGGCAACGAGAAACGTGTTGCCCAGAGCCTTGCCATACCACATCGTCGAAAAGCCGGTGAATTCACTGGCATTGCGACCGGCATTGAAGGAAAACAGCACCACAAGCGCGATCGGCGCGTAGAGGAACACATAGACTGCCGAAATAAAAGCACGCATCAAACGAGGTCCACTTGTCTGGTTCCCGCGATCTTCCAGGCAATGCGCATGGCAATGAGCAGCACGAAAACCACTGAAATCACCAATGTGACGGCGATTGCCGATCCGAATGGCCAGTTGCGCGACTGCAGGAAGAGATCGACGAGGGCATTGCCGATGAAAAACACCTTGCCGCCGCCAAGAAGCTGCGGGATCAAATACTCGCCGAGCAGCAGGATCGTGACGAGCGACAATCCTGTCATCACCCCGGGCAGGGAGAGTGGCAGTGTGATGCTGAAAAAAGTGGAGACCGGTTTGGCACCCAGATCAGCGGACGCTTCGAGAAGGCGACGATCAAGCTTTTCCAGACTGACATAGATGGGCATGATCATGAGCGGCAGATAGCCGTAAACGATACCAAGAAGGACAGCGCCATGGGTGTTGAGGATGCGCACGTCGTCGAAACCGACCATGCTCAGAAGATTGGGAATGCCGCGGGAGCCGAGAATATACATCCAGGCATAGGTGCGCACCAAAAGGCTGGTCCAGAATGGGACAATGACCAGTGAAACAAGCAGGAGCCGATACCGGGGATTGGCCTTGACTGCGAGATAGTAGGCAACCGGATAAGCGACAATCAGGCAGATGAAGGCGCCGACAGGCGCGAGAAAGAGCGTATTCCAGAAAGCGGCAGCGCGCGATGGCAGATTGGCAAATTGTGCGAATGTGAAGGCCGGTTGATATCCGCCTTCAGGTGCGCGCTCTCCGACCGAAAAAACCAGCATGGCAATGAAGGGCAGCACGAGGAAAATGAAAAGCCAAGCCACAGCCGGTGCGACAAGCGATGCGGTCACCATCCTTCGTTTTGTGTTTATAGCCAATGCCATCGGATATCTCTTGTATGGATGATGTGCCCGTCCTTCTCTCGACTACGGGGTGCCGAGAGAAGGACAAGATGTGTTGTCAGGCTGACTTGAAGCGCGCCATGACCTCGGCACGGGCGGGGTCGGTGAGCGTGACCGCCGCGCCGAACTCCAGCGGAGTCAGTTGCCCATCCGGGGGATAGACAATGGTGTTGGAGGTAATTTCCTTCGGAAGAAGCGAAAGCACGCGGCTGTCAGTTGTCGGAGCGCCATTGGCGATATGCTCCTTGACGGCGTTGGCTGGATCCATGAGGTAGTTCAGCAGGGCGTAACCCGCCGGTTTGTTCGCGGCGCTTTTGGGGATGGCATAGAAGTCCGACCAGATCTCGCCGCCATCTTTGCCAAGAACAAACTTGATTTCCGGTACATCGCGGTTGAGCTGCGCCCCATCATTGGTCCAGCACATGGTCATCCATGCATCTCCTGCGCGCATGGCCGGCTGATAATCGCTGTTGATGGCATAGAGGTGCGGTTTGACCTTCACCAGAAGTGCTTCTGCCTTGGCCAGTTCGTCAGGTTTGACGGAGTTGAAGGAGTAGCCGAGCGAAACCAGCGCACTGCCGATCGTCGTGAGCTGATAGTCATGCACGATGGTGCGCGTGTCGGCCTCATTTTGTGCGACCTCGAAGAAATCCTTCCAGCTCGCTACGGGTGTTTTGATTTTCTTTGAGTTGAGGGCAATTCCGGTCGTGCCCCAGTTTTTTGGCACTGCATAGGTCGTGCCGCTGACGGTCCCCTCGGCGGTGAAGCGCGCCGTTTCTGTGGCCGGGCTGTAATTGGTCAGCTTCGACATATCGAGAGGATCGATCAGGCCAAGCTTTACATAGGTGGAGATGGTGTAATTGGTTGGCACAAACAGGTCCCAGCCGGTGCCTCCGGCCTGCAATTTCGCCAGCATTTCCTCATTCGAACCAAAAACATTGACTTCGACCGCAACGCCGGTTTTCGCCGTGAAAGCTTCAAACGTTGCAGGATCATGATAGTTCGGCCAGGTGGCGATCGACATTTGCTTGCCAAGGTCCTCGGCGAAGGCCGGAGACGAGAGCAAGCCGGTCTGGCCTGCCAGCACTGCGGAGGCCAGACCAAGTCCTGTAACGCCCAGGAAGTGCCGGCGGGAGACGGACCCGCGTTTGAGGCGCAGCAACTCATCCATGAACTGTGCAGCTGTTATTGGGGCATTCTCTCTATAGTTTTTAGGCATGAAGATGTTCCCTTTTTTGATATTATTCAGGCCGGAAAGATATGCGCAGCGTCGAGGTTGAAGCTCAGCACAACCCTTTCATTGGGCTCGACCAGGCTGCTCTCCGAGAGAACATGCCGATCGGCGGTGATCAGGAAATTGCCAAGCCCGTTGACGGAAACCGAGTATTCAACCGATGATCCAAGGAAGATGCGATGGGTTACAATCCCTGAAAGCCTGCCCGAGATCGATTGGTTCTGTCGATGCAAGGTGATGGCCTCTGGGCGCAGCGCCAGGGTCACTGCGCCAGGAGGCAGTGCGCTCCTTTCCCCTATCGACAGGGCACTCCCATCTGCAAGGCGCAGCGTGGCACCATCTGCTTCGACTGTTGCAGCTATTCGATTGGTCTTGCCGACAAAGTCGGCAACAAAGAGATCCCGCGGTTTGTCATAGACTTCCTGCGGGGCTGCAAGCTGTACGATGCGTCCCGCATTCATCACACAGACAAGGTCGCTCATGGAGAGGGCCTCTTCCTGGTCATGGGTTACCAGAACGAAGGTGATGCCCAGTTCGCGCTGCAATGTTTGCAGTTCGATCTGCATGGCCGTGCGCAATTTCTTGTCGAGTGCCGCGAGGGGTTCGTCCAGAAGCAGCACGGACGGCTTATTGACCAATGCGCGCGCCAAGGCCACGCGCTGCTGCTGTCCACCGGACATTTCATGGATACGGCGCTTGCCGAACCCGCCAAGCCGCACCATTTCCAGCGCCTCGCCAACCCGGCGGGATATCTCGGGCGCACTGATCTTCGGGCGGGCCTGCCTTAGCCCGTAGGAGACATTCTGTTCGACATTGAAATGCGGAAAGAGCGCGTATTGCTGAAACACCATGTTCACGGGCCGCTGGTGGGCCGGGACACCGTTCATGGGTTTGCCGTTGATCAGGACGTCGCCCGTCGTGGGCTGTTCGAAACCGCCAATCATACGCAGGCACGTCGTCTTGCCGCAACCGGAAGGGCCGAGCAAAGCGACGAATGCGCCCTTTGGGACCTGGAGATTAATATCGGAGACAGCGGTCACGGCGCCATAGGATTTGCTGACCGACCGAAATTCGATGTCGTTCACTGAATGAGATGTCACATTAGTCCCCTGCGGCTTTTAAGTTACATTGGTCAGTCTGCGCTGCCTTTGCCACCGTCATGACCAGCAAAGTAGCCAATCCGTGACTGTGCGGTATATACCCCAAAAGAGGTATTTCATCAGGTCAATACCAATGTAAGGTGTATATGCAATTGCGGTTATGAAAAGATGAGGGGCCGGCACGATGAGCGTCGATATTGAAACGCTATTCGATGTGTTTCGCCGGTTTGTAGGCAGATCGACAATGCTATCGCATGAGTTTGGCGATCTTTTTCGCCAGATGATGCGCTCGCTCGTCAAGTTCGATCACGTGGTGATGTTTGCTTATCGCGGGAATGAACGCCCCATTGATCTCTACAGCACCTTTGATCCGGCGGAGCAGGTCATTTTCGTCAATCTGTATCAAATGGGCCCCTATCTCCTCGATCCCTTCTATCACAACGCCCGCGAGGCGAGGTCCGGCATCTGGCGCATGCGCGAGCTTGCACCAGACCGCTTTTTTTCCAGCGAGTACTATCGCACCTATTATGTTCAGACAGGACTTGCCGAGGAAATTGGCTTCTTCGTTCCCATCGCGCAGGACTTGACAATTGTGCTCTCGCTGATGCGGCGCGAAGAAACCGGTCCCTTTGCAACGCAAGATCTTTCGCTATTGCGCAAGGCTGAGCCGCTGATCGCACGACTGGTGAAACACTATTATCAGGATATCGGCCTTCTCTTTGACGCAGCCGTTGCAAAGCAAAGGAAAGGGCGTCGCAAGGACAAGTTAAATGCCGCTGACACAGTGTGGCGCGATCTCAACCTGACGGATCGCGAGGCGGCGATCATCGAACTTGTGCTGCAAGGGCACTCGTCAGAATCCATCGGATTGCGGCTTTCGATCACCATGGGTACTGTAAAGGTTCACCGGCGCAATGTTTACCGCAAGCTCGGCATATCGTCCCAGACCCAACTTCTTTCCATCTACCTGAAGAAGTTGGGCGAGCATTAGATTGGGGGCGTCGGGGCATTGGCCGATGCTCGTTGTCCCGCGGGGCGCGGACGGGTTTTATGTCGGAATGTTTATCCGCAAGTGTGTTGCCTGCCCGGAATCCTTGTCGGTCATCTTGTGATGGTGATACGGTTCGCCGGGATATCATTCCGACACTCATGACCGGAGGCCACCGTTGAACAGCGAACAGGGCATTCTTCGCATATCCATAGCTGTTACAATCTGTGTCGCGGGCTTTGGCGTGATATTCGGCTTGCTGGCAGGGTCTTTCTCCATCGTATTTGACGGTGTCTACATGCTGGCCGATGCCGCGATGAGCGGCCTGGCTCTGGGGGTTGCGCGGCTGATCGCATTATCCGCTGTTCCGACCGGAAAACTCCGGGAACGGTTCACAATGGGTTTTTGGCATCTTGAACCCATGGTGCTTGGCCTCAACGGCATTATGCTATCGGGCGTTGCGATTTATGCATTGATCAACGCGATCGGCAGCCTGATGAGTGGCGGCCGCGATCTCGAGTTCAGCTTCGCGATTTTCTATGCCGCCGTTGCTCTCATTGCCTGCACGGTCATGGCAGTCGTTGAAATGAAAATGAATAAACGTCTGCATTCCGACTTTGTCGCTTTGGACGCCAAGGCCTGGATTATGTCCGGAGGCATCACCGCTGCACTATTGGTGGCATTTTCCGTTGGTTATGCAATAGAGGGAACGCGGCTCGACTGGATCACCCCCTATATTGATCCGGCAGTCCTTGCCCTTGTCTGCGTCGTTATCATTCCACTTCCCATCGGCACGATCAGGCAGGCACTGGCCGATATCTTTCTGATCACGCCCCCGGCGTTGAAATTGCACGTCGACACCGTCGCGCAACATTTTGTTGAGCGATATGGCTTCGTTTCCTACCGCGCTTATGTGGCAAAGGTCGGACGCGGAAAGCAGATTGAGCTGTACTTCATTGTCCCTATGGGGTGGCCGTCAAGGCGTCTTGAGGAATGGGATTCTATCCGGGATGAGATCGGCGAAGCCATAGGCGACGAAAGTACAGACCGGTGGCTGACAATTGCATTCACCACTGATCTGGAATGGGCGGTCTGACCGCAGGCTGGGACATCATGCCCAATCCGGTGTCAAGACGTGTGCTCCCTATTGACTATAATGAATATGTTATATAACAAATATGTTATGAACATTTCAACTGACGCGACAAATCTCGATGCTGCATTTTTAGCGCTGGCCGACCCCACACGCCGGGCAATTCTTGCGCGCCTGGCGCATGGTGAGGAGACGGTGATGCAGTTGGCTGAACCCTTCGCGATGACCCAGCCAGCAATTTCTCGGCATTTGAAGGTGCTCGAAAATGCCGGGCTGATTGTCCGGCGGATTCAAGGCACGAAGCGGCCGTGCCGGTTATCGAGCGCCGGGATCGAAACCGTCGATCGATGGCTTGCGATGCTAAGGGATGCGCTGGCTCAGAACTACGACAGGCTCGATGGAGTCCTGGCAGACATGGTTGAGAATGGAGAGGAATTGAAATGAGCAAACTAACGATCAAGACCGAGGGCGATCTGCATGTTGTGGTGACGAGGCATTTCAATGCGCCGCCTCAAGCCGTTTACCGTGCACACATAGAGCCAACGCTGATTCAAAGATGGATGCTTGGGCCGGACGGATGGACAATGCCCGTCTGCACCAACGAGGCGCGCCCTGGCGGGAAGATCCGATTTGAATGGAAAGGCCCTGACGGCAGTGGCTTTTATCTGACAGGCGAATATCTGGAATTGGAGCCTTATAGCCGCATTGTTCATATCGAGCGGATGCATCTTCCACACACGACGCCAGACAACCATGTGGAAACGCGGTTCGATCCGGACGGATCCGGTACGCTGATGACCATGCGTATGACCTTGCCTGACGCTGAAACGCGATCGATGATGCTGGCAAGCGGCATGGAGCACGGCATGGAAGCGAGTTATGTCCGGCTGGAGGGATTGATCTAGGCCGTTTCTACAGGGCGGTGGCAGAAGCACCGCTCACCCTCCCGCAAATCCAGGGCACGCGGTGCCATCGGCTCTTCGGGGTTGGTGCCGGATCAAGATAGGCGTCGCCTCAAAGCGGCGCCTATCTGATTTACAGGGCAAAGCTTGAGGTCTAGGATCATGGCAGCAGAGAAAATGTTACCTAGTATCGGAGTGTGATCCATGACCGAGGTTTCATCTGTTGAAGAATCCCCCTCAGACCAACCCGTTCTCGATACCACGCCTTACGGCGCAGGGCCTGATGATTCCGTTGCAAGTGCGGCAGAGAATGCTGCGGTTACTCACCACGTGGCCGTGATTGGCGGCAAGCCAATTCCCTATACAGCGCGTGCCGGCCATCTGGTTACCGTTAATCCATCCAGTGCACAGCCGGCAGCGGCGTTCTTCTACGTCAGTTTTGCCGCTGATGGCGTCGATCCGTCGACGCGCCCGGTCACGTTTTTCTACAATGGCGGGCCGGGGTCCTCGTCGGTGTTCCTGTTGCTCGGGTCGTTTGCGCCGCGGCGTATCAAGACCAGTATGCCCGATTTTACGCCGCCCGCTCCCTACACCATTGAAGACAATCCGGACAGTCTGCTGGATCGCAGCGATCTGGTGTTCATCAATCCCGTTGGCACCGGCTATTCAAGCGCAATTGCGCCGAACCGGAACCGGGATTTTTGGGGCGTCGATCAGGACGCGCGCTCGATTGCCCAATTCATCAAGCGTTATTTGACCGCCTTTGATCGATGGAATTCACCCAAATTCCTCTTTGGCGAATCCTATGGCACGCCCCGCACCTGTGTATTGGCATGGATGCTGCATGAAGACGGTGTCGATATCAACGGCCTGACGCTGCAGTCGTCGATCCTCGATTATACGCAAACCGGCAATCCGGTTGGACTGTTGCCGACATTGGCGGCAGACGCCTGGTATCATAATAAAGTCAATGTGGGGGTGCGGCCGCCGCTGCCTGCCTTCATGGATACGGTGAAGGCCTTCGCGCAGGGCCCTTATGCAAAGGCTTTGACGGATTTTCCCAAGTTTGACGCGGCGACATTGCAGACACTGAGTGATTATCTCGGCATTTCGCCCGTCGTCCTCACGTCCTGGAGCTTGAATGTCGAGGCGAACAATGGTGCCAATCTTCTCTTCCTGACGACCCTCCTGCAGGATCGGGGGCTGGCGCTTGGGGCCTATGATGGAAGGGTGACTGCCATCGATACGGGAATTGCCGGCCAGATTGACCCTAATTCCGGCGGCAATGACCCGACGATGACCGCCGTGAGCGGCGTCTATACCGCCATGTGGAATACCTATCTGAACGATGAGTTGAAGTTCACGGCTCTGTCACCCTTCGCCGATCTCAACGATCAGGCATTTCAAAATTGGGATTTCGGCCACATCGATCCAACGGGCGCTCAGAGAGGCGGCAAGGATGCCAATGGCAACCCGGTTCTCTACACGGCCGGCGATCTGGCGGCAGTGATGGCTCTCAATCCCAGCCTCAAGGTGTTTTCCGCCAATGGCTATTATGATTCCGTCACGCCATTCTTCCAGACCGCGCTGACGTTGGCGGATATGCCGCTCACCAATCCGTCGGTGCGCGCCAATCTGACTATTCGCAACTATCCGTCGGGGCACATGATTTATCTTGATGGCGAGTCCCGGACCGCGTTGAAAGCTGATCTCAGTGTTTTCTACGACAGCACAAGGGCCCGTTTCATTGCCCGGGCGCTGCGCAGCGAACAGTCTGCCATTTGCAGGCCTTATTTCAAACTTCGGGATCCTGTCGAGGCGCAGAAGACAGGCCGTGGCCAGGCGGTACCGGCAAGCTGGGGCGTTCCTGATCTTTGCAAGGCCTATGACTGGCCGCAAAGCCTTCTCGGCGGCGGTGTGATTGCCATTGTTGAGCTCGGCGGCGGCTGGGTGGCGAGCGACATGGACGCGTATTTTGCAGCGCTGGGGCAGCCTGTGCCTCAGATCGTTGATGTGCCGGTTGCCGGTGCCGGGAACAATCCCAATAGGAACAATGGCCGGTCTGGTGATGCCGATGTCGAGGTTGCACTCGACATTCAAATCGCGGCCGCGTCCTATTATGCGGCAACCGGCCGGCCCGCTTCGATCCGGGTTTACTGGGCGTCGCCTCAACCCAGTGGAATTGCAGCGGCGGTGCGGGCGGCGGCAGCCGATGGCTGCGATGTCTGCTCGCTTTCCTGGGGTGCCGATGAGGCACTTTGGGTCAAGGCCGGACAGGGCACCAGCCAGGACCTGGTTAGCCAGATGCAAGCTGCCGCGCAGGCGGCGACAACTGCTGGCATGGTGATTTTCGCTGCGGCTGGCGACAATAATTCAAGTGATGGTGGCAGCAGTCCGGCCAATGTCGACATGCCTGCGTCCTGCCCGAATGTGATTGGCTGCGGTGGAACCTCCAAATCGGCTGCAGGTGAAGTGGTCTGGAATGAAGATCCGGGCAATCCGGACGGCAATGGGACGGGCGGCGGCTTCTCGACATTGTTTGCGCCGCAACCGTGGGAGGCCGGTGCGCCGCACGGGCCGGGCCGGATGGTGCCTGATGTTGCGGCGCATGCCGATCCGCGCAATGGCTATGAGATTTGCGTGCACGGGCAGACGATGGTCGTCGGCGGCACCAGCGCGGTGGCACCTCTCTATGCAGGCCTGTTTGCCGCTTTTGGCCGAAAACTTGGTTTTATCACACCCAAACTCTGGCTGAACCATATGTGCTTCAACGATATCACTGTGGGTGACAATGGCTATTACCGGGCACGCATTGGTCCCGACCCCTGTACGGGCATCGGTTCGCCTATCGGCTCGAAACTCGCCGCCTTGTTTGATGCCCCGGCTGCCGGGATGCTCCATCTGGAACCGTTGGCACTCCCGAGGATCGTTCCTGACGGTTGGAGCGGCTCCGTTTATCTCACCTTTGTCGAGGGGAAGCTCACCGGCAAGCCGCGCCTGGAACCGTCACCGGACAAACCTGTTCCGCAGGCTCGAACTGTCCGCAAACGGGCGCCGGCGAAATAGGTGTTGCCGGCACTCCCATCTGCGGTGAATTCGCTACGTGCCGGAATCCTTGGCCTGGCCCCATTCGGGTTCGACGGCTGGAATATCGTCGAAGGATGAATAGTTGAGATTGTAGAGCTGCGCATAGAGTTTGCCATTCTCCATAAGGGCCTCATGGTCTCCCATCTCGATCATCTGTCCATTTTGCAGGACGATGATGCGATCGGCTTCGCGAATGGTGGCAAGGCGGTGGGCGATCACAAGCCCGGTGCGGTTCTCCAGCAGTTTGACGAGGGCTTTCTGAATGAGCATCTCGGTGTAGCTGTCGATATTTGCCGTGGCCTCGTCAAGAACGAGGATCTTGGCATCGGCGACCAGTGCGCGGGCAAAGCTGATCAGCTGGCGCTGGCCAAGCGAAAGATTTCCACCACGCTCGCCCAGTTCAGTCTGGTATCCCTCGGCAAGATTCATGATGAACTCATGTGCGCCGACAGCCTTGGCCGCCTCGATGACATCGTCGAGTGAAGCGCTGTCCTTGTGATAGCGGATATTTTCGAAAACCGTTCCGGTGAACAGAAATGGCTCCTGCAGGACCATTGCGATCTGCTGACCGAGGGAATCCTGGGTCAGATTCCGCACGTCGTGGCCACCCACGAGAACCTGTCCCTGCTGGACATCATAGAAGCGGTGAATGAGCGCCATCGCGCTCGACTTGCCGGAACCGGTGGGGCCAACAAGCGCCACGGTCTCGCCCGGGTTGACCTTGAAGCTGACATTTTTCAGTACCGGATGCTTCGGATTATAGCCGAAAACGACGTTGCGGAACTCGACCGATCCATCGGTGTCCGGCGTCAGAACGCGCGCATCCGGAGCGTCGGTGATGCTGATCGGTACGTCCAGAACTTCGGTCAGCCGCTGTCCAGACGCCATTGCGCGCTGCATCACCGAATATTGCAGGGTCAGTGAACGGATCGGATCGAAGAAGCGCTGGATATAAAACAGGAACGCGACCATGACACCCACGTCGAGCGCCTGATTGAGCACCCGTGCGCCGCCGACGACGATGACGAGTGCCATGGCGACGCCGGTGAGCGAATCCACGATCGGCACCATGACCTGAGCGTACTTTGCTGCTCTGAGATGCGTCATCAGATTGGCATGGGCTTTGTCATTGTAGAGCATGAAATTGACCCTCTGGCGTCCCATACTTTGAACGGCGCGCACGCCGTGGATGGTTTCAGCCAGAGCACCGTTGGTAACGGAATTGGTTTCATGCGCAGCCATGAAGGCGATCCGGGCGCGGGGCAGCCAGAAAATGCGCACGACGAACAAAATGGGAAGCACGGCAAGGGTCAAAAGACCGAGGCGAAAATCCAGATACAGCATGACGAAGACAATGCCGAAGAGCAGGGTGATATCGCCAACCGACAGGACGGAGGTTTCAAGAAACTCCTGCATCGAGTTCACGTCGCCCTGTAGCCGCGACATCAGCCGTCCAACCTCCGTCTTGTCCATAAAGGAAAGCGAAACACGCTGGAGATGCGAGAACATCGCCCGGCGAATGTCAAACAGGACGTCTTCCGCGACACGTCCCACCACCGTTTCCTGGATATAGCTGGCAACGAAATTGACAAGTATCGCCAGAGCAAATGCAATGATCGCATAGGCAAGTGCGGCGTGATTGCCGCCTGGCGCAATGCCATGGTCGATAGCGTAGCGAATGATGAGCGGGATCATCAATTGCGTGGCTGTAAACGTCAGCACTGCGCCAACAGCAATGAGCATCTGCATCTTGTAAGGTGCCACGAACGCCCAGATCCGTCTGATGATGTTGCCATCGAAAACCTTGCCGAACATTTCCTCTTCGATCCGGTGCGATCCCACAACGGCGCGGGGCGGGCGGCGTCCATCGTCACGAACGTCGTTGCGCTCCGTCTCATTCTCGTCGCTCACGATCCCATCTCCGTTTTTTCCATCGCGGCGAGACCGTCACCGGGGCGAACCTGCAAATCGTAAAGTGCTTTGTAGCGGCCGCCTGCTGCGAGCAGGCTTTCATGGGTTCCGCGTTCAACGATCTGGCCATCCTCGATGAACAGAATCTGATCGGCATGCATCAACGAACTCAGGCGGTGCGCCACAACGATTGTCACCCGGTCCTTGGCGTAGCGGCGCATGGCGATGCGGATGCGCTGTTCCGTACCGGCATCGATTGCGGCCGTTGAATCATCGAACACCATGACCGCCGGCTTGAGCATGAGGGTGCGCGCGATCGAAAGGCGCTGCCGCTGTCCCCCCGACAATGAAACGCCGCGTTCACCGACGATTGTGCCATAGCCCATGGGCAGACCGAGGACGTAATTATGCAGCTGCGCGGACTCGCTCGCCCGTTCGATTCTCGGCTCTTCCGCCCATGGATCACCATAGGCGATGTTGTTCTCGATAGTCGTCGTGAACAGAAATGCATCTTGCTGAATGACCGCGACCGCACTGCGCAGCGATTCCAGCGTCACGCTGCGAATATCCTGTCCGTCGATGGTGATCCTGCCGCTGGTCGCATCATAAAAGCGTGGAATGAGGTGCGCCAACGTGCTCTTTCCGCTGCCTGGCTTGCCGACAATGCCAACGGTTTCACCGCGCCGGGCTTCGAAACTCAGATGCTGCAACACCGGCCGGTTGCTGAGCTGCGGATAGGAGAAGCCAACATCTTCAAAACGCAACAGCCCATCCGATATGGCAAGCTCCCTGGCATTTACCGGGTCCTTGATCGCGACATCAAGGTCGAGCAGCGCAAAGATGCGTGTTCCGCATGTGGAGGCACGGGCATAGGAGTTGACCATCAGGCCAAGCTGGCGCACGGGCATCTGCAGGATCGTCATGAATGTCAGGAACGATGTCAGCGTTCCCACGGTGATTTCACCTGCAACGACCTTGTTGCCACCAACCCACAGCACGAGGCCCATGGCGGCAAAAAAGGAAAGCGTCATGGCGCTGGTGTTTCTGACACGGATGCCGACACGTTCGTGGGCAAGATCGAGTGCGGTTTGCGAAGCCTTGTCAAACTTTGCCAGCTCATGATCCTTTGCCGCAAATGCGCGCACCACGCGAATGCCGCCGAGATTTTCCTCCATGACCCTTGTGAGCACGGACAAACGCTCTTGCAGATCGAGCCATGTCGCCCGCAAGCGCAACTGTGTAACCGACGAGCGCCATGCGACGAAGGGTACAAAACTCAACGCAACAAGCCCCAAAGTGAAATCCGTCGACAAGAGCATATAGGCGCCGATGCCGATCAGAATGGACAGGAGAACTGTGCGTATCAGCGCCGTGGAGAAATACATGCGCACCCCCTCGAGATCGAGCATGCCGACCGTGATGAGATCGCCTGAGTGAACGCTGTCATGAAAACTGAAACTGAGCCGCTGGATTTTCTCATAACAGGCCAGGCGCAACTCGTAACCCATATGGTGGCCCACGGCTTCGCTATAGTAGTTCTGAATCATGGTGAAGACGCCGCGCAGAATGCTGACTGCCAAAAGGACGAAAGCCGTCACGAGCAGGGCATCCTGCGCAATCGTGCCAGCGGTTCCTCCAGCCATGGCCGTTTGGGTCTCGTCGATGGCACGCCCCAGCAGCTTGGGGATCATCAGCTGGAGACTGGCCGCAATCACGGTGGCTCCGATGGCAAATGTCGTCTGCCAGGGATGGCGAAGCGTCATATGCGTAATTCGGACAAGGGTGGAGAAGCCTTGACCCCACCCCGCTGCATTTGCGTGCGCCAACGAATCCGAATGACTCGCCGCCCGCTTGAATGCGTTGCTGCTCACAGTGTTTTCCAAACCATTTGATTATATGAATACAGGCCGCAGAAACGGGGCTGTTCAATACAGTGCGGCTATGATTCTTTGCTGATTCCCAAGCAGGGTTCAAGGGCCATATTGTTGGCCCGAACCTCATCCCCTGTTAAGCGCAGTAAGTGTGGGTCGCCAGCCTGTCAATTGATCCGCTTTCCTCTGTCGATGTCGAACAGATGGATGTGGGAACCATCACCCTTGATGGAGATCCGCTCGCCGACGCGAATGTCCGCGGTTCTCGGAAATTCGACGGTGATCAATTTCTCCGTTCCGGCATCGAGGTAACCGAAGGTCTGGCTCCCAAGCCGTTCGACCACCACCAGTTCGCCGCTGAACCATGCTTCCGCGGCGTCGCAGATCGCAAGATCTTCCGGCCGGATGCCGAAGGTAACCATTTTTGCTGTTTCATATGATCTGTTCGGGACCTCGATCGAGGCCTTGCCTGCCGGCAACTGCACGACCAGATGGTTACCGCCGGATTTGATGACCTGGGCAGGGAAGGTATTCATCGTCGGGCTGCCGATGAAGCGCGCAACGAACAGGCTTGCCGGTTTGCGATAAAGGTCGAGCGGCTGGCCGATCTGCTCGATATGACCGGCGTTCATCACCACGATCCGATCCGCCAATGTCATCGCTTCGACCTGATCGTGCGTGACATAGACCGTCGTCGCCTGCATCCGGCGATGCAGCTTGGCGATCTCCAGCCGCATCTCGAC
Organism: Phyllobacterium sp. SL163; assembly: GCF_049896885.1. Taxonomy (NCBI): domain Bacteria; kingdom Pseudomonadati; phylum Pseudomonadota; class Alphaproteobacteria; order Hyphomicrobiales; family Phyllobacteriaceae; genus Phyllobacterium; species Phyllobacterium sp. SL163. Next base: position 203,929 of record NZ_JAFCVE010000005.1, on the reverse strand, counting down.
GCGCAGCGCCGCGTCAAGGTTCGATAGCGGCTCGTCAAACAGGAAGGCCTTTGGCCGGCGGACGATGGCGCGCCCCATGGCGACACGCTGACGCTGTCCGCCCGAAAGTTGTGCTGGACGCCGTTCGAGATAATCCTGGAGTTTGAGGATGTCCGCCGCGCCTGCGACGCGCTTGTCAATTTCGGTGGCGGGTTCACTGCGCATCTTCAGTCCAAATGCCATGTTCTCCTCAACGCTCATATGCGGATAGAGCGCGTAATCCTGAAAGACCATGGCTATGTCACGATCCGACGGCGGCAGGGTGTTAACCGTCGTGTCACCAATCTTCAATTCGCCTGAACTGATTTCCTCCAGTCCGGCGATCATGCGTAGCAGGGTGGATTTTCCGCAACCGGATGGACCAACGAGAACCAGAAATTCGCCGCTCGCAATCTCAATGTCGACACCGTGGATCACGGGAACCGTGCCATAGAGCTTTTTGATCTGCTTCAGACTGATCGCCGTCATGTGTTGTTCCTCCTCTGCCGATACGTTATTGACTTCCATTATCGATATCAATATCAATAATGATAATTTGTGCAGTCCGCAACTTGACAGGAGAGCCAGCAGTGTCCGACCCCATCGCTTCGCAGCCAATCCGTCCGTCGCGCAATCCGGCCGTCTCCAAGGCATCCGCCGTGTTCGACTCTCTCAAGCGCGATATCATGCTTGGTGAATTGCGTGCCGGAGAGCCGCTGACGGAGCTCGACCTTGCTGCCCGCTTCCAGTGCAGCCAGGGCAAGGTTCGGGAAGCGCTGTTGCAATTGCAGGAAGAGGGGCTTGTGCGGCGTCAGGGGCACCGCGGTACGCTGGTGTCAGCCTGCACCGTCGATGAAGCGGTCGAGATGTTCCGGGTGAGGCAGCAGATCGAGTGCAACGGCATCATCCGGGTTCTGCGCCACAAGAGCCGCACGCTGATCGCCGACCTGAACGAAATCGCAAACGATATGGTCGACGCGGCGAAGGTCGATGACGAGCTGCAATTGGCGGCATTTGACCGGGATTTTCATCGCAGAATCTTTCGTGATGCCGATCTTCCGGCGCTCGATCCGATCCTTCATCGCTGCCTCGTTCACAATCACCGGTTCAAGATATCCAGAAGTATCGGTTCGCGCGATCTTATGGCCACAGCGTTGCGGCATCGCGTCATAATAGAAGCCATCGAGGAGGGCGATGTTTCTGCCGCAACGGAGACGTTGCGTCACCATATCGTGACAATCGTCGACTTCGGGCCAACCGTATTCCCGGACGCGGATCAATGAGCATCACGCCCGGTTTCAGCGATGAGCTTTCGGCGGATATGCGTGAGGTGCTGCTTCGCGCGGAACGCGTGTTGGGACCGCAATCCGATCCTACATTGCTGACGCCCGCCGAGGGCAGGGCGCAATCCGAACGCGCGAATGAGCGGAACAACGTCGATCTGCCGCCGCTTGCCGGGGCAACGGAAGTCGTTATTGCCGCTGACGCAGAGCTTGGCTCCTCGGCCTGCCGTCTGCGCGTTCTGGTGCCGCACGGGGCGGGTGCTGGAGCTGTCATGTTCGTTCATGGTGGCGGCTTTGCCTTTTGCAGCTCCGAGACGCATGAACGATGTGCCCGCGTTCTTGCCAATGAGACCAGGATGCCCGTGCTGGTTCCTGATTACCGTCTTGCCCCGGAATATCCGTTTCCTGCGGGTCTGCACGATGTTATCGCCTGCCTGCGTGCTGCTTTCACTGCAACATCTCCGGCAGGCGTATCGGCTGGGCCGCTGATCATCTCAGGGGATTCAGCCGGTGCAAATCTGGCGCTCGCGGCGATCATGCACGAACAGAAGATGGGACGGTCGCTGCCATCTGGCGCACTGTTGTTTTACGGCACGTTTGATGCTGATTTCAATACGGAGTCCTATCGGCGTTTTGCCGATGGTCCGGGGCTGACGCTTGGCAAAATGCAGCGTTACTGGGACTGGTACTGCGCGGATCATCAGGCGCGGCGCAATCCATTGGCTGCTCCGCTTCAGGCCGATGATGACGCGCTGCGTACCCTGCCGTCGCTCTATCTCATGGCTGCCGGGGTCGACCCGTTGCTGTCCGATACGCTTCGTCTAGCCGAACGGCTGAAGGCGGTCGGCCGCGATGATCCCCTGTCAGTGGTGCCGGGGGTCACGCATGGTTTTCTGCAAAACACCAACGAGCTGGCGGCAGCGCGAGAGGCGCTTAAGTCGGCTGGTGAAGCTGCCCGGGGAATGATCAGCGGCAATCGATAAATGCATAATAAACGTGGAGGAAACAATGAGCATTCTCAAGAAGCTGGGTATCAGCTGCGCATTCCTGACCGGCTTGGCGATCAGCACGGCCAACGCGGCTGAAACGGTACGATTCTGGTATCATTTCGACAATCCGGAAAATCCGATGTCGGATCTTGTGGCGAAGTTCCAGGCCAAGAACCCGGATATCAAGATCGACGCTGAGAACGTTCCATGGAACAGTTATTACGATAATCTCTACACGTCGCTGGTTGGCGGCAACGCGCCGGACGCCGGAATGGTCAAGCTTTTCGCGCAGCCAAGACTGGCGGAAATGGGTGCGCTTGAGCCGCTCGGCGACCGTATCAATGCATGGCCGGGCAAAGCCGACCTGCTGGACAATCTGCTGGAGTTGAACAAGGGGCCGGACGGACAGCAATATTATCTGCCAATCCAGTATGTCGTGCTTTATCTCTATTATCGTGCCGATCTGTTCAAGGACGCGAACCTCAATCCACCCGCCACCTGCGAGGAGTTTCGCACGGCAGCGCAAAAGCTGACCAAGGCACCTGACACCTATGGCTTTGGCCTGCGTGGCGGCAAGGGCGGCTGGGATCAGTGGGGAGCATTTGTCTTTTCGCAAGGGGCGGAACTCAAACCGGGTGGTTTGACCACGCCAGCGGCTATTGCCGCCAACCAGTGGCTGATCGATCTGTTCCAAAAGGACAAGGTCATCCCGCAATCGGCCCCCAATGACGGCTTCCAGGAAATTGTCGCGGCGTTCAAGGCCGGCAAGACGGCCATGACCATTCACCATATCGGCTCGTCGAATGACCTGGTTAAAGCGCTTGGTGACAAGGTCTCCGCAGTTCCTGTCCCCAAATGCGGCGGCAAGCAGTGGACCTCCTATGGCGACGAATCCCTGGCGATCTTTTCATCGTCACAGGTAAAGGACGCTGCGTGGAAGTGGATTTCCTTCCTGGCGGAAGCTGAGAACAATGTGGCCTTCAACAAGGCAACCGGGCAGATGACCGTGACCAAGAGCGGAGCTGAACATTGGACCCTGCACGAACGCCGGTTTGTTGACGCCACGGTCCAGTCCTTGCCCTTTGCACACGTCTTGCCGCAGAGCACTGCGACGGCAGAGTTCGTCAACACCGCGTGGCAGACGTCAATGCAGCAGGCGCTGACCGGCCAGATCACGTCGCAGCAGATGATGGAGCAACTCGAGAATCTGTTCGCGCAATAGCGCGTGCAGGTTCCCGTCATTGGCACCGCCAGAAAGTCAGCCCATGTCCACACTCGCACCATCCGCACCGGACGATTTCACGCAGGCGCGCCCGCTCCGCAGCAGGCTGATGCCCTATGCTTTGCTGGCGCCTGCTGTGCTGGTGACATTGTTCATCGTGTTTTTTCCGATGTTCCAGGCGGTTGTAACCAGCTTCTATGACGTCATCTTGTGGAAGCCGAACGCCAATCGCTTCGTTGGTTTTGGCAACTATGTCAAGCTTCTGCGTGATCCGGTGTTCTGGACGTCGCTTGGCCACACGGCAATCTGGATCGGTCTGACGGTCCCGTTGCAGATGGGGCTTGGTCTTGTCACGGCACTTCTGCTCAACCGTGAATTTCCCTGGCGTGGCCTGGCGCGGGCGCTGGTCATCATTCCCTGGGCATTGCCAAGTGTGGTCATCGCTTTGATGTGGCGCTGGATTTATGACCCGACCACAGGGGTGCTCAACGATATCCTGCTCTATCTCTCCATCATTCATTCGACGGTGCCATGGCTCGCCGATCCCCACCTCGCGCTCTATGCGGTAATCGCGACGCTGACCTGGCAGGGTTTTCCGTTTTTCGCAGTGATGATCCTGGCTGGCCTGCAAGGCATTCCGCAAAGTCAGTATGAAGCCGCCTCTATCGACGGCGCCAGCCCTTGGCGGCAGTTCGTCCACATAACGCTGCCGGGAATTGCGCCTGTGCTCGCAACCGCAGGATTGCTGCGCATCATCTGGGTTGCCAATTCCATGGACGTGATTTTTGTAATGACCGGCGGCGGCCCGGGCTATGCAACGCACACACTGCCGCTCTACGCCTTCATCAAGGCGCGTCAAAATCTCGACTTCGGTTACGGGACCGCGATCGCCGTGACGTTCACGCTTCTGCTCGGGGCGATCGTTGCGGTCTATATCGTCCGTACACTGCGCGAGGTGGAAAGATGAACAAGCCCTCGACACTCCGGCGCATTCTCACAACGGACATTCCTGTTGTCCTGATCATCCTTCTCGCCATCGGGCCATTTGTCTGGATGATCCTCACCTCGCTGACGCCGACCGCGCAGCTGTCTGCGTCCGGTGTATCCTTGTCACCATCAGGATGGAGCATCGACAATTATGCCCGGCTTCTCCGGCAAACCTCGTTTCTTCACAACATGCTGGACAGCCTGATCATCGCCGGCGGCACCGTTGTCCTCGGGCTCATCGTTTCGGTTACCGCAGCCTATGCACTGTCGCGCTTCCGGTTTGCCGGACGCAAGCTGATCATGCTGCAGTTCCTGCTGGTCAACATGTTCCCGATCGTGCTCCTGATTTTGCCGCTCTTCGTCCTCATGCGGAAGATCGGTATTCTCGATACCCATATCGGGCTGATCCTTGCCAATTCGACGGTTGCCATTCCCTTTGCCGTCTGGATGCTGACCAGCTATGTCGGTGCCATTCCGCGCAGCCTCGACGAGGCGGCCATGATCGATGGCTGTTCGCGGCTGCAGGCCCTGCGGCGCATCGTTCTGCCCCTTGCGATGCCCGGCATCATTTCGACCGGTATCTACATCTTCATCACCGCCTGGAACGAGTACCTCTACGCGTTGACGCTGGGAGGCCGCAATGTCCGACCGGTTACCGTAGCGATCCAGACCCTGATCGGTGAGTACCAGATCGAGTGGGGTCTGCTTGCCGCAGGAGGCGTTGTCGGTGCGCTGCCTGCCACCCTCCTTTTCCTTCTCGTCCAACGCCGTCTCATCGGTGGCCTTACCCAAGGTGCGGTGAAGGGATGACCCAAGCTTATCAAAGAGGACCTATGATGAATCCCATCGGATTGATCTCCATGCAATATGCAAGGCCGTTTACCGCCGCGCATTTTCCCCTGTTCAAGAAGATGCGCGACCTCGGCTTCGACTTCGTCGAATTGCTCGTACCTGAACCAGGCGAAATCGATCTTGCCGAGGCCAGGCGTGCACTGGACGATGCAGGGCTCGATGTCGTGCTTGCAGCGCGCGTCAATCTTCAGCGTAACCTCTCGTCAGACGATCAGAAGGCGCATCGCGCCGGGATCGATTATCTGCGCTACACAGCAGACTGCGCGGCAGCGCTTGGTGCGCGCGTGGTCGGCGGGCCGTTGACAGGCAATCCGCTGGTCTTTGCCGGACGCGCTCCTCTGCCGGTGCCGGAAGATGAGCGGCTGGCGCGTAAGGAGCGCTGTGTCAAAGGTCTGGTGGAAGCGGGCAACCATGCTGCAAGTGCAGGTGTCCTGCTTGCGATTGAACCGCTCAACCGGTTTGAAAGCGATGTGCTGTGCACGACACAACAGGCCATCGAACTTCTTGAAGCGGTCGATCATCCAGCCATCAAGCTGATGCTCGATACCTTCCATATGCACATGGAAGAAGCCTCGATTGCCGAAGCCATCCGGCTGGGCGGAGCATACCTCGTGCATTTCCAGGCGAACGAAAACCATCGCGGGTTTCCGGGGACCGGATCGACAGACTGGGTTTCCGTCGGTCGGGCGCTGCATGAGATCGGTTACAACGGGCCGGTTTCGTTGGAACCGTTCCGGCGCAATGACGACCGTTTCGGCGTTCCTTTCGCACAGTGGCGCCCGCCCCATGAGGATGAAAGCGAGCGTCTGGCGGCGAGTGCGGCCTTTATCAAATCCCACCTCACACTGACGGAATATCGGCGATGACATTGAAAATCGGCTGGATCGGTTGCGGTATTCACGCAACCCAGATGCTTCTTCCGCAACTTGTTCGCCACGATGTCGAGATCGTTGCGCTGTGCGATATCGATGGCAAACGCCTGGCGGATGCAGGGCGGCAATTCGGCGTGTCCCGCCTGACCAGCGATGCCGAGGAGTTGATCCGTGCGTCCGGGATTGATGCCGTCGGCATGGCTGTGGGGCCGGAGCAGCACCTGCACTTCGGCAAAATGGCGCTCGAGCGAGGATTGCCTGTGTTCATGGAAAAGCCGCCCTCAGGCACGGCGCAGGGCGCGCGTGAATTGCGTGCAGCGTCCGAACGCTCCGGAAAGCCGCTGCTGGTCGGCTTCATGAAGCGCTATTCCGTCGGCAACAAGATTGCCCACAACATCATCCAATCCGGACGTTTCGGGCCTGTACTCGGCCTTACGGGGTATTACATGACAGCCCCGGGCTATTTCACCGGGAATGTCGACTACACCGGCTTCTTCTTGCATCACTGCGTGCACTACATGGATCTGGTATCGTTCCTCGTGTCGCCGATACGAACGATTTCCGCACGGAAGGTGGAAAAGACGCCGGGCAGGGTACTCTTTCACGTGGGTTTCGAGTTTGAATGCGGAGCCATCGGCAATATTGCGATGGGGACGATCCAGTCGCGTGGCACACCGGTCGAACGCATCGAACTGATGAGTGATCATCAGCGGCTGGAGGTGGATGATGTGATCGAGGTGCGCTGGAACCGCAATCCTCCATTCAAGGTCGATGATCCCCACGCGACGCTCGCCGACGACCTGGATACGCTGACATGGAAGCCAAATTTCACCGCAGCAGCGAACGAGGATCCGAAAGGTTATCACGCAATCCTCGCCGACGTCGTATCGGCGCTTGGCGGCGCTTCGACAGCTGCTCCGACGATTCACGACGGAGTGATTGCGATGGAATGGCTCGAAGCATTGCGGCGTGAACTCTCATTGTAGAATCGGCGGATTCCCGGTGATGCCGCAGTGTTTGTGGCATTACCGGCGTCAACCGAGTTGATCAACTCGTGGACAATCCAGCCACTCCCGTTCAACGGATGCGGCCATTAGACCGATGCCTTTGTCATTCCGTCGCGCAACAACTGGACCTTGCGGTTGAGATCGATCATCTCCGGTATGGTGAAGCCGGAGCGGCGCAACAGTGTCTCCGTGAGGCAACCTGTCCTGGCGTGAAGCTCAGTGCCTTTGGGGCTGAGATGCACCTCAACCTGACGCTCATCGGTAACGCTGCGGCGGCGTGCGAGAAAGCCGGCGCTTTCCAGCCGCTTGACGGCGGGCGTGATCGTGCTTGGCTCCAGCGCCAGCCGATCGCCAATGGCGCTGATGGTCAGGCCGTCGTGTTCCCACAGGGTGCTCAGGACAAGATACTGCGTATAGGTAACTCCAAGCTCATCGAGCATCGGCTTGTAGACCCGGTGGATGGCGATCGACGCCGAATAGATTGAAAAGCAGAGCTGACTGTCAAGCGGCAGGGTGGGGGCGTTGTCCATTGTCGTCTCCTTGATTCGAATGTGTTTATAACCTTTATCACAATAATGATATCGCGATAAAGAAAATGCTTTACAAGGTTTGGATTGTCGATTATGTATTAATTATCGCGATAATGATTATTGCGAACTAAACAAAAGGAGATACGCACATGAGCAAGATCCTGACCGCAGCCGCCACCCTCGCCATGGCCGCAACTGCTTTGAACCCCGTTCACGCCGCACCTACCGGTGCCAAGAACATCGTCCTTGTCCACGGTGGCTTCGTTGATGGCTCCGGTTGGCAGGGCGTCTACAACATCCTGAAAAAGGATGGTTACACCGTCAGCATCGTGCAGAATCCGACCACCTCGCTGGCCGATGACGTGGCTGTGACCAAGCGGATCATCGCGCAGCAGGACGGTCCCGTAATCCTGGTCGGCCATTCCTATGGCGGCGTCGTTGTCAGCGAAGCCGGTACGGATGAAAAGGTGAAGGCTGTCGTTTATATCGCAGCGTTTGCACCCGACAAAGGCGAGTCCGTCTCGTCCCTGATCGCCAATCCGCCTGCTGGCGCTCCCGTGCCGCCGATCCTGCCGCCCGTTGACGGCTATCTGTTCCTTGACAAGGCCAAGTTTGCCGCCGCCTTCGCTGCCGACGTTGATGCGGGAACGGCTGCATTCATGGCTGACTCGCAGGTTCCCTGGGGTGTCGAAGCCCTTGCCGGTGCCGTGACCGAACCGGCCTGGAAGAGCAAGCCGAGCTTCTACCTGGTTGCCTCGGACGATCACATGATCCCGCCGCCAGCCCAGCGCATGATGGCCAAGCGCGCGAATGCCACCGTCGTCGAAACGGTCGGCAGCCATGCCGTCTATGTTTCCAAGCCTGAAGCCGTCGCTGCTCTCATCGAACAGGCAGCCGCCGCCAAGTAAGCATCCACGTTCGCCGGATAACCGGGGTGTCCCAGCCGCTCCGGTTATCCGCGTCTATCATCTGTCGTGGCCGGACCGCGCAAAGATCGGACTCTGGCAAAACGAGGTTGGAGGGCGTATATTGGACAAGGGTTCAGGTTCGATCCGGTAGCCCCGCCAATGCAAGGCATATCGGTATATCGTTGCCGCCCATAACTGAATTGGGAGAACTGGTCATGGCGCAATTTCATGTGATTGCTGGTGCAAACGAGGTCCCTGTCTACCCCCATGTTCGCCGAATTGGCGTATCCGATATCATTGCGGCTCTCCGCGAGGGGTTGGATGATTTTTGGGACAAACCATCCCATTATGTTTTTCTCTGCTTGATCTATCCGATTGTCGGTGTGGTCCTCATGCGGTGGTCCTCGGGCGCCAACACGTTACCACTTGTCTTTCCGCTGATGTCCGGCTTTGCGCTGATCGGTCCTCTTGCCGCTTTGGGTCTCTACGAGATCAGCCGCCGGCGCGAACTCAATCTCGATACGTCCTGGCGTCACGCATTCGAGGTCCGGCGTTCGCCTGCCATTCCGTCCATCATTGCCGTCGGCGTCATGCTGTTTGCAATTTTCATCGCCTGGCTGCTGACGGCTCAGTCTCTCTACACCAGCCTTTTCGGTTCCGAAGCACCGGTCTCCGTGCGCGCATTCCTCGATCAGGTTTTCAACACGCCGGAAGGCCAGCGAATGATCCTTCTTGGTAATACGATCGGCTTTGTCTTTGCCGTAGTTGTGCTGTGCACAAGCGTCGTGACGTTCCCGCTCCTGCTTGACCGGGATGTCGGCGCATTCGCCGCTGTTGTGACCTCGATAAAGGCAGTCGCTGCCAATCCGGTGACGATGGCATTGTGGGGATTGATCGTTGCGGCATTGCTGGTGGTCGGCTTTTTGACGCTCTTTGTTGGTCTGGCGATCATTATACCGGTGCTCGGCCATGCCACTTGGCACCTCTACCGCAAGGTGGTGGAACCCCAGCCCATCCTCGCAGAGGTGAAGAAACGTCCGGTCCGCCGGTAAGTTTTCTCGAGGCATCGTGAAGCGCGATGCACCCACGCAAACCGTGTTCTATTGGGCAGTGCCAAAGAACGTCATGCGTGTGAACAAGGTGTAGTGCGCTTCCGATGTCATCAGGGCGACAAAGACAAGCACCAATATCGGTGGAAGTATCACGGCATAGACGAGGGCCAGTCGTTCCCATGCCATATGCATGAAGATGGCGACGATCAATCCGGCTTTCAAAATCATGAAAAGCAGGATCAGGCCCCAGCGCAGATAGTGCTGGAACCCGAGATAGTCGACCATGTAGGAGCAGACACTCAGAAAAAACAGCAATCCCCAGACGACGAGATAAAGCTTGATGGGATGCTGCTGATGGTCGGTGTGTGTCAGCACCTGTGTTTGCGAATGTGTCACCGGTTGTTCCATGATCCTCACCACAAATAGAAAAATGCGAAGATGAAAACCCAGACGAGATCGACGAAGTGCCAGTACAGGCCCATGATTTCGACGATCTCGTAATTGCCTTTGCGGCTGGTGAAAAAGCCGCGTCTTTCCGTATCAAAATCGCCCCGCCAGACCTTGCGCGCGATGATGATAAGGAAAATGACGCCGATGCTGACATGTGTGCCGTGAAAGCCGGTGATCATGAAAAACGTCGACCCGAACTGCGCAGCGCCCCACGGATTTCCCCATGGGCGGACGCCCTCGGTGATCAGTTTAGTCCATTCGAAAGCCTGCATGCCGACAAAGATCGCACCGAACAATGCTGTAATCAGCATGAGGATCGCGGCTTTGCGGCGATCACGCCGATAACCATAATTGACGGCCATAGCCATTGTCCCTGAACTGCTGATGAGGACAAAGGTCATGATGGCGATCAGGATCAGCGGGATTTCCTTGCCGCCGATATTGAGCGCGAAGACCGTGCTGGGGTTTGGCCAGGCAATGGCCGTTGACACCCGCGCCGTCATGTAGGCGACCAGAAAACACCCGAAGATGAACGTATCGCTGAGCAGAAAGATCCACATCATGGCCTTGCCCCAGGAGACGTTTTTAAACGCGCGCTGATCGGAGGCCCAGTCAGATGCGAAGCCGCGCAGGCCGGCAGGCCGGGGAAGGGCGATCTCGGGTTTTGCTTGTGCGGAGGATTGAGACATGGGTCAAACGTCCTAGTTGAGCACTTGGCGGCAGATGGCGATGAAATCATTGGCCCAACCGGCAAACAGAGCAAACAGAACCAGCCACACCACCAGCATGAAATGCCAGTACATGGTGCACAGTTCGATGCTCAGCCGGACCTTGGGGAGCGGAGCGCCCTGCCATACCCGGGACGTCGTACGGCTCAGCACGAAGAGTCCGCCAAGAATATGCAGGCCATGCATTCCGGTAATCAGGTAGAAAAAACTGTTCGCCGGATTGTCTGCTATGACGTAGCCGGCAGTGACGAGCTCCTTCCATGCGAACAACTGTCCGATCAGAAATCCGGTGGTGGCGGCAAGAGCCGTCATAAGGGCAAGCCTCAAGGCGCTGTCGTTGCTGCGTGCGGCTTCAGTCTTGGCCCGTTGCAGTGCGACGCTGCTTATCACCAGTATGCCCGTGTTGAGCCAAAGTATCCGCGGAAGCGGGATAGCCCACCAATCCTGCAGTCCCATCCGCATGAAGTAAGCACTGATGAACAGAGTGAACAAGGCGCCGACAACGGCCAGGAATACGCCCAGACCGATTTTCTCGGTGGCGATGGCAGACCTGGTCCATGCTGGAATATCACTGGTTGCATTGACTTCAAGCCAAGGTTTGGAGGTCAGGCGCTGCTGCGCCATCCACCACGTGATGATGACGGCGAGCCCGGCCAGGAAAACCAGAATAGTGCTCACGATGCGGGCTCCCTGGAAATTCGGTCGCCATTGGGCTGGTTCTGCGGAATGAAATCCTGGGCTGCGCCTGGAACGCTGTAATCATAGGCCCAACGGTAGACCACGGGCAGCTCCTTGCCCCAATTGCCATGGGCCGGCGGTGTCTGCGGCGTCTGCCATTCGAGCGTCGTTGCCCGCCAGGGATTGCCGCCAGCCTCCTTGCCCCTGCGCACGCTCCAGGCCAAGTTGAACAGGAAGAGGATTTGTGCTGCCCCGACGATCAGCGCCATGATCGTGATGAATTCATTCAGGGCCTGCACGGATGGCGGAATGAATGCCGTATCGCCCAATTCGGAATAGCGGCGTGGCACGCCCAGCAGTCCGAGATAATGCATGGGAAAGAAGATAGCGTAGGCCCCAAGGAAGGTGACAAAAAAGTGCACTCTGCCCAGTGTTTCGTCGAGCATTCGCCCGGTGACTTTGGGATACCAATGATAGATCGCCCCGAAGACCACCATAATGGGGGCAACGCCCATGACCATGTGAAAATGCGCAACGACAAACAGCGTCTTGGCCAGCGGGACGTCGACGACGACATTGCCGAGAAATAGTCCCGTCAATCCGCCGTTGACGAATGTGACCATGAACCCGAGAGCGAACAGCATTGGCAAGGTCAGATGGATGTCACCCCGCCACAAAGTAAGCACCCAGTTATAGACCTTGATAGCGGTGGGCACGGCAATAATCAGCGTGGTCGTGGCGAAGAAGAACCCGAATTTGGGGTTCATCCCGCTGACATACATGTGGTGTGCCCAAACCACGAAACTGAGCGCACCGATCCCCACGATTGCCCACACCATCATGCGGTAGCCGAATATATTCTTGCGCGCATGCGTGCTGATGAGGTCCGATACGATGCCGAAGGCCGGCAGAGCGACGATGTAGACTTCCGGGTGACCGAAAAACCAGAACAGGTGCTGGAAGAGGATGGGGCTGCCGCCGCCATTCTTCAGATGCTCACCCATTTCGACGATGGCGGGCATGAAGAAGCTGGTTCCAAGAACCCGGTCGAACAACATCATGACTGAGGCAACGAAGAGTGCCGGAAACGCCAGCAAGGCCATAACGGTCGCCGTGAATATGCCCCAGATTGTCAGGGGCATGCGCATCAGGGTCATGCCTCTTGCGCGCCCCTGCAGGACTGTGACCACATAATTCAGCCCCCCCATCGTGAAGCCAATGATGAAGAGGATGAGCGAGGTCAGCATCAGGATGATGCCCCAGTCTTTTCCCCCGGGGGTGCCGGAAAGAATGGATTGGGGCGGATAAAGCGTCCACCCCGCGCCCGTCGGCCCGCCGGGCACAAAGAAGCCAGCCACAAGCACGAGCACGGCGAGCAGGTAAAGCCAGTAGCTCAACATGTTTGCATAGGGGAACACCATATCCCGGGCACCCAGCATCAGCGGGATGAGGTAATTGCCGAAGCCGCCGAGAAACAATGCGGTCAAGAGATAGATCACCATGATCATGCCGTGCATCGTGATGAACTGGTAGTAGTGTTCCGCATCGATGAAGGAAAGCGCGCCGGGAAAGGCGAGCTGTATCCGCATGAGCCATGACAAGACGAGGGCCACGAAGCCGATCGATATGGCGGTGACGGAGTACTGGATGGCGATGACCTTGGCGTCCTGACTGAAGACATAGGTCGTCCACCAGCTCTTCGGGTGGTAAAGCTCGACATCGGCGACTTCCGCTAACGGAACCGTGTCATCGATACCAGCTGGAATATTGACCATTCCCTATACTCCCGACCTTTAATGCCCCTTCTCCCGGAGGGCGACCATTCTCATTTTGCCGTCTGCACGTCTCCTGCCGATGCCATCATCTGGGAAAAAGTCTGCTGCTGCTGCAGCCACGTCTGATAGTCTGCCTCGGTGTCAACGACGACCGTCCCGCGCATCTGCGGGTGACCAACGCCGCAGAGCTCTGCGCAAAGAACCTCAAAAGTTCCCGTTCGTGTCGGGATAAACCAGTAATAGCTCACCGATCCCGGGATCATATCCATCTTGGCCCGGAACTCGGGGACGTAAAAATCGTGCACTACGTCGAGGGAGCGCAGCAACATCTTGACAGGTTTGCCGACGGGCAAATGCAATTCACCGCCTTGTATGATGATATCATCAAGGCTCGCCGGGTCCCTTTTATTGATCCCCAAAGGGTTATCCGAACTGACATCGCTGGTCTCGGAAGTTCCCAGCCGCCCATCTTTTCCCGGAAGTCGAAAGCTCCACAACCACTGTTGCCCAACCACTTCCACTTCCGTGGCATCGTTCGGAACCGTAATGAATTGGTTCCAGACAAACAGGCCCGGCGCCAGCATCGCAGCGACACCAACGGCAGTCACGGTCGCCAGCCAGAACTCCAGTATCCTGTTTTCCGGCTCGTATGCGGCGCGTTTGCCGGGATTGTGCCGGAAACGGTAGACACAAAACGCGATGAATAGAACCACGGCGACGAAAACGACCCCGGTGATCCAGAACGTTATGATAATGGTGTTGTCGATATAGTCCCAGTTCGACGCTATAGGCGTCCACCACCATGGGCTCAGCAGGTGAAACACTACCGAGCCGACGGCTATGACGATCAGAATTACCACGACTGCCATTTTCCGCCCTCCCGGCCTTTACTGGGTGTGGACATGGGTCGCATCTTGGGAAAGACAAATCTATTATCTCATGAACGGATAAGACAGGCAATCAGGCCAGAAAAGACGCGCGCATGAGCTGTGTTTCCTCAGGTGTTCACCAGATATTCATACCCGTTCATTCTCAACGGGAGGAAGAATTACTTGGAAAACTGTTTCAGATAGGCGATCAGATTGGAGATATCGCCATCGTCCTTCAATCCGGGGAAGGCCATTTTCGTGCCTTTTACCTTGGCCTTGGGGTCATGCAGATAGTCTCGCAGCGAGGTCTCATTCCACACAAGACCAGCTTTGCCTGCATCCGTCATCGACGGTGAATAACCGAAACCTGCATGTGTTCCGGCTGTTCTGCCGAACAGGCCATTCAACGAAGGCCCCACTTTGTTCGTATCTGTCTCCGCCACATGGCAGATGCCGCATTTTTTGAAAACGGCTGCGCCCGCCGTGGCGTCCCCCTCCTGGGAGTGCGCTCCGCCTGCGGAAAGGACAGCGACTGAAAAGCCGATAAGAAGGACACAATATTTCATGAAAACCCCTCCTGGCTGAAATTGTCATCCTGCGCACGTGATAAGTCAATCAGTCCGGCAAAGAATTTCCCGTTAAAGGTGTAGGCTCATGTCCCGTCAACCGGGCGAAGGTAATCACGTCGTGCCGATGGCGGCTCACAAATATCGCTTCGCTAAAGCTTGTTCACTTGAATATGCACAACCCCGAACGGATTGAATTTGTACTCGTCTTCCTCGTAGCGGGTATCGCTGGATAGAGCGGCACGACGATCCGCTACGGCGGTTTCAACGCCATCCCGGGTCATTTCGTCGGCGATATCGTCGATCAGAGCCGCAATCTTGAGCTGCTCGGCGTTGGTTGACGGCCGTTGATCTGCCGGACGAACGGTGGTTACCAGGACATCGGGCAACCCAACCAAATGGAACCCGACGCTGGCCATGCCATCGACGTCGTCACCGATGGGCCGGCGCGCGAAGGCCAGACGGCAGGTTCTTGCGAGTGCCATGACATCACCAGATGCCGATGCGTTGCGGGCCTGTTCAGCCAGTTCCTTCCATCGCTGCACGCCATGGGCGACCCCTGCGCTTTCGCCCTTCACGGCAATGGCCCCGTGATCAAGCATGTATTGCACAAGCTGCAAGGCTTTTGCGGATGTCGTTACGGTTGTTTCCGCCGTCATCGACGGGCCGAGCACGTAGAGGACAGACCCGTGCCCGGCGACGGCTTTTTCGTCAGTGTCCTGATAGGCCTCGGGATCGACGCGATCCCAGCAGACGTTGAACGATCGCTCCATCCGGTCATCAGGTTCATTCCGGGAGCCATCTTCATCGGCGATAAAACCACCTGCCAGTTTCTCTATGGCGGCGCGGGCATTTTCGACCAGGGCTGGAAGGCCATGCTCACCGCCAAGAAAACAAAGCACATGGCGCGGCGTGTAGCTGGAGCGCGATGCAGCGTATGCCGGAAGCTTGCTGGACGCCGTGCTGAGAGAAGGCTTGCCCATCATGAGGCCACCCAAAAACGCGAGCACACCGCGACGCATTGAATTCATTCCAGTGCCCCTACGGTTGTCAATCAATGAGCGTGAGCGTTTTAGCAGCGCCACGTCCGAAGCGCGAGCCATAACGCGGACGGTCCGTCCGTTTGCAACCTGATTTTTAACCCCAGTCAATGAACACGATGAGAACGACGGATATAGCGATCAAAAGACAGAAGGCAGTTGTGACAATTCGGATAAGTCCATGATGCCGGCGAAGCGGAAGATAGGCGAGCCAGCAAGCCGCAATGAGCAGCGTGCAGACAAACAACATCCCGACCATAAAGCCACCAACATCAATCCTGCTCACCGCGGGGTTGGATAGTGCTGCAAGATATACAACCGATAACCCAATGGTCATCAAGATCGCGAACATGAGGCTGGAGACAAAATAGGCGATCCGCGACGCCAGGCTCAACGGCTTTTGTTCAATCATGTTACCCCCGGACATCCCGCACTCATTAAACGTCATATGGGCCAGCAACGCCATTCCTACTTGTCCAAGCCCGTTGATTTTACGAAATTTGCGCGCCAGCGATTTCAGCGGTGGTTGCGCATGAACTGTATACTTTATTGGTGCCAATAACAGAGAAAATTGTCGACAATATCGTTGACAAAGCCAAATCCTTGTGGCCTATGGAGGGAAATAAAAGTCGCGGGAAAGCCTAGCGACGGGGCACACATGAGGAGGAAATGCCGATGGCGCGACTGCGAAAATCCGTCTTGGTGGCAATGACATCGTTGCTATTGTTTGGAACAGCGGCAGAGGCTGCGACGCTGCGGTGGGCCGGGCAGCGGGACATATTCTCCCTCGATCCCTATTCCTACGGCTCGACATCCAACCTGGCATTTCTCAATCATATTTATGAAGGCCTGGTCCGTTACACGCCTGAATTCAAGGTTGTTCCGGCGCTGGCCACGGAATGGCAGCTGATCGACAACAAATACTGGCGTTTCAAGCTCCGCCAGGGCGTGAAGTTCCATAATGGCGCGGATTTCAATGCTGATGATGTCATTGCATCGCTCAAGCGTGTGAGTGATCCGAGCTCGCCGCTCAGGGGCAACATTCCTCTCTACGTCGGGTCGAAAAAGGTCGACAATTATACGGTCGATATTGAAGTCTCGGCACCGTCGCCGCTCTTTCTCAATGATCTGACGAACATCTTCATGTTCAATGCGCAATGGCTGATCGACAACAAGAGCGAAAAGCCCACCGACGTGGGCGCGCAAGTCGAAGGCTATACAACCTACCACACCAACGGGACCGGGCCTTTCAAGCTTGAAAGCCGCGTTCCAGACAGCAAGACAATCCTTGTCGTGAACGACGGCTGGTGGGACGAGAAGAAGCACAATATCGATCGCATCGAGTTTACACCGATTACATCTGCGGCAACGCGGGTTGCTGCTCTGTTGTCCGGGGAAGTCGATCTGGTTGATGCGGCGCCTATCCAGGATATCGGCCGCCTTGAATCGACGCCGGGCATCAAGGTCGACAAGCGCTCGGATCTGCGAACCATTTCCATTGCATTCAATCGCCGGGAAAAGCTGACGGACGGGCGTGACAATCCATTCAACGATCTGCGGGTGCGGCAGGCGTTCGATCATGCAATTGACCGGGACCTCATCAACAAGAAGGTCATGCGCGGATTGGCGCATCCCGCCGGTGCTTTGGTTGCGCCGGAGATACCGGGCTACAGCGCAGAGCTGGACAAGCCTGCAACCTATGATCCGCAATTGTCGCGCAAGCTTCTGGCCGAGGCCGGGAAGAGCGATCTTGCCTTTACCTATCTTTGCATGAACGATGAAAGTGTGAACGAGGAGGACGTTTGCTCTGGTGTCGTCAACATGCTGACGCGTGCCGGCTTCAAGCCGACGCTTGATATCGGCCCGCGTGCCGTGCAGACACCAAAACGCTCGAGCGGTAAATCCGACGTGTACATGGTGGGCTGGGCCAACGAACCCACGCTCGATGCCTACTCGATCCTGGTTCAGGTGCTTTCCACCCGTCACGGTGCCGATGGCGTCGCAAATTACGGCGGCTGGTCCTATCCCGAACTCGACAAGATGGTCAAAGAGGCCGCCACGGAGCAGGACCGCGACAAGCGTCTGGCGATTGAAAACACCGCGCTGAAATTTGCGAAGGATCAGGCGATCATGATCCCACTGCACCAGCAGCCGATGGCATGGGCCATGACCAGCAAAATCGAGAATGTCGTGATCCGGGCCGACAACAAGCCGCGGCATTGGCTGACACGCATGACAGACTGATCTGCAGCGCCTTTGGCGCTGGCTGATAACCAAGGCAAGACCTCCGTTCAAGGAGGCGGCAAACGTCCAGAAGCGGAGCAAACCACAATGTTGAAGCAACTAGGCCTCGCGGCCACGGTGGCAATGAGCCTGATTTTTCCAGGCCAAGCCGCAACACTCAAATGGGGCGCGCCCCATGATATATACTCGCTCGATCCCTATTCCTACGGTGACAGCTATACGCTTGCCTTCCTGAACCACGTCTATGAAGGCCTGGTCCGGTACGACGCCAAGCTGAAAATTGAGCCAGCCCTTGCCACATCGTGGGAGACGGTGTCGGACACGGTCTGGCGGTTTCATCTGCGCAAGGGTGTGAAATTCCACAATGGCGCAGGTTTTACCGCCGATGACGTCTTGGCGTCGCTCACACGCGTGAGTGACAAGACCTCGCCCTTGCGTGGAAATCTGCCCGCCTACAAATCGGCAAAAAAGGTCGATGACTATACGATCGACATCGAGCTGACGGGGCCGTACCCGCTTCTGCTCAACGATCTGACCAACATTCACATTTTCAACGCCGCTTGGCTTGCGGAGAACAATTCGTTGAAGCCGACCGACGTCGGCGCAAAGCTCGAGGGCTATGCGACCTATCATGCCAATGGCACTGGCCCCTTCACCATTGAAAGCCGGGTGCCGGACAGCAAGACGGTTCTCGTCAAGAATCCGAATTGGTGGGACAAGTCCGAAACCAATATAGACCGTATCGAGTTCACCCCGATCACATCGGCAGCCACCCGCGTTGCGGCGCTCCTGTCGGGGGAGATCAATTTTACCGATAACGCGCCCTCCCAGGACCTGCCGCGCCTCTCGGCCCAACCCGAACTCAAGGTCATGGAACGGACCGATCTGCGGACGGTCATGATGGGGTTCAATCGGAAGCCGAAGCTCACCAACGGCGATGACAATAAGTTCAATGATCTGCGTGTCCGGCAGGCATTCGCCCATGCGCTGGACCCGCAACTGATCCAGAAGCGGATCATGCGCGGTAAATCGCGTACGGCGGGTGCGATTATTGCGCCGGAAATTCCGGGCTATACCGAGGCGCTCGACAAGCCGGTTTCCTACGATCCGGAACTGTCAAAGAAGCTGTTGGTAGAGGCTGGGGCAAAGGATTTCGCGTTCACGCTCGTGTGCACGACAGACGCCTATGTCAACGAGGAAGAGCTCTGCCAGGGCATGGTCAACATGCTGAGCCGTGCGGGCTTCAAGCCGCAGCTTGACATTGCGCCGGTGGCGGCACAAACGCCCAAACGGACCAATGGCAAGGCTGATGTCTATCTGATCGGTTGGGCGAACGAGCCGATGCTCGACAGCTACTCCATTCTGCTGCAGATGATTGAGACGAAGTCGGACAATGCCGGTGTCTTCAATTGGGGCGGCTGGAGCTATCCCGAAATCGACAAGCTGGTCATGCAGGCCTCGACGGAGATGGACAGGAACAAGCGGCTGGCGTTGCAGACCAAGGCCCTGCAGATGGTCAAGGATGAGATCATCATGCTTCCCTTGCATCAGCAGCCCATGGCTTGGGTGATGACGGACAAGATCGATCATATCGTTCAACTGCCCGACAACAAGCCCCGTCACTGGTTGACGCATTTTGCCAAGTAGACGTGGCGGTCTGCCTTGACGGGTTCAAGGCAGACAGAATTAAGGGAGGCGACAGATGCTGGTTTTTATTGTGAGGCGCTTGGCAAACGCAATCCTGGTGATGCTCGCAGTGGCCATGCTCGCCTTCCTGATTTTCCGGCTTGCCGGCGATCCGGTTGAGCTTATGGCGAATGAACAGATGACGCAGGCCGATCGCGACAATCTGCGTGAACGGCTGGGTCTCAACGATAATCTGCCCACCCAATATGTCCGCTTTGTCATCCATGCGGCTGAGGGCAATTTCGGTATCTCCTATCGCAACGGCCAGGATGTTCTGACGCTGATCGCAGACCGGTTTCCCGCAACCCTGGAACTGGTGCTGGTGGCAACACTGATTTCACTGGTGTTCGGCATTCCTCTTGGCGTTCTTACGGCGATCAAGCGCGGCAAGTGGTACACAGAAGGGCTTCAGTTCCTCTCCATTGTCGGCGTGTCGTTGCCGAGTTTCGTCGTCGGTATCCTGCTGATCCTGGTGTTCTCGGTCAGCATGGGGTGGCTGCCGGCATTTGGACGTGGCGACGTCGTCAAACTTGGCTGGTGGTCGACCGGGTTGCTGACATCGTCGGGGCGAGCCGCCCTCATCCTGCCGTCAATCGCGCTGTCGCTTTACCAGATAACGCTGATCATGCGGCTGGTGCGGGCGGAGATGCTGGAAGTGCTCCGGTCCGACTACATTAAATTCGCCCGGGCGAGGGGCATTCCTCGCTGGCGCATCTATTTCCGCCACGCACTGAGAAACTGCCTCATGCCAGTTGTCACGATGACGGCGATGAATGTGGGCTCATTGATCGCTTTCGCACTCATTACCGAAACCGTGTTCCAGTGGCCGGGTATGGGCATGCTGTTCATCCAGGCTGTAACATTCATCGACATCCCCGTGATGGCGGCCTATCTGTGCATCATCTCTTTCATTTTCGTTGTTCTGAATATGCTCGTGGATATCGCTTATGCGGTCATCGATCCGCGTTTGCGCAGCACACGCTAGCCCCAGAGTCAGGGACCTGTCCGATGACAACAGACGTATCGAAGACACCGAAAGCGCCAAGGCCTGCACGCGCGCCGCTACTCAGGCGCATGCGCAACAGCGACCTCTGGTGGTCATTCACGCACAGCAAGGTGGCAATCGCGGGTGCCGTCATTCTAGCTGTCCTGATCTTGACGGCGCTGTTTGCGCCGCTGATCGCGGCTCAAAATCCCTATGACGGGGCGCAGCTGGACATGTGGAAGGCGGAACTGCCGCCGATCTGGGAGCAAAACGGCGAATGGCCCTATCTGCTCGGAACCGACACGCAAGGCCGCGATATGCTCTCGGCCATCCTTTACGGGACACGCATCTCCATTTTCATCGGCATAGCGTCTGTCGCCCTGTCCCTTGTGATTGGCATGAGTGCCGGCCTCGTGGCGGGTTATTTCGGCGGCTTTGTCGATAACCTTCTGATGCGCATCGGCGATGTTACGCTTTCGATCCCGACCATTCTCGTCGCCATTCTGGTTTCGACGGTCGTTCGGCAGATGCTTCCCGCGGACCTTCGGGAAATGGGGGCTTCGGCCGTGCTGGTGTTTGCTATCGCGCTGTCGGCATGGGTTCAATATGCGCGCACGGTGCGCGCCCAGACGATTGTGGAGAGCGGCAAGGATTATGTGCACGCAGCCAGGCTCATCAAGGTACCGGCTCGCCGGATCATGGCCAACCATATCCTGCCAAACACGCTCACACCGGTCCTTGTGGCAGCGACATTGAACTTCGGCATGGCGATTTTGACTGAGGCGACGCTGTCTTTCCTCGGCATAGGTATGCCACCCAGCCAGCCGTCGCTCGGAACTTTGATCCGCATCGGCAACCAGTTCCTGTTTTCCGGTTCGTGGTGGATCGTGCTGTTTCCCGTGCTCCAGCTTTGCCTTCTCGTCGTTGCGGTGAACCTGCTGGGCGACTGGTTGCGCGACGCTCTAAACCCGAAATTGAGGTAGATGACACATGACCAATCTATTGCTCCGTAATGTACGGCCCATGGCTGGCGACAGCTGTGATGTCCTGATCAAGGATGGGAAAATAGCCGGTTTCGGTCAATTCGCACCGGAGCCCGGCATGCCGGTCGAGGATGGAGGCAATTCCATTGTCATTCCGGGTCTCATTGATGCCCATACGCATCTCGACAAGACGACATGGGGCATGCCGTGGCACGAAAACAACCGGGCGGCTGTACTGCGCGAGCGCATTGATTTTGAGCGCGAGAACCGCAGCGCTATCGGTATTGATCCGCACCGGCAGTCCATGCGGCATGCGATCGGGCTGGCGGCGCATGGTGTAACCCATATCCGCAGCCATGTCGATATCGACCCGACCCACGGCCTGTCCATCGTGGAAGGCGTTTGGGAAACCCGCGAGAAATTGCGCGGCATCATCGATATCGAAATCGTTGCCTTCCCCCAATCCGGTGTCATGGTCATGCCCGGCACCGCCGACCTGCTTGACGAGGCACTGCGGCAAGGCTGTGAGGTGCTGGGAGGGATCGATCCCTGCGGTATAGATCGCGACCCGAAGGGCCAGCTCGACACGATATTCACGCTTGCCGTCAAACATCAACGGCCGATCGATATTCATCTGCATGAGGTCGGGGATCTCGGCGCATTCACCATGGAGCTCATTTTTGAGCGTATCCGCGCAAACGGCATGCAGGGTAAAGTTGCCATTAGCCATGCGTTCGCACTCGGGATGAACGACTATCTGCGGGTCGGAAAGCTGATGGATGAACTCGCAGCACTCGATGTGGCGATCCTCACCACGGGTGCGCCGTCTGCTTCGGTTCCGTCGGTCATGCGACTGAAGGAAGCCGGCATACGCGTCGGCGGCGGCTGCGATGGTATTCGCGACACCTGGGGGCCGTGGGGCCAGCCGGACATGCTCGACCGTGCCAAGATCATCGGCATGAAAAACGGGCTGCGGAAAGACCGCGAACTTGAACATGTTCTGCATATCGTTTCGCAGGGTGGTGCTGACGTGATGCAGATCGAGGGCTATGGTCTGCAAGTCGGGTGTACGGCC
The DNA here is from genome assembly GCF_049896885.1 of Phyllobacterium sp. SL163. Taxonomy (NCBI): domain Bacteria; kingdom Pseudomonadati; phylum Pseudomonadota; class Alphaproteobacteria; order Hyphomicrobiales; family Phyllobacteriaceae; genus Phyllobacterium; species Phyllobacterium sp. SL163. The sequence goes on along the minus strand of NZ_JAFCVE010000005.1, from coordinate 181,130 downwards.
GACCTGACCCTTCTGACGGGTGAGACCCTGGCGCATGCGGTTGTCGACATTGCCCCGCGTCCGCTGGTCATCAAGGGCGGACGTGTCACGGCACGGCAAGGCCAAGCCATTGTGGACATGCCATGACAAAAGCCGGATTCGAGACGCTGACGCTTGGCCGCAGGCCCGAAGGGCGGACCCTGTTGACTGCCGATTGGGTGCTTGGCCATCGGGATGGGGCCCATAGGCTTGTCCATAAAGGAGAAGTTGTGTTCGAGAACGGCGAAATTCTGTTCGTCGGACATCACTTTCCGGGGGAAGTGGCACGCCGTGTCGATTTCGGGAGATCGCTGATCAGTCCAGGGTTCATCGACCTCGATGCACTCTCCGATCTCGACACGACGATCCTCGGCATCGACAACCATCCGGGTTGGGCCAAGGGGCGCGTCTGGCCCCGCTCTTATGTCGAGGCTGGTCCCTACGAGATGTATACGCCGGAAGAGCTGGCCTTCCAGAAGCGGTTTGCCTTCGGTCAGCTTCTGCTGAACGGCATAACCACTGCCGCGCCGATCGCGTCGCTGTTCTATCGCGAGTGGGGTGAGACCGTTGGCGAGTTCGATGCCGCTGCGGATGCGGCTGGAGACCTCGGCTTGCGGGTCTATCTCAGTCCCGCCTACCGCTCGGGCGGTATGGTCCTTGAAAATCCAGGGGATATACGCCCGGTGTTCGATGAGCAGCGCGGCTTCCGCGGCCTGGAAGACGCCGTGCGCTTCATCGAACGGCAGACCGGCCGTCACGGAGATCTCGTGCGGGGGATGCTTGCGCCCGACCGCGTCGAGACATGCACGGCCGGATTGCTGCAACGCACCGACGCTGCAGCACGCGAACTCGGTTGCAAGATCCGCTTGCACATGGCGCAAGGCGTCATGGAGGTCGATACGGTCCGTGCGCTGCATGGCTCGACGGCGCCGGTCTGGCTCGCGAAATCGGGACTTTTGAGCGAGCGGCTGATTGCGCCGCACGCAACCAACGCAACGGACGAAGATCTTCGCCTTTATGCGGCCAACGGTGTTTCAATTGTGCATTGTCCGCTGGTGTCTGCCCGTGGCGGCAATACGCTGAACTCGTTTTCGGCATGCCGCAACCGCGGGATCAATATTGCGATGGGCACCGACACGGCACCGGCCGACATGTTGATGAATCTGCTCATCGGCCTAATCACATCGCGTATCAATGACGGGGTGCCGGACCGGGTGCGCAGCGCTGATCTTTTCGACGCTGCAACGCTTGGCGGTGCGCGAGCGCTTGGCAGAACGGACCTTGGCCATCTTTCATCGGGCGCGCGCGCGGATATTGCGGTGTTCGGCCTTGACGATGCGATCATGGCGCCATCGATCGATCCGATCACGACGCTTGTTACCGGCGGATCCGGCAAGGTAACACGGGCGTCCTTTGTCGACGGGCGTCCTTCCATGCTGTTCGGTGAGGTTGCAGGCATCGACATGATGTCTGCCCGGGAACGCATACAGAAACAGTTTGACGGACTGATTGCCAAATATCCCGAGCGAAGCTGGGCGCATCCATCGGTCGCCGAAATATTCCCTCCGAGTTATCCAATAGAGAGCAGCGCACATGGGTGAAACAATGGATCAGCCCATCCTTGAGGTTCGCAATCTCACGGTGGAATTCCCCGGACGCCACGGAACAGTGGCCGCGCTTTCGGATGTGAGTCTCGACATCCGGGCAGGCGAAATCCTTGGTGTTGTCGGCGAATCCGGAGCCGGCAAGTCGATGACCGGTCTGGCCATTCAAGGTCTGCTTGAGCGCCCCGGCCATATCAGCGGCGGCGAAATCTGGCTCGAGAATCGTCGGATTGATACCCTTGATGACTATGAGATGGAAAAAATCCGCGGCCGCAAAATCGGTGCGATCTTTCAGGACCCGCTGACCTCGCTCAATCCGCTGTTCACGGTGGGGGCCCAACTGAGTGAGACAATCCGCCAGCATCTCAACATGAGCAAATCGCAGGCGAAAGCCCGGGCGATCGAATTACTCGGAGAGGTCGGCATTCCTTCTCCGGATGAGCGGGTGAACCATTATCCGCACCAGTTCTCTGGCGGGATGCGGCAGAGAGTGGTCATCGCCCTGGCACTCGCGGCCTCGCCCAAGCTGGTGATCGCCGACGAGCCAACCACGGCGCTGGACGTATCCATTCAGGCGCAGATCATTTCGCTGCTGCGTAAACTTTGCAAGGAGAAGCGCACGGCTGTCATGCTGGTTACCCATGATATGGGTGTCATTGCGGAAGCAGCCGACAGGGTGGCGGTCATGTATGCGGGCCGGTTGATCGAGGTTGGTTCGGTCAATCAGGTGTTGCACGCGTCGGCGCATCCCTACACGCGCGGCCTTATGGCTTCCATTCCGGCACTTGCCGCCCGCGTGGAGCGCCTCAATCAGATCGATGGTTCCATGCCCCGGCTCGATGCGATTCCGGATGGGTGCGCTTTCAATCCGCGCTGCAAATCGGTCGGACCGCGCTGTATTCGAGAGCAACCTGAACTCATGCCGGCGGGCGATGGCGCAAGCGCCTGCTGGCTCAACGCGGGAGGAACCGCATGACCGGGACCGGACAAAAAACGCCGGCTTTTACCGCTGAGCGTCTCGTCAAGACATTCGATGTCTCGGCACCGTGGCTGAGCCGGGTTGTCGAGCGCAAACCGCGTCAGCTTCTGCAAGCCGTCAATGACATCAGCTTCACCGTGCCCGCGGGTGGATGCCTCAGCATCGTGGGAGAAAGCGGCTGCGGCAAATCAACGGTTGCGCGTCTTGTAACCGGGTTGCACAAACCCAGCAGTGGCGAACTTCGCTTTGCACCAGGACGCAATGGGGCGCCACTTTCGGTGCAGATGATCTTCCAGGATCCCTATGCCTCGCTCAATCCCCGGTGGCGCGTGAAGAACATCGTTGCGGAGCCGCTGCGCGAGATGAAGCTGCTCAAAACGTCAAATGAAATCACCGAACGCGTTGAGGAACTGCTCGAGACTGTCGGGCTATCGGCTTCGGATGGCGAAAAATATCCGCATGAGTTTTCGGGCGGTCAGCGTCAGCGTATTTCAATCGCACGGGCGCTCGCCAGCGAACCCGAATTCCTCGTATGCGACGAGCCGACATCTGCGCTCGATGTGTCGGTGCAGGCGCAGGTTCTCAACCTTATGCGCAAGCTGCAGGACGAACTCGGTCTTACCTATCTGTTCATCAGCCATGACATGAGCGTTGTCAGGCATATGTCGGACCGCATAGCGGTGATGTATCTCGGTCGTATCGTGGAAGAGGGGGATACGGAAGAGCTGTTTGCCAATCCGCGGCATCCCTATACGCGGCTTCTCTTGCAGACGATCCCCAATGTGCAGCAGCCGAACAGGGACCGGGTCGTTGGCGGCGGCGAGGTGCCGAGCCCGCTCAAGCCACCATCCGGTTGTACTTTCCACCCGCGGTGTCCGGTTGCCATTGGACGCTGCTCGGCTGAAGTGCCAGAGGTTCGTACTCTCCAGGGCGGCACGCGCGTGGCATGCCATCTGGTCGAGGAGAAGATTGCAACTGCAGCAGAATGACGGTCAGCGGTTCAGGCCAGCGCGGAACGCAAATCGTGCGCAAGATCACGGATTTCGCTCAGATCGAGCTCGGCCTCCACATGTTCAAGGTGGTGCTCCATGAGCCCTGTCGCCTTGGAAAGATCGCCATTTGCGATTGCGTCGACAATTTCGGCGTGTTCGTCCGGCCCGCAGTTGAAGCGATTGGTGTTGCGGTAGACCGCAGTGATGAGGGAACTTCTTGCGATCAGATCGCGCATCGTGGCGAAAAGAAAGTCCGAGTTCGCGACCTCTGCAAGCAAGAGATGGAAGCCGCCTGACAGCTTGATGATATCGGTCGTGCTATCCTGTGCATTGGCGGTGCGCTCTTTGGAAACATGCGTTCGCAGCCGCGTGACATTTACTTTGGAGATTGATTTGCAAAGCCGCTCGACAATACAGCGTTCGACCGCACGGCGGACAAAGAAGACATCCCGTGCTTCATCCACCGAAGGTTGGCAGACAAATGCGCCGCGGTTCGGGATGATCGTGACGAGCCCATCCCGTTCAAGTGCAACCAACGCCTGGCGGATGCGGGCACGACTGACGTCGAAGATCGCGGCCAGTTGCCCTTCCTTAAGTTGCACGCCGGGCCGAAGCCTGCGCTCGGCAATGGAAAGCCATACCCGTTCAACAATCTGCTGTGTTGAAGCCCCTGCTTGTTCAGTCATGTACCTGTCTCCCGATTGCGACAGACAATCGCGATCAAATGGAAAATGTCAACTCGTTTTGTCTGCATGATTGTAGACAATAATACCCAATAATTGTACACTATATAGCGAAACGGGAGAGTCGGCATGCAGTTTGATTTTACAGAGCTTGAACCGGAGAGCCGATATCGTCTGCTGACGAATTTTATCGGCCCGCGGCCGATCGCCCTGGTAACGACCCGTTCAAGCGCCGGCCACAGCAATGCGGCGCCCATGAGCTTCTTCAACGTGTTCTCGCATGATCCGCCGATCCTGATCCTCGGTGTGCAGCCACGGCCGTCGGGGGAAGAGAAAGACACGATCGCCAATATCCGCCGTACGGGTGAGTTTGCCGTCAACATGGTGGATATGAGCATGGCGCAGCAGATGCTCATTTGCGGGCTGGGTTTCGACAGCGAGGTCGACGAACTGGAGATGGCCGGTCTTGAGGCGGCCGCATGCAATCAAATCGATGCAACGTATGCTGCCACGGCTCCCTGCGCCCTGGAATGCCGCGTCGAGCGCCTGATCGAATTTCCGAAGCGGGTGCTTGTCCTTGGCGAGGTCGTCCACATGCATGTGCGCCGCGATTGCCTTGACGCGGAGGGGCGCTACGTCAATCCGGACGTTTATCAGCCCATCGCCCGTCTCCACGCCGATAATTACATCACATCCGATCGACAGTTCGTTCTGGCGCCTCCGCCAATTGCCGATTTTACCAAATCCCGCCGCGATTAAGTGGCGCTGAAGGAACTCGACCGTGCATATTCTTCTCATCAATCCAAACTCCACAGCGTCCATGACTTCCCAGGTTCTGGAAAGTGCCGTCCGGGTGGCCTATCCGACAACGCGCGTCACCGCGGTCAATCCCGTGGATACGCCGGTGAGCATCGAGGGCGGGGCCGACGAGGCCATGGCTGTTCCGGCCATGCTTTCCGAAATACGCAAGGGGCAGGCGCAAGGCGTGGATGCCTATGTCATTGCCTGCTTCGATGATCCCGGCCTGCATGCGGCACGCGAGATTGCACGGGGCCCCGTGATCGGCATCTGCCAGGCCGCCATACAGGTCGCGATGACGATCAGCCGGCGCTTCACGGTGATCACGACATTGCCCCGCTCCATCCCGATCATCGAAGATCTGGTCAGCGCTTACGGCGCAAACCACCATTGCCGCAACGTTCGCGCCATCAATCTGCCGGTGCTGGGACTGGATGAAGACCCGGTCGAGGCAGAGCGTCTTCTCGTGCTTGAAATCGGCAAGGCGAAACTGGAAGACCGCGCGGAAGCGATCGTTCTTGGCTGTGCGGGCATGTCTTTGTTGTGCGACCGGCTCAGCGCCGCGACCGGTATTCCCGTCATTGACGGCGTCACGGCAGCCGTCAAGGTTGCCGAAGCGCTGGTCGGGGCCGGATACAAGACGTCCAAGGTGAATGGCTATGATTTCCCCAGGATCAAATCGCCGTCCCCCGCATCCAACGTGGAGCAGGTGGGCAATTTGGCGTGATCATCCCGTCAAGGTAGCGGCCGGTATGGGTTGCCTGCCCGGGTTTCTAGAGATGTTCAGCTTTCAGAACGGAGACTGCAACTTCGCTGTTGTGAATATATTCATGGGCATCCGGTTGCCCTTGAATGAGCAGGATGAACAACAGGTCGGTCAGCGTCAGTTGCGCATCTCTTGCGGTGATGGATGAAGAGCGAACGCGTTCTTCATCGGCAAAGGTGTAAAGCCGGATGTCCGCCACGCGGCTCAATGGATTGTCCTTCAGCCCGGTCACGGCAATGACGGTTGCGCCGCGCTGGCTGGCAAGCTCGGCAATGCGCAACGTCTCGATACTGTCGCCCGAATAGGAGAGGGCGAACAAGACGTCATCAGCCCCAAGCGTGGATGCGTTGGCCATCTGGACATGGCTGTCACTGTCGTGCAGCACATTGCGCCCAAGCTTCATCAGCTTATAGGCAAAATCCCGTGCCACCAGTGACGATGCGCCCACGCCCGCCATATGAATGCGCCGGGCCTTGCGCAGGATTTCCAAGGCAATGCCGATGTCTTTTTCATTGTTGACGGCAACCGTCTGTTGCATGGACAATTGTTTGCTGCCGATCAGTTTCTGCAGGATGACGAGATAGCTGTCGCCTATTTCGATCGTGCCGTGGATCATGCCCGCCGGGGCCGTCCATTCCTGTGCCTTGGCTTCGCTGACAGCGAGCTTCAGCTCCATATAGCCTGCGTAGCCGAGCTTCTGGCTGAACTTCACCACACTGGACTGGCTCCGGCCCGTCTCCACGGCCAGAGCAGCCGATGACAGCCGCAGCATCTGATCCGGATTGTCGATGATGAACTGCCCGATCTGGCGATCGGCAGGCGCCATAGAGTCCAACTGTGCATTGATTTTCTGCAGTATAGACATGCGTTCCTTTGCGCGTTGGCAGTTCAGGCTGCTCGCGCCAAAGCGCGGACCTCTGGAATGATCGGAGCCTTCAGGCTCGCCGAAATTACATACCTACCGTCAATTCAAGGCACTGGCTACTCCTCGCAATGGCGTCAGAAGCGTTCCCGATAAAAGCATCGCGCCGCAGATAATCTGACGTAGAATAATATATTCCTAAATCAATTGACACCGTGGAATGATCAATTAGTTTTTGTGTATCGCCATGAGGGTTGTGCCTTCTATGTCGGACGCAACCTGTGGGTGAAGAGGGTGTCGAACGAAGCCCACTCTGTTTTCATGCTCCTCAGATCAGGCAGTGGTTATCATGGATAGATTACGGATCATCGGGGGAAACAGGCTGGAAGGTGCCGTCACGATTTCCGGCGCCAAAAACGCTGCGCTTCCGCAAATCGCCGCCGCGCTATTGAGCCCCTATCCGCTGGAACTGACCAATCTGCCAGCTGTCAACGATGTGGAGAACATGCTGGGCGTGGTGCAACTCCATGGCGCGCGCATTGACCGGTCGCCGCATGCGGCGACCATCGATACAAGCGCTGTTGTGTCGAAGGAAACATCCTATGACACTGTCAGGCGAATGCGTGCGACCATACTGGTTCTTGGGCCGCTGCTCGCCCGCTTCGGGCATGCCAGGGTTTCGCTGCCGGGCGGGTGTGCAATTGGTGCCCGGCCCGTCAACATGCATGTCAGTGCACTTGCCGCGCTTGGGGCCGATATTGCCATCGAGAACGGCGTCATCGTTGCATCTGTGCAAGGTTCGCTGCGGGGAACCCGCATTGTTCTCAGCTCTCCATCCGTGGGGGCGACCGAAACAGCCATGATGGCGGCCACCGCAGCAAAAGGTGAAACGGAAATCCTCAATGCTGCACGCGAACCGGAAGTGGTTGACCTCGCCGCCTGCCTCAATGCGATGGGAGCCCGCATTGAAGGAGCCGGGACGCATCGCATTCTGGTGGAAGGCGATACGACGTGGCGTCCCGCCCGGCATGCTATCATCCCTGACCGGATAGAGGCCGGCACCTATGCAATCGCTGCGGCCATCACCGGCGGTCAGCTTGAACTGACCCATGCCCGTCTGGAGCATCTGGCTTCTGTTGTGCAAGCGCTTGAAACGGCAGGTGCCAGCGTCTGGCCTAGCGACCGGGGCCTGATTGTGTCTCGGGAGGGGCCGCTGAAGGCCGTTGACATCACCACAGAGCCCTATCCGGGGTTCCCCACGGATCTCCAGGCCCAGTTCATGGCATTGACGTGCCGGAGTCAGGGCGCATCGTTGCTGCGCGAAACCATATTCGAAAACCGTTTCATGCATGTCCCGGAGCTCATGCGTCTGGGGGCGAACATAACGCTGCAGGGAACGACTGCGCTGGTGCGCGGCGGGGAACCGCTGCACGGCGCGCAGGTCATGGCGACAGACTTGCGGGCTTCCGTCTCGCTCGTTCTGGCGGGGCTCGTTTGTGAAGGTGAGACGATCATCAACCGGGTGTATCACCTTGATCGCGGCTATGAGCAGCTGGATCGCAAGCTTCGGCTCTGCGGCGCAGATATCGAGCGGATCAGCTCATGAGTGACGCCATGCACGAGAAGCCGTTTTTTCTTGGCGTCGATGGCGGCGGCACGGGCTGCCGCGCCCGCATTGAAGACGGCTTTGGTGCGGTCCTCGGCCAAGGGCTCTCCGGACCCGCGACAACCCGTCTTGGCGTGGACGCGGCCTGGGCTTCCGTTGCCAGCGCCTTTACCTCGGCAATAGTGGAAGCCGGTTTCACGGAGCGGGAAACCGCACGCATACATGCCGGTATCGGTCTTGCCGGCATCGGCCGCAAGGGCGCGCTTGAGGCGCTTCGGGCTATCCCTCATCCGTTTGCCAGCATCGCTTTCACGAGCGACGGCGTTGCCGCCTGTCTGGGAGCTCACTCCGGCGCGGATGGCGCGATTGTCATTGCCGGAACGGGTTCCATCGGTCTGGGTTTTGCCGAAGGGCGCGATCTGCGGGTTGGCGGTTATGGCTTTCCAATATCCGATGAAGGCAGCGGCGCGGATCTGGGATTGAAGGCCGTTCAACTTGCATTGCGGGCTTTCGACGGCCGCCACGAACAGAGTGCATTGCTGGGCGAGGTGATGCAGCGGTTCCAGAACGACCCTGTGGAGGTGGTTGCGTGGATGGATCGGGCGACGGCGACCGACTATGCCGTGCTCGCACCCATGGTGATGCGCCATGCGGATCAGGGTGACATGGTGGGGCGGCGTCTGGTTCAGGGAGCGGCCGAGCAGATTGACTCCATCGTCCGCGCGCTGATCGAAAAAGGTGCGCCCCGCGTCACGCTTCTCGGAGGGCTGTCGACGCCGCTGGAGCCATGGCTGGCTCCGGATATTCGCCGCCGCCTGAAACCAGCCGACGGCGATGCGGTTTCAGGTGCGATCATTCTGGCGAGAAAATCGTGCTGAGATTTCAGACTACGACTGCCCATCATCATTGTCGGTAAGCGACGCTCAACCATGGCCGTCCGTTTGCGGAGGGCAAGTGAACTGCCAGTTTCAGCCGATGGATAAACGCGTCTGGTTAGGAATATATAATTCCAATTTTATATTGACATAAGGAATAATAAATCATAAAAAGTTAACATAAAAAGAATGAGAGCTGTTGCAGCAGGGAGCGAGCGGCCGCATTCCGAATGCGGAATAGACAATTCATGCAATGCGCGGACGACCCCGGTGAGATGCGATCTCATCGCTTTTCGCCGGTATCGCATTTTGATTAAAAGCAGTTCTCCCGAAAGTTGGCCGATGACTGAGCAAGCGTTGATATCCGAGTTGGAAAAACTGGTCTCCGAGGGCCGAAATCCGCAGACGATGCAGATCGATCTTCTGCCAACTACCGATATTTTGCAGAAGATCAATGATGAAGACAAAGGCGTGCCATCGGCTGTCGAGAAGGTTATTCCGCATATCGCAGCGGCGGTTGACCGGGTCGTCACTGCCTTCCAAGTCGGGGGGAGGCTCATTTATATGGGAGCGGGAACCAGCGGCCGTTTGGGGGTTCTGGATGCTTCGGAATGTCCGCCAACCTTCGGCGTACCCGAAGGCGTGGTGGTGGGGCTGATCGCTGGCGGTCCCGAGGCGATGATCAGGGCCATAGAAGGCGCTGAGGACGATCCGCATAAGGGGGAACGAGCGCTGCGGGACATTGGGCTGACGGCACAGGACGTGGTTGTTGGTATCGCAGTCAGCGGACGCACGCCCTACGTGATCGGCGGGCTGAATTACGCCAAACAGGTGGGGGCTTCGACCATTGCCTTGTCCTGCAACCCGGATTCAATCATTGCCGGAATTGCCGATATCGCGATTTCGCCCGTTGTCGGTCCGGAGGTTCTTACCGGGTCAACCCGCTTGAAATCCGGCACCGCACAAAAGCTCATTCTCAACATGCTGACGACGGCTAGCATGATACGGATTGGAAAGAGCTATCAGAATCTCATGGTGGACGTGCACGCGAGCAACAAAAAACTCGTGGCCAGGGCGTCGCGTATTGTCATGCAGGCAACCGGTTGTACCACTGAGCAGGCGCGCCAAGCTCTCGATCAGACAAGCAATGATGTGAAGCTGGCGATATTGATGGTCAAAACGGGAATGGACGTGGAAAAAGCGCGGGTGGCGTTAAAAGATGCAGGAGGTTTTCTGCGAAAGGCGATAAATGCGAAGCCGGTGTAAGACCATGACGGTTTAGCAGGAAGTAAAACGAATCAAGCGTCCATAAGGCCGCTCAAAATAGCTCCAGAGGGAAAAAGAAAAATGAAAAGGCGTTCAACAGCGAAACTGGTTTCTTGTCTTGCAATAGCTGCAGCCCTTGGCGCGACAGTGGTGGGTTCGCCAGCAAGCGCGGCAACGCTGCGCATGGCCTGGTCGCAGGACGCGACGGGTCTCGATCCGCACAAGCAGACGGCTTTCTCTTCCATAAGGCTGCTTGAGCTCATTTATGAGCCGCTCGTGCGTCTGGATGCCAATCTGCAGATTGTTCCGGCGGTTGCCGATTCCTGGCAATTTTCGTCCAACGGTAAAGAATTGACCTTCAAACTCAACCCGAATGCAAAATTCCAGAACGGGGACCCGGTCACCTCAGCGGATGTGAAGGCGTCATTTGAGCGTATACTCAACGAAGCGACCGGTGCGGTGGCGCGGGCCAACTTCTTGTCGATTGCCAATATCGAAGCCGTTGATCCTCACACGGTGGTTTTTCATCTGTCCCAGCCGGATGTGCCGCTTCTGACGGCGATGACAAATCTGAACGCGGCGATCATTTCCGCGCGTGAAATTGAAAAAGGAGCGATCAGCACAACGCCTGTAGGTTCGGGGCCTTTCAAGCTTGAAAAGTGGGATCCGAATTCCCGCGAGATACTGGTTGCCAACAAGGCGTGGGCCGGAGGTGCAACAGGTGTCGAGGGCATCAATATCAGTGTTCTTCCCGACGAAACTGCGATCCTGGCGGCCATGCGCACCGGCCAGGTCGATTTTGCGCTGCTGAACGACCCTCTGATTGCAACACTCATTCCACGGGAAGAGCGACTGGTCCTGAACCGTGCACCTGTGCTTGCCTATCATGTGCTGCAGCTTAATCCGTCGCGCAAGCCAATGACCGAGCTTGCGGTACGGCAGGCCATTTCCTGCGCCATCGACCGGAAGGAAGTTCTCGATACGGCTTCCCTGGGGGAAGGCAAGGTGACAGGCCCGATAACGACACCATCCTTTGCAACCGATCCCAACAGCCTGTTCTGTTACAAGCGGGATGTCGAGAAGGCCAAGAAACTCATGGCCGACGCGGGATATGCGAAAGGATTCTCGGCCACGGTCATCGCGGCAACCGGCGAACCGCCAACGGCCGCCGCAGAGGCTCAGGTCATCCAATCCCAACTGGCCGAAATCGGCGTCAAACTCGATATCAAGGTCATGGAACTGAACGTCTATGTCGATAGATGGCTGAAAGGCGATTTCGACATGGCTGTTGCCCTGAATGGCGGCAGCGCGGATCCCTATTCAATGTACAGCCGGTACTGGACCAAGACCGGAAACCTGCAAAAGGTTGCAAATTACATCGACGATACCCTGGACAGCCTTATGCAGAAAGGCCGCGCCGAAACCGATCCCGCAGCACGCAAGGTCATTTTCAGTGATTTCGAAAAACATCTCGCGGAGATGTCTCCCTGGATCTGGCTCTATACCTCCTACAGCTATACGGCACAGCAAAAGAGTGTCCAGGGCTTCACTGCAACGCCCATCGGTTCGCTTTTCGGTCTCAGCAAGGTGACCGTCCAGCAATAGCTGGACTGGGATTGCCGATCACTTCTTACCCGGAGACGTTTCTGGATGGGTTATGTTACACGGCGTCTGGTGACGTTTCCGCTGGTTTTGATCGGCGTCTCAATACTTGTGTTCGTTGCAATCCGTCTCGTTCCCGGCGATGCCATCACGGCGATGCTTGGGACAGAGGCCGGACTATTGACGCCGCAACAACGCGTGGCGTTGACGGCCTATTTCGGCCTCGACCAGAATTGGCTCGTTCAATACTGGCACTGGCTGCTCGGGCTTTTCCGTGGCGATCTGGGTATCTCGGTCGCCTACGGAAAACCGGTGCTCGACGTGATATTTGATCGCTTTCCCCTGACTTTGGAATTGGCCTTTCTTTCCATGATCATCGCGCTTGCCATCGGTCTTCCGGCAGGGGTGTTCGCCGCAACCCATAATGGCAGGCCATCCGACCTGACGGTGCGCATCTTTGCCATGGTCGGCCAATCAACGCCTAGCTTCGTTGTCGGCCTCCTTATTATCTACATGCTGTCCGTCGGCTTCGGCGCGCTGCCGACAATGGGAGAGTTTTCGCCCTTCTGGAAGGACCCGCTGCGCAACCTTAGCCAATTGATCTTTCCGGCCATCACGCTTGGATTGGCATTTGCCGCTTCCGTCACCCGCATATCCCGGTCCGCCATGCTCGATGTCCTGAGCGATGATTATGTGAGGACCGCACGCAGTAAGGGCGCGTCGGCGCGCAGTGTCATCTGGCGGCACGCGCTGCCGAATGCACTCATCCCGGTCGTCACTCTCAGCGGCATGGAATTCGGCTATCTGCTGGGCGGTGCCGTTCTCGTCGAGAAGATCTATGCGCTGCCAGGATTGGGGCGCGTGGTTCTCGACGCGATATTGCAGCGGGATTATGCCCTGTTGCAGGGAAGCGTGCTGTTCATTGCCTTCAACTTCATGGTCGTCAATCTTCTGGTCGACCTCGCATATTCGGCGCTTGATCCCCGCATTCGTTTGGGAGAACGCTGATGCGCATCCTCCGCGCGATTTTTGGACATACAAGCGGCAGAATTGGCGGGGCCATCGTCCTGCTCTACCTCGTGATCGCCTTGCTCGGCCTTATGGGTTTCACACCGCATGACCCGTTGATGCAGAACCGCCTGGACCGCCTGCATTCCCCCACCATCACCTATTGGATGGGTACCGACCTGTTTGGTCGCGATGTCGCCAGCCGTCTCATGCGCGGGGTAGGGCAGTCCTTTACGGTGGCCTTCCTGTCGGTTGCCTTTGCATCGCTTGCGGGAACTGTCCTTGGCCTGGCCGCGGCATGGTTCGGCCATCGGCTGGATGGCATCATCATGCGCCTGATGGATGTGTTGCTGGCATTTCCAGCCATTCTTCTCGCCCTTTTGGTTGTTGCCATTGTCGGACCGGGAACCTGGACCAGTGTTGTGGCGATCGGGATTGTCTACACGCCCATATTCACCCGTGTCGTGCGCGGGCCGGCGCTGTCACTGAAGGCACGCGATTTCGTTGACGCGGCGCGCACGTTCGGCAGCAGTCGCACATATATCCTGACGCGGCATCTCCTGCTCAATCTGGTGGCGCCGCTAACGGTTCAGATCACCCTGGCGCTGGCATGGGCTCTCCTGACCGAAGCGGGCCTCAGTTTCCTTGGTCTTGGCACACAGCCGCCCGCATCGTCGCTCGGTCTGATGTTGAGCGACAGCCGCAATCTGATGGAAACAGCCCCATGGCTGCTGATCTTCCCCGGCCTTGCAATCATGGTGAGCATCCTTGGTTTCAACCTGCTTGGCGATGCGTTGCGCGATATCCTTGATCCGAGAATGCGGAGGTCAAACCCATGAGCCCGCTGCTCTCTGTCCGTGATCTGCGCGTCGGCTTTGGCCACGACCCTGAGGTCAATCAGGTTGTGCGCGGCGTAAGCTTTGATGTGGCCGCCGGAGAAACACTGGCAATCGTCGGTGAAAGCGGCTCCGGAAAATCCGTCACGGCGCTCTCGATCAATCGGCTCGTTGATTTTGGCGGGGGCCGCATCGTCTCCGGTTCCATAAAGCTGAAACGGGCCGATAACAGCATTCTGGACCTGACGACCGCGACGGAACCGCAACTGACAAAAGTGCGCGGCGCTGAAATCGGCATGATTTTTCAGGAGCCGATGACATCGCTCAATCCCGTGCTTTCCATAGGCACGCAGATTGAAGAATCCTTTCGACTCCATCGAGGATTGACCGGAAAGCAGGCGCGTGCGGCGGCCAAGGACGCGCTCGATCGCGTGCGGATTCCCGATGCTCTACGGCGCTTGAGCTATTATCCCAACCAGCTATCAGGCGGCATGCTCCAGCGCGTCATGATAGCAACGGCTTTGGCGTGCAACTCCCGTCTGCTGATTGCCGATGAGCCCACTACGGCATTGGACGTCACCGTGCAGGCACAGATCATGGCGCTTCTCGCAGAATTGAAGCGGGAAACCGGGATGTCGATGATTTTCATCACGCATGACATCGGCCTCGTCGCGGGAATTGCCGACAGGGTCATGGTGATGCAGAACGGGCAGGCGGTGGAACAAGGGGAGTTGAACCAGATACTCGATCACCCGCAACATCCCTATACGCAACATCTCCTGCATGCCGTCCCGCATTTCGCCCGCGGGCAGGCAGCGCGTACCGACGGCAAACGCAACAGCGAGGCATCGGTCGATCCGGCTCTCAGGGTTGACGGGCTTACCGTGCGGTTTCCGGTTACGTCAGGCATTTTTCGCCGCCCCGCCGGTGCGGTTCACGCGGTGGAGGGCGTGGATTTTGATCTGATGCCGGGGGAAACACTGGCGATTGTCGGCGAAAGCGGCTCAGGGAAATCGACAACGGCGCGCACCATTCTGGGTCTGACAAAATCCACCCGCGGCACCTTTTCTGCCGACAGGCAGGAAGCCTCCGCGCGGCGAAGCCAGCGGCCGGTGCAGATGGTTTTCCAGAACCCCTATGCTTCGCTCAATCCGCGGCTCTCCATTGCGAGCATTCTTGCGGAGCCGGTGATTGCTGCAGGCGGGCGGCTCGATGTCCAGACGCGCGAGAGAATGTCCATGCTGATCGAGCGCGTCGGCCTGCCGTCCAACAGCCTTGACCGCTATCCGCATGAATTCTCCGGCGGTCAACGCCAGCGCCTGTGCATTGCCCGGGCGCTGATGCTGAACCCTTCCGTTGTGGTTCTGGATGAAGCGGTTTCGGCTTTGGATGTGTCCGTGCAGGCCAAGGTATTGGATTTGCTTGTCGACCTGCAACGGGAATTCAATCTGGCTTATCTGTTCATCTCGCATGACATGGCCGTTGTCGAGCGGATCGCCCACAGGATTGCCGTCATGTATGCCGGACAGATTGTTGAAATCGGTCGTGCTGCAGCGGTGCTGGCAAATCCACAGCATTCCTACACGCAAAGGCTCATTGCCGCCGTTCCGACAGTCAGCCGCCGCAAGGAGCACTTTGAACTGGATACGCGGCAGGTTCCGTCCCTTGTGCGCCAGCCGGGTTTTGAACCCGCCCCGGCCGACTGGACGCATTTTGGTGCCGATCACAAGGCACGTACCGAAGCTCCACCATATACGCAAACGGCGGGATAGATCATGAGTGCATCTGATCGTACGGAACAGTTCGCCAATGCCGCGCTTTCCCGGTTGTTCGATCGCGCTTTTGCACCTCTTGCCAGTGCCGTAGCAACGAGCCGCATTCCCGGGGGCGTGTTCGGCATTGTTGATCGGGATCAGCGCCGGATCATCCAGGCGATTGGCTCAGCTCAACTTATTCCAAGTATCAGGCCGATGCGGATCAACACGTGGTTCGACCTTGCATCGCTGACCAAGGTCATCTTTACGACACCGCGCATCCTTGCTTTGGCGGAAGCGGGCATCATTGATCTCGACGCACCGCTCATCTCCGCGCTGCCGGATCTACGCCAATATGACGCAACCGCCTGGGAACGGAAAATCACCTTTAGGCAATGTCTCGGCCATCAGACGCCCTTGCCGGCCGTTGCCCCGATATACACCTATGGCCGCGATCCGGATTTGCTGCGCAGCTTCATCCTGCAACGTGAATGGCAGGCCGGGGAACCGGTCTATTCCGATATCAATTTCATTCTTCTGGGCTTTGTGTTGGAGCGCCTATCCAAGTGCTCCATCCGTGACATGGACCCAGGAGCAGGCTTTGCGTTCTCTGCTGCATCTGATGCTGCGGCGGCCACCGAGGACTGCACCTGGCGTCACCGGGTGCTGTCGGGCGAAGTGCATGACGACAATTGTGCTGCCTTGCAGGGAGCCGGTCATGCCGGGCTGTTCGGAACGGCCCATTCCGTTCTGGATTTCGCGCAAGGTCTGCTGGATGGAACAGGAGCGTCCGAGCATGCGATTGCGCTCATGAAGAAACCTCTGTCCGCCAAACGCACCCATGGGTGGGAGCGGCCATATGAGGACTGGTCAGGCGGAGGATTGTGTTCTGCGAACACGATCGGTCATACCGGCTTTACAGGTACTGGCCTGTGGATTGATTTCGACAAGGGCAGGGCCTGGACACTGCTCAC
Organism: Phyllobacterium sp. SL163; assembly: GCF_049896885.1. Taxonomy (NCBI): domain Bacteria; kingdom Pseudomonadati; phylum Pseudomonadota; class Alphaproteobacteria; order Hyphomicrobiales; family Phyllobacteriaceae; genus Phyllobacterium; species Phyllobacterium sp. SL163. Next base: position 164,507 of record NZ_JAFCVE010000005.1, on the reverse strand, counting down.
CAACCGCATTCATCCGACACGCCATTTCGACAGTGGAATAACCTTGCTTCGGCAGGAAGTCGGCAATCTCGTCAACGGATAGTAGGAATTCAACCATGGAACCAATGTGGGCCGTTGGCCTGATGACCGGTACCGTACTTGACGGCAACATTGACGTTGCCCTGATCAAAACCGACGGCGAGCGCATAGATGCCTTCGGCGCTTACGCGCTGACCCCCTACGACGCATCCGTTCGAAGCCTGCTGGAGGAGACGTTGAGCCAGGCCCGTGTCTGGAATTTCAACGGTCCCGAACCGGTGATCTTCCGGCAAGCCGAAGAGGCACTGACGCGCGCGCAATCCGCGGCAGTCCAGGATCTGGTCAACGGTGCCGGCCTGACAATGGCCGACATCGGCATCGTCGGGTTTCACGGCCAGACCGTTCTGCACCGCGCTCCCCAGGGCGGCCGTCTTGGCGCGACCCGCCAGCTCGGCGATGGCGAACTGATGAGCGCCATTCTTGGAACGAAGGTCGCCTATGATTTCCGCTCGGCTGATATGCGCATGGGCGGGCAGGGCGCTCCTTTGTCGGCGGCGTATCATGCTGCACTGCTGCAGGCTGCCGGGGTTGGAAAGGACACCGCCATGCTGAACCTGGGCGGTGTTGCGAACATTACCTGGTGGGATGGCGATGGTGGCTTTGTCGCGTTCGATACCGGGCCTGCCAACGCGCCGCTCAATGATTTCGTCAAGGCGAAAGGGCTGGGTGAAATGGATCGGGACGGCGCTCTGGCTTTGGCTGGAACGGTTGACGAAGAACGCCTTTCCAGGCTCCTGCAGCATCCTTATCTGACAACACCTTATCCAAAATCATTGGACCGCTTCGATTTTGGCGCGGAAATGGCCGATGGCCTCAATGCACGGGATGGGGCGGCACTTCTGTCGGCATTTACCGCATCTGCCGTGGGCAAAGCGCTCGATCTTTTGCCGCAACGGCCCGGCCGGCTGGTGGTTTGCGGAGGCGGCCGCCGCAATCCGGCGATCATGGCCATGCTTTCGGATCGCGCCGGCGTCGAGGTCCTGGCCGCCGAAGCCTTGGGTTTGCGCGGCGACGCGGTCGAGGCGGAATGCTTTGGTTTTCTTGCGGTGCGTATTCTCAGGGACTTGCCGATCAGTTTCCCGACGACGACAGGCGTTCGCGAGCCCACGCGCGGCGGACGCATCGCAGGCTAGTGGAACGAATTTGACATTCGCATCCCATATGACATGACGCGCAGCATGCAAATGTCAGAATCGGACCACTAGTCAGAGCCGTTTCTGCAGGAAGATGCGGTCACGCCCCATCGGAAAATCGGGCAGGGTAGCAAAGGTCTGGTATCCCTGCTTCTGGTAAGTCTTCGCGGCTCTTGGATTGAACGTATCAATATATGCGCCATGGCATCCACGTGCCGCCGCTTCCTGTTCTGCGGCATCCAACATTCTGCCTGCCATGTGCTGTCCGCGAAAACTCTCATCAACCCACAGCCATTGAACGTAGAGCCATCCCCACGCGGTGTAGCCCGATATTCCACCGACAACCCTATCCGCTTCATCGCGCACAAAGACCGCAAGGGCCACTCTTTGGCCCGGCCCGACGTCGCCATCATTGAATGCCGTCAGCTGATCTCCCAGGAATTTGAGATCGGTTGGCGAGGGGGCTTCTGTGACTTCGAGATGGATGTTCATTCTACCGCACGGATAAGTCAGGTCAGTAAAATCAGGCTAGAATAATAAATTCCTGATTTCAATGTTTTATGGATATTTTATTCCTTTGGCGCCGTCGCGCTGCCGGAAACGGGCCTTCAGCCGTGGTTGATCATGATATGGCGAACGGCCGTATAATCCTCCAATGCGTAGATCGACATATCCTTGCCATAGCCTGACTGCTTCACGCCGCCATGCGGCATTTCATTGGTCAGCATGAAGTGGGTGTTGATCCAGGTGCAGCCATATTGCAGCCGCGATGCGGTTCTCATCGCCTTGGAAATATCTTTCGTCCAGACCGAAGAGGCGAGGCCGTAATCGCTGTCATTGGCCCATCTTACCGCCTCATCATCGGCACGGAAACGCGTGACGGAAACCACCGGACCGAACACCTCGCGGCGGACAATCTCGTCCTCCTGCGTCGCACCGGCAACGACGGTGGGCTGGAAGAAGAAGCCATTGGTGCTGCCCGCATGGCCGCCCGTGGTAATCTCGATGTGCTTCTGTTCCGTTGCCCGCTCCACAAAACTCGCCACACGATCGCGCTGTCGGCTGGAGATAAGCGGTCCGATCTCATTGACCGTATCGTCGGCGTCATTGAAGCGGATGGTGGAGACGGCAGAGGTGAGGTCCGCCACCAGTTTCTCGTAGATGCCATCCTGCGCATAGATGCGGCAGGCAGCCGTACAATCCTGGCCGGCATTGTAATAACCGAAGGTACGGATACCGTTGACCACGGCGCCAAGGTCCGCATCGTCATAGACGATGACAGGCGCCTTGCCGCCCAGTTCCAGATGAGTCCGCTTGACCGTCTTGGCGGCGGCCTGCAGCACCTTCTTGCCCGTGGCAATATCGCCGGTGATGGACACCATGCCAATCTTGGGGTGGTTGATCAGCGCGTTGCCGACCGTGTCGCCGCGGCCAAGAATGACGTTGACCACTCCTTCGGGGAGAATATCCGCCAGAAGCCGTGCCATTTTCAGCGCTGTCAGCGGTGTTTGTTCGGATGGCTTGAACACCACCGTATTGCCACCTGCAATAGCAGGCGCAAGTTTCCACGCCATCATCATCAGCGGGTAATTCCACGGCGCAATCGATCCGACAATGCCGACGGCATCGCGGCGAACCATTGAGGTATGGCCGGGCAGATATTCCCCCGCGACAGGCGCTTGCATGGAACGGATGGCTCCGGCAAAGAACCGCCAGCAATCGATGATGGCCGGAAGCTCGTCGTTGCGCACGGCGTTGATCGGCTTGCCGCAGTTGAGCGCTTCAAGCGCGGCGAAATCATCCGCATGTTTTTCAATGGCATCGGCAATCCGCAGGAGATAACCGGAGCGCTCGGCAGGTGTCGTCAGTGACCACGTAGTAAAGGCCCGTTCGGCCGCGTCGACAGCTGCATCGATCTGACTGTGGGAGGCTTCGGCAAGATCAATGATTGTCGCGCCGGTCTTCGGATTGAGGATATGTTCCTCGGCCTCGGTTCCGGCGACGAATGTCGACCCGATCAGCAGTTGCGTATCCATGTGTCGTTCTCCCATAGTCTTTGCATTATTTGCCGGAACCGGCGATCTGGTCGCCGTCGCGTGTGAGATAATAGGCGGCAAGGATCGGCAGGAATGTCACCAGCACGACGACCATAGCGACCACGTTGGTGACGGGCCGCTGGCGCGGGCGGATGAGTTCCTGCAGCATCCAGATCGGTAGGGTGGATTGCTGGCCGCCGGTGAATGTGGTGACGATGACTTCGTCGAAGGACAGGGCGAAGGCGAGCATGCCGCCTGCCAGGAGTGCCGTGCTGATATTGGGCAGGATGACGTACCGAAATGTCTGGAAGCCGTTGGCCCCGAGATCCATCGACGCTTCGACCAGTGAACCCGAAACACGGCGGAAGCGGGCGACCGCATTGTTATAGACAACCACGACGCAGAACGTGGCGTGACCAAGCACGATGGTCCAGATCGAGAAGGGAATGTCCGCCATGCTGAAGGCTGACCGCAGGGCAATGCCGGTGATGATGCCGGGCAGGGCAATCGGCAGGATGACCAGCAGTGAAATCGTCTCGCGCCCGAAGAACCGGGTCTGGCTGACAGCAGCGGCGCAAAGCGTGCCAAGCAGCAATGCGATGGCCGTGGCGATCGAGGCGACGCGGACCGAGAGGCTCAGCGCTTGCCATACATCGGGCCGGTTCCAGGTCACCGCGAACCATTGCAGTGTCAGGCCGGGCGGCGGGAACTGGTAGCTCTTTTCTTCCGTGGTGAAGGCATAGAGAAAAATCAGCAGGATCGGCAGATGCAGGAAGAGCAGCCCGCCGGCAGCGGCAATCTTCAGACCCAGCGGAGCGGAGGCGGAACGGTCAGAGCGCATCGAAAGCTCCCATTCTGCGGGCGGCCCAGAGATAGAGCCCCATGATGACGATGGGCACGACGGTGAAGGCGGCAGCAAGCGGGATGTTGCCCGCCGTGCCCTGCTGCGCATAGACGGCCTGGCCGATGAAAAGACGCGAAGAACCGATGATCTGCGGAATGATGTAGTCACCCAGCGTCAGCGAAAAGGTGAAGATCGATCCGGCAACGATGCCGGGCAGAGCCAGCGGAAACAGTACATGGCGGAATGTCTGCTGGGGGGTGCTGCCAAGATCGGAGGAGGCCTCGATCAGATTGACCGGTACGCGCTCCAGCGATGCCTGGATCGGCAGGATCATGAAGGGCATCCAGACATAGACGAAGACGATGAAGGTGCCGGTATAGCTGACCGAGAGGGAATTGCCGCCGATCACCGGGAGTGACAGCCATGCATCCAGCAGCCAGAGCAGGTTCAGCTTGGTCAGGAGCCAGGTCAGAATACCTTCCTTGGCAAGGATCAGTTTCCACGCGTAAATCTTGACAAGATAGCTCGACCACAGCGGCAGCATTACCCCGAGATAGAACAGCGCCTTCCATTTTCCCCTGGCATAGCGCGCCGCATAGTAAGCGATCGGAAAGGCGATCAGTGCGGAAAACAGGGTCACGATCGCCGCCATGCACACGGTGCGGATGATGATGTCGAGATTGGTCTCGTTCAGCAACTGCCCGTAGGTAGCAAGCGTGAACTCGTAATTCACCAGGCCCGAATAATCATCGATGGAAAAGAAGCTCTGCAACAGGAGCGCCAGCAACGAACCCAAATAGATGATGCCGAGCCACAGCAGCGGCGGAGCCAGCATCACTGCCAGGAAAACATGCGGATGCTTCCAGAAGAAATCCGATATGCGGTCGGCGAGACCGGGCCTTTGCGTTGATATGGCCTGTTCGCCGGTGATGGCGCTCATCAAACCGCCTCCATAAGATGAAGATCGGCCGGGGCAAAACTCAATGTGACCTTGCTGCCTTCTTCCGGAACAGGACTTGCCGCCGGACTGGTCACATGAAGTTTGGTCCCGCTGACATCGACGGTGATACGGTTCGATGCACCAAGGAAGCTGCGCGAGAGGACAATGCCGGACAGCGAAAGCTGGCCGTCTTTCTTGCCGGTAAGCTCTATGGCTTCGGGACGCAGGCTGGCGAGTTGCGGACCCGCGCCAAGTTGGGTGACAAATTCCGGTTGCAGGATATTGGACGAGCCGACGAAATCGGCGACAAACCGCGTCTTCGGCCGCTTGTAGACATCTTCCGGCGTACCAAGTTGCTGGATCCTGCCTTCGTTGAACACGGCGATGCGGTTGGCCATGGACAGGGCTTCGCCTTGATCATGGGTGACAAGTACGAAGGTGATGCCGAGCGATTTCTGCAGGGTCTTCAATTCCTCCTGCATTTGTTCACGCAGCTTGAGGTCCAGCGCACCCAATGGCTCGTCCAGCAGAAGGACTTTAGGCTTGTTGACGAGGGCGCGCGCAAGCGCAACGCGCTGGCGCTGACCGCCGGAAAGCTGACCGGGCCGCCGCGTGCCGTACCCAGGCAGCTTGACCATGGCGAGCGCATCTTCCGCAGCCTTGCGCCGTTCTTCCCGCGCCACGCCCTTGACCATCAGGCCATAGGCGACATTGTCGAGAATGCTCAGATGCGGAAACAATGCATAATCCTGAAACACCGTATTCACATTGCGCCGGTACGGCGGCACGCCCTCCGCCGTCTCGCCGAAAATCTCGATATGGCCACCGGTCGGCTGTTCGAACCCCGCCATCAGGCGCAGACAGGTGGTCTTGCCCGAGCCGGAGGGGCCAAGCATGGCAAAGAATTCCCCTTCGGCAACGGCGAGATCAACCGCATCGACGGCGCGGACCACTCCGAAATGGCGCGATACGTTTTCAAACAGGACAGCAGCTGTCATGTCTCACTCCATGTTTCAGGCATGCTTGCCGGGGCGAACCACACACCGCAGCGTGATACCGGGGATCAGCGGCCGCCAATGACACCGATATAATCGGACACCCAGCGGTGATACGGCACGCATTCACTCTGGCTTTCGCACTTGGCAACCGGCGTCCTCCAGAATTTGATCTTGTCAAAATCATTGTAGCCGTTGGTGGCGCAGCCTTCGTCCGTGAGGAGTTCATTGCCTTTGCAGGCTGCACCGACGGATGGGTTGGCGCCGAACCACGCGGAAACATCGCCCTGCACCTTTGTGGAAAGGCTGTGTTCCATCCACATATAGGCGCAGTTCGGATGGGTGCTTTCCGCATGCAGCATGGTCGTATCAGCCCAACCGGTTGTGCCTTCTTCCGGGAAATTCGAAGCAACCGGTTGCTTTTCCGACTTCAGCAAATTGACCTGAAATGGCCACGAACCGGAAGCGACAACGCCTTCATTCTTGAAGTCATCGACCTGGATCATCGCATCGTGCCAGTAACGTCCGGCAAGCTTGCGCTGCCCGCGCAACAGCTCGAGCGCTGCCTTGTATTGGTCTTCGTTCAACTCATAGGGGCTTTTGATGCCAAGTTCCGGCTTATGGAACATCAGGTAGTTGGCGGCGTCCGCTATATGGATCGGACCGTCATAGGCTTGTACGCGACCCTTGTTGGACTTGCCGTCCGGCAGGGTCATTTCCTCAAAGACAACGTTCCAGCTCTTTGGCGGTTTACCTTTGAAGACCTCGGTATTGTACATCAGGACGTTCGGACCCCAGACATAGGGCACACCATAATGCACGCCCTTGACCGTGTACCAAGGAGCATCCTGCAGGCGTTTGTCGATTGTCTTCCAGCTCGGGATAAGATCAGTGTTGATGGGTTGGACGCGTTTGCCGGCCACGAGGCGCAGCGAGGCGTCACCGGAGGCGGTTACGAGATCGAAGCCGCCTTCGTTCATCAGCGCCACCATCTCGTCCGATGTGGCGGCTGTCTTGACGCTGACCTTGCAGCCGGTTTCCTTCTCGAAGCCGGTAACCCAGTCATAGGCCTTGTCGGTGTCGCCGCGCTCGATATAGCCGGCCCAGGCAACGATGGAGAGTTCGCCTTCGCCCTTGCCCAATTGCTTCAAGGCCTCCTGAGCCATGACCTGCGTGCAGAAGGCAAGCGAAAGGGTCAATGCTGTGCAGGATTTCAGAAACTGCTTCATCTCGAGTCTCCCGATTGTGGTGCCGCCTTTGCGGCGTGTGTTCCCGGGAGAAAAAGTGCCTCTCTTTTGCCGCTTTCGCAAATTCATTAATCAGAAGGGCGCTATCGGTTTTTCCGATATCATCGCGTACGGCCGCTGCGCAGCGCTTCGGCGATGCCGACAAAGTCGCGCGCCGCCTGCGGCAGGCTGGATCCCTTGCGCCAGACCATGCCCACCTGTACCACCGGGAGCGCGCCGGAAACGTCACGGCTTTCGATGCGGTCGCCTTCCAGCGACCAGGGGCGGTAGACCAGATCTGGCAATAGCGCGATGCCGGCGCCAGTTGCCACGAGGCTGCGGACCGCTTCGACGGACCGGGTACGGAAAGCGACGTGCGGGCGGGCGCCCAGTGCTGTCAGCAGCTTGCCGGTGTTCTCCTCGATTTCGTCGACCGTCAGCATGATCAGCGGTTCCTTGGCGATATCATTGATGGAAATGATATCGGCGCTGACCAGGGGATGGCCGAGCGGCAGCCAGAGCCGGTAGGGCGAGGTCTCGATGATTTCCGCCTGCAGGGCCATGCGGTCGCGCAGGTTGGAAATGACCATGACGGCGACGTCGAGCTCGCCGCCGATCAGCAGGTGCTCGAGATAAGAGCCATTGTCCTCGATGGCGCTGACCTCCACTCCCGGGCACGCACGGCGATAGCGGGCGAGCAGATCGGACAGGACATAACCGGCGACGAGCGAGGTGACACCCAATTGCAGCTTACCGGCATCGGTCGGCCTGTCCTCGGAGAAGGAGCGGCGCGCATCGGAAACATCGGCCAGTATCTTGGTGGCGTGGCGCAGGAACTGATGGCCGTTATAGGTGATGTGCAAGCCGCGCGGGTGGCGCTCGAACAGCTCGACGTCCAGATCGGTTTCCAGCTCCTTGATGGCTTCGGTGATGGATGACTGCGAAATCGACAGGTTCTGTGCGGCACGGGTGATCGAGCCCTGTTCCGCGACGGCGACGAAATATTGCAATTGCCGGAGTGTGAATGCCATGTACGGATTAATACCGGCAAAGCGGAGCATGGCAAGCGGTCTGACGCCGGACGGCCATCCGCGCCAGACCGTCCGTTTCCATCAAACGAGCTTTATGATCTGCGGCAGTCGGGCGCCCGCCACCACATTGCCATCGGCCGCAAAAAGATGGGCTTTGGCCGGATCGAAAAAGGCCTCCAGCGTTTCTCCAACGGCGACCTGTCCATCGAGAACAACCGTAATGGTTTGTCCGTTCGCCGCGGTTGCGTAGACCACGGTTTGACCGCCCAGGCTCTCAACCAGCACAACTTTCAACGGACCGAGGGAGGCACCGGTATTGGGGTCGATGGTGATATGTTCAGGACGGATACCCAGCGTCATCGGGATGCCCGCCCGCCCGCCCGCTGCTGATCCAGTTGCGTCAGCATCGACCTTGATCTCTGCGGCGGAGATCTGCAGGAAATTCATTTTCGGCGAGCCGATAAAGCCGGCGACAAACAGGTTGCGCGGATGATTGTACAGATCAAGGGGCGCACCGACCTGTTCGATCCTGCCATCGCGCAAGACAACGATCTTGTCCGCCATGGTCATCGCCTCGACCTGGTCATGCGTGACGTAGATCGTCGTGTTACCCAGTCGCTGCTGGAGTTTGGCGATCTCCACGCGCATCTGAACCCGCAGTTCCGCGTCCAGGTTTGAAAGAGGTTCGTCGAACAGAAAGATTTTCGGTTCGCGCACAATGGCGCGGCCAATGGCAACACGCTGACGCTGCCCGCCGGAGAGCTGCTTCGGCTTGCGGTTCAACAGGGGTTCAATTTGCAGAATCTCGGCGGCCCGCTGAACCCGTTTTGCTATTTCAGCCCGCGGCAGCCGCGCGGTTTCGAGACCAAAAGCAAGGTTCTTGTAGACGCTCATATGGGGGTAAAGCGCGTATGACTGAAAAACCATCGCAATTCCCCGCTCTGACGGCGTGACAGTATTCATGCGCTCGCCGTCAATCAGCAGATCCCCGTCGCTGATGGCTTCAAGACCTGCGATCATCCGCAGCAATGTCGACTTGCCGCAACCGGACGGACCGACGAAGACGGTGAATTCGCCGGGATCGATCGTCAGGTTGACGCCGTGGATGACCTGAAGATTACCGTAGCTCTTTACAACATTCTGAAGCTCAACTGCGGTTGCCATGCGGGACCTCATCAGTCTGACGGAATGCGGCGGGAACCCAGCTTTCATAGTTCGGGTGGTCGTTCGGAATGGGCAGCTCCACGTCCTGGTGCGTCAGTGATGAATAGTAGAATGCGGTGACCAGTTCGAGTGCCCTGCGTGAATCGGCGCTTGTCACCGGAAGCACGCTATCATTCTCAAGCGCATCGAAGAACCGCGCCATTTGTGTCTCGAAGCGCGATGGAACATGCTTCCAGTCTTTGAGGAGGGCGTCGATCTTGTCCTTCGTTGCCTGATCCCGTGGCAGGATAACCCAGGGCTTTGCGCCGGGGTTGTAGGCCTCGTGGTCGCTTTCAAACGTCACGTGCTCGAAGGTGAGACGGATACGGGTGATTTCATCGGCCGAGCCCAGGGTGGCGGTGAAACTGGCAAGCGCGCCGTTGGTCAGTTCGATCGAGGCGGTGACGCAATCCTCCACCTCGATCTTGTTGACCCTGGTGGCGACCCGGCCAAACAGACGTTTGATATCCCCCATGAGATAATTGAACAGATCATGCTGGTGAATGGCGTGCGTCATTAATACGCCGCCGAGTTCCGTTGCCCATTTGCCGCGCCATGGCACCTCGTAGTAGTCCGGTCCGCGCGTCCAGAATGTTTCGACCGAACCGATAAACGGCTTTCCGGCGATGCCGGCGTCGATAATGGCCTTTGCCTGCTCGATCCCATCACCAAAGCGGTACTGGAACACCGGCATCAGGCGGCCCTTGGACAATTTCTCCTGGGCGATAACCTGATCCACCTCGGACAGCGACCCGACGAGTGGCTTCTCGCAGATGACGTGTTTTCCTGCCTTCAGCGCCTTCATGACCATCGGGAAATGCAGTTTCGGCGGCGTGCAGATATCGATGATATCCAGATCGTCCATGGCCAGCAGTTCGTCGAAATCAGTGATCCGGCGTTCGACGGCGAATTCATCTGCAAGCGCATGCATTTTTTCCTCGTTTATATCGCAGATGGCGAGAAGCCTGAATTTGTCGGCATTGGGGACATAGCCCTCGACAATATGGCTTCTGCCGATACCGCATCCGACGACGGCGACTGTTCTGAGACGTGTCATTGTTTCCACTCCGTACCGCGCTCGGCCAGTTGCTGAGCGGTCAAGGCAAGTTTCATAGCGTTGAAGCAGCGTTCCTGTGGCATGGCCGTTTCGGTCCGGTTGCGCACGTCTTCAAGGAATTGCCGCCCAAAAGGCAGGTCGACGGCCATACAGTCCAGGTGCTGGACACCATCCGCATTGACCAGGAAGAGGTGGTCTGTTCCAGGACGTCCGTTGATGTCGATATATTTGCGAAGCTCGATATATCCTTCTGTGCCGAGGATGGTCAGGCGACCGTCGCCCCAGGTGGGAAGTCCCTGCGGCGTGAACCAGTCAACGCGGACATAGCCGGATGTGCGTTCTGTCTTCATGTGGACATCGCCGATGTCCTGCAGGCCGGGCCGACCGGCATTGGCCCGGTTGGCAACGGTGGCCGAAATGATTTCCCCGTCGATCGCATTGGAAAAGAACAGAAACTGTTCAAACTGATGGCTGGCGATATCGCAGAGGATTCCACCGTATTGCGCTCTGTCAAAGAACCAGTCAGGCCGGTGGTTGTTGCGGATGGCGTGGGGCCCGAGACCGACGGTGTTGATAACCTCGCCAATCGCTCCTTGAGCGACAAGGCTGCCCGCCTTGACCGTGGCCGGCACCTCAAAATGCTCGGAATACAGGACACTGTATATTCGCCCGGTGGCCTTCTGGACAGCGCGAATGTCCGACAGCTGTTCAAAGCTTGTCATTCCCGGCTTGTCCGAGAGAACGTCCTTGCCGTGCTGCATGGCGGCAATCGATATCGCGGCGCGCTCGGCGGGAATTGCGGCTGTCGTTATGATCTGGATGGATGGATCGTCGAAAATCGCGCGCGGGTCGGCAACGCGTATGGCTTCCGGAAATTTGCTGGAAAATGCGGCGGCAAGATCATCTTCCCGTGCATGGAAGGAGACGAGCCGTGCGCCTGCTCGTTTCAGGCACTCGACCTGGCCATAGATATGGCTGTGATTGATGCCAATGGCTGCAAAATTCAGATGGGACATGGCTTATCGTTTCATTCCTGTGGTTGCTATGCCTTCGATCAGAAGGCGCTGGAAGAAGAGGAAAAAGGCGAAGATCGGCACAAGGGACAGAACCGACATCGCAAAGAGGCTGCCGTAGTCGGAAATGCCGGTTGAGTCCGTGAAGGTGCGAAGCCCCAGCATCACGGTGTATTGCCGCATATCGCTGAGATAGATCAGGGGGCCGACGAAGTCGTCCCAGGTCCAGATGAAGGTGAAGATTGCCGCGGTTGCCAGCACCGGCGTTGAAAGCGGCAGGATAATCTTCCAGTAAATCCGCCAGGGCGAACAGCCATCCATCATGGCCGCCTCGTCCAACTCCTTCGGCAGCCCGCGGAAGAACTGCACCATCAGGAAGATGAAGAATGCGTCGGCCGCGAGAAACTTCGGGACAACCAGCGGCAGGATGGTATTCACCCAGTCGAGGTGCCGGAACAGCACATATTGCGGGATGAGCGTGACCTGATAGGGCAGCATCATCGTCATCAGCATGAGGGCGAACCAGAAGCTGCGCCCCCGGAATTCCAACCGGGCAAAGGCATAAGCCGCCATGGAGCAACTGAGCACGTTGCCTACCACTGACAAGAGCGCAATAACGAGCGAGTTCTTGAAGAAGGTCTCGAAACCGACCTTCAGTCCGTTCCATCCGCGGACATAGGCATCAAAATGACAGGATGACGGCCAGATGCTGACCGATGTGAAGATCTCCTGTTCCGGACGGCACGAGGCCGACAGCATCCACAACAACGGATAGAGCATCACCACGCAGGCGATGATCAGGACGATATGCGTTGCGCCCAATGTCAGATATTTTCGCGCGTTCTGCGACGCTTCTGCCGATACAGCCGGTTGCTTTGCGGTGTCAGTCATAGTGCACCCAATACTTCGCTGTGAGGAAGGCAAAGGCGGTGAAGATCGCCACGAGCGCAAGAAGAACCCAGGCAAGCGCCGAGGCATAACCCATGCGGAAGAAGCCGAACGCCTCCTGATAGAGGTAAAGCGTATAGAACAGGGTCGAGTTGATCGGATTGCCGGTGCCGCCGGAGATAATGAAGGCCGGCGTAAAATTCTTGAATGCTTCTATGGTCTGAATGATCGCGTTGAAGAAAACCACCGGGGACAGCAGGGGCAGGGTGATCTTGATGAACTGCCGCCAGCGTCCGGCACCATCAAGGCTGGCAGCCTCGTACACATCTGCAGGAATTTGCCGCAGGCCGGCGAGAAAAATGATCATCGGTGAGCCAAACTGCCAAACCGACAGGATGATGAGCGTCCAGAGCGAATAGGAGGGATTGGATATCCAGCTTGGCCCGGCGATTCCGAAGAGCGCCAGAAACTTGTTGACCAGCCCGTTCCCCGCAAAGATCTGCCGCCACAGTATGGCGATTGCCACGCTGGCTCCCAAAAGCGACGGCAGGTAGAACAGGGCGCGGTAGATCGGCAAGCCTTTCATGCCGCGGTTGAGCAGCAGGGCGACGGTCAAAGCCGCGATCAGTTTCAAGGGCACGGACAGGACAACGAAGAACAGCGTGACACGCATGGACGTCATGAACTTCGGATCGGTCGTGAACATACGGATGTAATTGCTGGCGCCGACCCATTTGGGATCGGTCAACAGGTCGAAGTTTGTGAATGACAGATAGAAGGACCAGATCATCGGCCCGACCGACAGGCCGAAGAAACCGATGAACCAGGGAGCCAGGAACAGATAACCGTAGCGCTCCCTGGAGCCTAAACCGCGTGAAAACTCTCCTGTCGCTGCCCGCCGGTTTGTGCGGGCAGCTGGATTAGAGGCGGTGATATCCATGATCAGCCCCTGCTCAGCAGATCATTGGCAAGCGCAACAAATTCAGGTCCGGCATTTTCTGGTGTTTTGGTCCCGAATGCGACTTCCTGGCTGAGGGTTCTGAGGACAGAGAGTTCGATCTCCCCCGCAGCTTTGGGTGGCGACGGAGGAATTGGTCCGAGCAGGTCACCGAGATTGGTCACGAAGTCGAGCGCCATACGGCTGTTTTCGTTGAGGGTTGCTGCAATGGCTTCGCGTGCGGCAGCCGAACAGGGGATACCGCGCTCTGTACCGAGCAGCTTGGCGGCATCGGGGTCGCTGACGAAAAAGCTGATGAACTTGGCCGCTGCCGCCTTTTGCTTGGATGAACCGGCGACGGAGAACAGCATGGCGGGCTTCCGGTAGTGGCCGCCGCCCGTGGTTGCCGCGACGCGCGGATAACCGCACAGTGCGAGCTTGTCTTTGACGAGTGCCTGCAGGGCGACAAGCTGGTTGGAATTTGCAGGAAACATCGCAGCCTTGCCGGTCACAAGCATCGAGGTCTCGAGCGAGCCCGTGTCGAGCGCCTGGTCTTCTGCGGTCACGCAGATTCCGGCCTCGCGCAGTTCGGTCCACAGTTTGAACCATTGAACGATATCGTCGGCATCAAATGCAAGTTTACCGTCTGCCGTGTAGAGCGCTTTGCCACGCTGCCGCAGCCAATTCTCGAGAACTGGTTCCAGTCCGGATGTATCCGCAATCGCCCTGATACCGCCGCGTATATTGGCTTTCTTGAACGCCGCACCAATGTCGCGGAGACTGTCATAGGTGAGGGCGTTTGTCGGGACTGCAATGCCTGCTTCCTTGAAAGCATCCGTATTGATCATTGTGGCGCATGAATTGGCACCCAGACTGATGCCATACAATTTTCCACCGACCGAGCCGCCCGCAAGCTGATCCTTGTCGAATTGACCGAGATTGAGTGCGTTGCCGATGAACTCGTCGAGCGGCGCAATTGCTTGACGCGCGGCGTACTCGACGATGTAGCGGTAATCCATCTGCAGCACATCCGGCGCGTTGCCGCCAGCGGTTTGCGTGGCCAATTTTGGCCAGTAGTCGTTCCATGACAGGAACTCGCTTTGAATGCTGCCGCCCTCTCTTTTTCCGTAAAGGTCGGCGGCTGCGTTGGTGACTTGGGCTCGCGTCTGACTTCCCCAGAAAATGAGACGCAGATTGCTGCCTTCTGCAAAGGCCATCCGGCTACCCATGGCTCCCAATGCCAGCCATGCGCTTGTCGCCTTGAGAAAATGACGCCTGTCGATTTGTCCGTTCATAGTGCCTCCCACTGAAACGAGCCGGCATCGGTCTCCTCACCGGATGACGGCATGCAACAGTAACAGTTCACCAGACTATGGAAAAATACGAAATGAGCATCGTATTATAGATAAAATCTATATCGTGAAGTAGAGTCATCGCCGTGTTGACGCCGGAAGCAAACGAACCAGCAGCCATCTGCCAGTCTTTGTAGGGAGCAAATGTCATGGACAAGGTACTCCAGCAGTTTCTTGCTATTGCGGAAGCCGGCACCATCAGCGGGGCGGCAACCACATTGTTCGTGACCCAGCCCACGCTGACGTTCAACATGAAAAAGCTGGAAGATAGCCTTGGCGTGCCACTGTTTGTACGCACATCACGCGGCATTACCCTCACCAGCTACGGCGAGACGTTGTACGAGAACACCCGCGTAATGCGCCGCCTCTACGACAATACGATCGCATCCATCGAGGAGCAGCGCGCACGCCGCGAACAGGGTCTGAATATCGGCACCGGCTATTCCTGGTGGTCACTTTTTCTCAAGGACCTCATCCTCGATTATCGCCAGAAAAATCCAAATGCGCCGATTTACGTGAGCATCGGCAATCAATTGCGCTGCATGGATCAACTGCTCTCCGGCGATACCTCACTCTTCATCGGCCATGAGGTGAAGGGTATGGCGCGGGATACGGGGACGACCTTCATCCCGCTGACACAGGTGCACAATGGCTATTTTGTCCGGGCGGGTCATCCTTTGCTCGGCAAACCGCGGAAACTGGCCGAATTGGAGGAATATCCGGCTGTGGTGAGCAACTCTCCGGAAACAAGGCACCTGAGGCTTTTTGGCTACAATGTCAGGGAACGGGCGGACGTCGCTTCCAATGCCTACAAGTTTGCGTTTGCCTCCAACTCACTGGCGGCTTGCCTTGATTACATCAAGGAGACTGACGCCGTCTTCTGTCACTCGGCAGTGATGTCACACACGTTCAGGCAACGGGACGTCTATCCCGTCATTATCGAAGACGAGAATGTGCTTGAGCGGTTCAATGTGGGAATTTACGTCCTTCACGAGCGGATGGAGGACATGTTTGTCAGCCGGTTGATCGACGATATAAAAGTTGCAGCCGCTCGGGTGGTGCCGGCGGGTTGACGGTACGGCGCTTTCGTCCATCAAAGCGGTGAGCGCAGCCTTGATCGATGCTGCGCTCCACCACCATGGATTACCGCTCGATCTTGCGGTTCCAGCGGTTATTCCATTCGGGCCGGTTCTTGTTGATTGCGTCCCAATCCACAACCCTAGCATTGCTCATATAGGTCTGAAAGGCAGTCAGCTTTTCTTCGCCTCCAGCCGTTCCTGCATGGGTTTTGACGTTTGAAGGGACGATGTTTCCCTTGTCCAGCGCCTTGGCTTGCGCCTCGGCGGAGAGAAGATATTGGGCCAGTTTCTGGCTGAGTTCCGGCTCGCTGTTGTTTGCGATCACACATTCAGAGACCGTCAGCACAACTGATCCCTCCTTTGGCTGGGCATATTCAACCGGAATACCCTTCTCCTTCAGATTGTTGACGGCAGTCGGCGTGAGCGGAAAGATCGCAGCATCGCCGGTTTGGACCATTTCCGAAATTTTTGCCGAGCTGGAGATGTATTCCAGGACATTCTTGCCAATTGTATCAGCGAATTTTTCGAATCCCGGTTCGACATTGTTCTCATCGCCGCCCTGGATGCGGTTGAACATCAGAAACGCGTGGAGACCAAACGTCGAGACGGAAGCCGACTGGAAGACCACCTTGCCCTTGAATTTGGGATCGGCAAGATCCATCCACGATGTGGGTGCACTCCAACCGTTCTGGTCGAACATCTGCTTGTTGTAGGCAAGACCCGTCATGCCCATATCGATGCCGACGGCCATGTCGTCTTTCATGCGTGCCCCGGGCGTGATGTCATCTAGAACCGGCGAAGGCTGCAGTTTCTGGCAAAGCCCGGTACCGATTGCCCGAACCATGACGCCGTCGTCCAGAAACATGACATGCATCTGCGGGTTATCTTTCGCCGCCGTCGCCTTGGCGAGAATATCGGCGGATGTTCCGGGCACGACGACGATCTTGACGTCATTGGCCTTTTCGAATTCAGGAAAGACGTCCTGGGAGAATGCGCGTTCGTAGTTTCCACCATTCATTCCGACGTAGAGCGTTTTCGTTTCAGCCTGAGCCTGCGAGGCGGCTAATCCTGCGACTGTCAGAGCGATCGTGGATACCAGGCAATTATTCAACTGTTTCATTGTGAGTTCCCTTTTTCTCGTTGTGTTGTGAAGACATGTTTCTGAAGCGTTCGATCGAAAAGGCGTCGATCGGCGTTGCAGTTTCGCCAGATGTGACGAGATCACACAGGACGGTGCCAACCGCCGGTGCCACCTGAAAACCGGCGCCGCAAAAACCGAATGCATGGAAAAGGCCCGGTGTCGTGCCGCTTGGGCCGATAACAGGATTGTTGTCGGGAAGTTGGCCTTCTGTACCCGACCAGAACCGGATCACGTGCGCGCCGGCAAGATGCGGGAAAAGCGTGGTGGCCCGTTTCATGACGGATTGCGCAGCCGTGGTGGATGGACGGGAAAAATCAGGATCGGCAAGGGCATAACCACGCCCGCCGCCCATGATATAGTTTCCGCGTGTCACCTGCCGGCAGTAGAAGCCGCCGCCTTCCTCGCCTAGGCTGACCGGCAGCCTCGGTGCAAGCGGCTCGGTCACGACCATTGAAGGATATATGCGGGAGAGCGGCACGGGCTCGGCAAAGTCGGCGGCAATTTTGTTGGCCCATGCCCCGGCACTGTTGATGAGGAAGCGGCAGGTTATTTCACAGTCTGCACCCGCCTGAAGGGCAAACCCGTCATTTGCGCACACAGCCGCTTGGACAGTGGTCTGTTCAAGGACAATCGCCCCGGCATCCCGTGCTGCCTTGGCAAAGGCTGGCGATACCAGCCGAGGATTGGCCTGTCCGTCGTCCGGACACAGCGAAGCGCCGGCGATGTTTCCGGACAGCCATGGAAAACGGGCTTTTGCCATCGCGCCGGTGTACAGTTCGAGATCAAGACCAAAGGATTTTACTGTTTCCGCGTAGTGTTCGAGCTTTGCGAAGTCCTCCGGCGTGCGTGCGAGTTTCAGATGCCCGCTGCGCTGGTATTCTCCGTCGATCCCGATCAACTCCTTCAATCTCGGCCAGATCTGGTGGGCGCGTTGTGAGAGCGGGAGTTGAGCTACGGAGCGGCCTTGACGCCGCACGCCGCCATAGTTGACGCCGCTTGCCTGCGCCCCGCAAAAGCCCATGTCGATGAGGATGACCGACAATCCAGCCAAGCGCAGCGCAAGGGCGGCGGAACTGCCGACCAGGCCGCCGCCAATGATCGCAACATCTGCAGAGAGACGCCGGGTCATGCCCCGCCCTCATGCAAAGACAGCGGCAGTGGCTTGACCGGCGCTTGCGCCCGCAAGCGGCCGATTTCCGTTAGAGTAAGCTTTTGCGTGGATGAAAGAACTTCAGCCAAAGCCGCGCTGCACATGCGGCCCTGACAGCGGCCCATACCCGCGCGGCTCAGCGCTTTCAGCCGGTTGAGCTCACGAAGATCATTCCCATGCAGCGTGTCGACAATGGAGGAAACGGTGATTTCCTCACAACGGCAGAGTGTTGTCTCGCCCGGAACCTGTTCAAACCAGTTTTCCGGGAACGGGAATGCTTTTTCGAGAGCATCCCTCAGTTTGGCTTTCCGCCGGCGTGCTTCCGCAAGCACAGACATTCGCACGGGATCAGCCGCCGCTCCGGAATCCTGGATCAGGGCGAGGGCGGCGAGTTTGCCTGAAATCTCCGCGGCATCGGCACCGGCAATGCCACTGCCATCACCGGCGAGGTAAACGCCCCTGCGGTTCGTGCGGCCGGTCTCATCCGTTACTGGCAACCACGTACGATCCCTGTCATCAAAGCGGAATGAACAGCCCGCAAGGTCTGCCAATTGTGTTTCGGGACGAAGCGCGAAACCGTACGCAACTGCGTCACACGCTATGGAATGTGTCTTTGCTCCGGATTTAAAACTCAGCCCCTCGACATGTTGAGAGCCGTCCACACCCGTTGGGCGAACATTGTAGCGAAGCTTTACGCCGCGGCGAACGAGCCTTGCCGCATAGGACATGCCGATGAGCACGAGACGTGGATCGAACCGGAATGCGGAGAGAAGATTGAGCTTGGCAGTGAACGGAGCTGTGTCGAGTACAGCGGCCACGTTGGCGCCGGCCTTCAGATATTGCCAGGCGACAAGGTAGAGAAGCGGGCCCGATCCGAGAAAGACGACCTTCTGGCCGATGGTGCAGCCCTGTGCTTTCAGTGCGGTCTGGGCTGCGCCCAATGTGTAGACGCCCGGCAAAGTCCAGCCGGGAAAAGGCAGCACACGGTCGGTGGCGCCAGTCGAAAGGATCAGATTTTGAAAGCTGATCTGCTGATGATCTCCCTTGGCCATGAGGTGGAGCTGATTGTCCGCAATATTCCAGACCAATGTCTGCGGACGGTAATCGATGAACGGGAGCAGAGCATCGAATTCACGGTGCAGTCTCGTGGCCTTGGCCGCTTCCGAGCCATAGAGATCTGTTGCACTGCGGCCGTCATCGAGGGGCGGACGGCGATAGATCTGACCACCGGCACGCAAACCTTCGTCGATCACGATCGGCCGCAACCCTGCGGCGACAAGCGTTTTTGCGGCGCAGATTCCTGCGGGCCCAGCTCCGACAATCACGGTGGGTGACGTATCATTCATTGCCGGATTCTCTTGTTATGAATGCCATCTGCGCCTCGAGAGGCGTGGTGCACGCCCGCACCCGCGTTCCGCAGGCAAGGGTCACGAAGCAATCCTGACACGCTCCGATAAGACAGAACCCTGCACGCGGTTCATTGGTGAACTCGCTCTGGCGCAGGCGATCTGTTACGGACATGATCGCCACGAGAACCGTGTCGCCGCGCCGTCCGGAATATGCAATGCCATCGATCGTGAATGGGATGGGCGCTTCATCGCGTCGGAAGTGGCGCTGAAACTGCGACCGGGAATGATGTGCCGCCATCAGCCTTTTCCAACCAGCAGTTGATCAAGCCCGAACAACCTGTCGAGTATGATCATGGTGACGCCCGTCAAAGCGATCATCAGGGTCGAGACGGCGGCCATCATTGGATCGATCGACTCGCTCGCATACATGTACATGCGCACCGGCAGGGTGACGGTTGATGGTGCAGTCACGAAGATCGACATGGTCAGTTCGTCAAAGCTGTTGATGAAGGCGAGCAGCCATCCGCCGCTGATGCCGGGCAGGAGCATCGGAAAGGTAATCCGCCGGAACACGGTCCACTCACCGGCGCCAAGTGTACGCGCCGCCATTTCAGCGCTGAGGTCCATGCCGTTCAGGGCGGCCAATATCAGGCGAAGGGCATAGGGCATGATCACCATCACATGGGCAGCTACGAGCCAGCCGAAAGAACCGGTTGCGCCGATGAACGAGAAGAGCCGCAGGAAGGCCACGCCAATCACCAGATGCGGAATGATGAGGGGCGACAGAAACAGGGCATTGAGCGCGTCCCGGCCTCTGAATGAATACCGGGTGATAGCGAGCGCTGACGGTACGGCGAGTGTCGTAGAGATGGTTGCCGAGAAGAGTGCCAGGCGTGCACTGTTCCAAAATGAAGCGACGAAGTCGGGATGATGGAAGACCGCCGAAAACCACCGCAGGGACACGCCATCCCATGGCAGGGAAAGCGTGTTCTGAGGCGTGAAGGCAACGAGGCAGACCACAATCAGGGGTGCAAGCACGAAGAGGACAATCAGGCTGTGAAATGCGAGGGCAAAGAGACCGTTCTTCTGCATGGCGTTATCCGAGCCTCCGCTTTGCCTGACGCTCCACCATGCGGTTGTAAGCCAGCATGATCGCAAGATTTGCCAGCAGCACGATGATCGCAATCGCCGCTCCGAGCGGCCAGTTCAGCTCGATCAGATATTCATCGTAGACCACCGTTGCAGCCATTTTGAGCCGCCGACCGCCAAGCAGGCCCGGAATGGCAAAGGCACTGGCCGAAAGCCCGAAAACGATCAGGCTGCCAGAGAGAATGCCGAGCGTTGCCTGAGGAAAGACAACCCGCCGCAAGGCGGTAAACCGCGAAGCGCCCAGCGACAATGCTGCGGCTTCAACCGTCGGATCAAGCTTCTGCAAGGCCGTCCACACGGGAATGACCATGAACGGCAGCATGATATGCACAAGCGCGATGACGATGGCCGTTTCCGTATAAAGCAGCTGTACCGGTTCGAGACCGAGCATGGCCAGAGCGTGATTGACGAGACCATCGCGGCCAAGCAGCATGCTCCAGCCAAAGGTCCTGACAACGACAGACACCAAAAGCGGCCCGATGATGACCAGCAGGAAGATCGAGCGCCACGGCTTGCCCATGCGCGTGAGAATATAGGCCTCCGGTGTCCCCAGGAGGACCGCGATCACCGTGGTGAGCAAGGCAAGACGCAGTGTCCGCCAGAATATGGCGAGGTAATAGGGATCCTGGAGAACGGTCAGATAGTTTGCCGTTGTGTACCGGTTCTGAACGCCGCTGCTGTAGTCATAGACATTGAATGACAGAACGGCCGTCAATGCGAGGGGTAAGAGGATAAGCCCGATGAACAGCAATGTGGCCGGTGCAGCAAGAAAGAATGGTGCCGGCAGGCGCGGCGATGGTCTGGTCGCTGCGCCTGTCATGATTGCAGAATGCCTTCCTGCTCAGCGGCCAGTATCCGGCATTCTTCTATGTTCCATGCGAGGCCCGTGACCTCTCCTTCAGATGGCGGCGGAGCGCCCAGATTGGCCACCGAGACGGATATTTCGCCCGCTGGCGTCGCAACACTGAGAAGCCACTGGTTTCCAAGAAAATAACGGCTCGATATCGATCCACGCAGCATACCGCCGGCGGGATCCGTCAAGCGGATCTTTTCCGGCCTGACCGACAGGCAAAGTTCGCCGCCCGGATAGTTTCCCGTTGCCGGTATTTTCAGATCCGTGTTGTCAACGAGCAGCGATACACCAGCGGTTTCTTTCACCGCGCGGGCGGCCAGAAAATTCGACTTGCCGACGAACGAGGAAATAAAATTGTTCTTCGGGTGTTCGTACAGGCTGTAGGGATGATCGACCTGTGTGATCTTTCCACCTTCCATCACTACGACGCGATCGCTGATCGACAACGCTTCCGCCTGATCGTGGGTCACCATGATTGTGGTAATGCCGACGACGCGTTGAATGCGGCGCAATTCGAACTGCATTTCTTCGCGCAGTTTGGCGTCAAGATTTGAGAGAGGTTCATCGAGAAGCAGTACGGGCGGCTTGATCACGAGCGCCCTGGCAATTGCCACCCGCTGGCGCTGGCCACCGGACATTTCGCGCGGATAGCGATCGGCGAGGGCGGTCAGTTGAACCAGCGAAAGGATTTCCGCAACCTGTCTGTCACGCTCGGCCTTTGCAATTTTCCGCATTTCCAGTCCGAAGGCGACATTCTGCGCGACGGTCATGTGCGGAAAGAGCGCATAGCTCTGGAAGACCACGCCAAGCCCGCGTCTGGCCGGTTTCTCCCGCGTGATATCCCGGCCGTCGAGGGCAATTCTGCCGGTTGTCGGCGCCACCAGTCCGGCGATCATCTGAAGGGTTGTTGTCTTGCCGCAACCGGACGGCCCCAGCAGCGAAATGAACTCGCCTTTTTCGATTTCCAGGTCGAAATCACGAACGGCAGCAAACTCTCCGTAAAGTTTGGAAACCCGTTCGAGGTGTAAGAATCCCATACCGTAATCCCCTGAATTCAGATCCGCCATCGTGGTTGCTTTGTGGCAGTTTCACTATTAGTGACCCAAATCCGAAGGGCTCATCAAATGAAATATTGTATTTTGGAATAAAATTAATAAAAATTCTGAAATACAAAATTATTGTGCCAATTTTCAGAAAAATGGTCGTGGAAATGAAACAGCAGATCGAAACAAGCACCAGCCTGAACAAGGCGGTAAACCTCATGAGGGCGCTTTCGCAGGGGCCAGCAGAAGGCATGCGGCTAAAAGAGCTGGCCCTGACTGTCGGGTTGAATCAACCGTCGGCCCACCGCTTGCTGAAATCACTGGTTGCCGAGAGCCTGGTCGAGCAATTGCCAGGCAGTAAACTATACCGCCTGTCCCTTGAGTTCTTTTCAATGGCGGCTCAGGCACGCCGCCGCGACGGTATTCTGGAGATTGCACGGCCGTCGCTCCTTCGGCTCTCGGCAACCCTGAACGACACGGTGTTTCTTCTCGTTCGCAGCAACTTTGATGCTGTCTGCCTCGATCGCGTGGAAGGGCCGTTTCCAATACGGTCCTTTACTGGCGATATCGGCGGGAAGGTGCCCCTTGGGATCGGCCAAGGAAGTATTGCAATCCTGGCTTTTTTGCCGGAACCGGAGCGTGACGCAATCATTCAGTTCAATATGCCACGCATTCTGGATCGTTCGCAGATCGATGAAGTTGATCTGCGTATCAAGATAGAGGAAGTGCGGCGTCTGGGGGCTGCGCACATCAATTTTGACATGATAGCGGGCATGGCGGGGCTCGGCGTGCCTATCATTGACAACAGGGGCTGCGCAGTCGCCGCTCTTAGTATCGGCACACTGTCCGATCGTTTGACTGATGCGCGCCGCGCTACGATGACAGAACTTTTGAAGTCAGAAGCCACTGCGATCAGTGCGAAACTCAATCCCTTTGATCCGACACTGCGTTATCCAAGCCAGGCGCTCTCGCGTTAGGCGCGCGCGTACAGTTTCGCTAAAAGCGGACCGTTGGCAGTGAAGGCGATGAAGAGAGATGAGATGGGCTTTGGAGCAACCCACGGCATTATTTCCTCGACATGCTTGGCTTGCGCTGGAGCGGGAGACTTATCGGTCGCTGTTGCGATTTGAACTTGATCTAGTGTTTCAACGACAAGAACAAACCCGGTCGTAATAAGCTATCATGCTCAATACCGCTTGACACCGCTTGAAAAGCTCGCTGCAAATGCTCAGCGCTCCGCTGTCAAATTCGTTACAACAGGTTAAGACAATTTGACCGAACTATCGGCGCAATAGGTAACAACTGGCTGGTAGGGTGAAACAAGAATATTCAAAGACTACAACATGACGCGAAATTTCAGGGGAATACGCGGTGTTGGTTGGGGGGTCGGGTAACGGTTCGTTGCTTTAGGCTGACAATTTTCTCTAACTGCTGAATGATGAACCATGTCTCTAAACCGACTATCCCATATCGATGGCCTGCGGGCTGTCGCTGCGCTCTCTGTTTTGGTTCAACATATGTTCGGCGACATGCTGCGCAGTAGTGCTGCTAGACCAGGAGCTTTGTTCAGCTTCGCGGGCCAATCGATTGACAATATCGACCTAGGACGGTTCGGCGTCGTTTTATTCTTTCTGATCAGTGGTTTCGTTGTCCCGTTCAGCATTCGGGGCGATCGGCCTCTCAAGAGATTTGCGATATCGCGCCTGTTCCGGCTGTACCCAGCGCTGTGGGTTGCGATTGCCGCGCTGACGGTATTGTACTGGAACGATGGGAACACGCCGAGCCTTGCGACGATCACGGCGAACTTGACGATGGCACCGACCCTGTTCGGGAAAGCCTGGCTGTCCAGTATTTACTGGACATTGTTCATCGAGCTTGTGTTCTATTTCCTGGCTGCCGCATTGTTTGCAACCGGATTGCTCTTTGATTTTCGTGCGATCTTTGCGTTTGGACTTCTCCTCGTAGCGTCGACAGCTCTGCCGATTTTGGCCCGGCTTTATTTCTCTGCAAACATTCCCGTCCAATATATCGGGTTGCATCTGTCGTTCTTGTTCTGCGGTTTGCTGCTGCGTCTCGCCATCATGGAAAAGGTTAGATATGCCGGGCTTGCAGCGATCGGCCTGCTTTGTGTGCAGTTCGCTTCAATAGTGGCAATATCAGATTTTTCACTTGGGCGTGACGATGGTTTTGTCATCACCGGATTGCAACCGGTGCTGGGAGCCTATGGGCTCGCGGCGGTTGTTTTCATTGCTGCGGTCTCGAGCGCGCGACCAAACGTTGCGTTCCTCTCGTTCCTTGGTCAGATCAGCTATTCGATATACTTGTTCCATTGGATCGTCTGTACGCTTGTCTACCGGGTTTTTCCATTGAACGGGCAATGGAGCGACCTGCTTGTTATGAGTCTGTGTGTTCTTCTCACCATTTTAGTCTCTTGGGCCGTATTTGTGGTCGTGGAAAAACGGATGATCAATTTTGCAAAATGGTTGACAGCCGGCAGCAAGCCACTGCGACCCGAGATGGTGATCTGACGTGGGGATTGCGGTCAAATTCCAACGGATATCCGGTTCACTCGACTAAATCGTCCGGTCGCGTGGGTGGGCGGGTCAGGCGAACCCGACCGGAGCACTGCCGCGAACAAGGGCGAGGGCGACCACTCTTGGCGCAATGCAGTATGTGAGACTCACCCTGCGTCCCGTGCTGGTCATCGCGTGGCCTGCGTTCAAATCCACCGCGATATCGTGATAGTCCAGCATGTCATGGTCGAGCGGATACACAGCCTTGTAGACGGCCTCCTTGGCTGCGAACAGGACACGGCCAGCAAGGCTCGGCTCCACCGCGCCTGTCACATCGTCCCGGGTTGCAACGAGCGCAAAAATATCATCCGGGAGCGCTGTGGCAGGTTCGACATCGATGCCGATTGAGCCGATCTTGGCTGAAAGAGCTGCAACCGCGGCTACAGCCATTTCCTCGTCATGGGCCAGAGAACCTGTCATCCCCGTGGGCCATACCGGCTCACCGGACGACGCGCGCAGGATCGCAACGTCGTTCAAGCCATGTTCCGCCAGCAATCCATGTGCGACCCGCCGCGCTGCGCCACTGGCCCGGCGCCTGGCCGGGTGGCGTGACGATATGGAGTGTACTTCCCGCGGCAGCAGGCAGGCCTCATCGCCGTCACGGATAGTCCGGCATCCGACCCGGACGCCCTCCGGTGCAATGCCATTCATGGCTTCCTGGAGGATTAATTCTGCTGACGGAGATGCGGAGATGCGGGGTGGGTATGTCACGGATCAACTGTCTGCGTCGGCAGAACCAGATCGGCGATCATTTCTCCGTCTTCGTCCAATCCTTCTTCCACGAAGCCTGCGGCGCGATAGAGGTGCCGCGCACCTTCGTTTTCCGGTTCATAGCAGATCGAAACGTGCCGCACGTGTCCAAGGCCACTGATTTCGTCCAGCACCTTGCGCAAGGCAGCTTTGCCATAGCCTTTGCCCTGATAGGCACGATCGATCATAAAGCGGTAGATCGTCGCCCCGTCATCGTCTGCGGGCGCCTCGTACATCAGGAAACCGACGACGCGGTCCCCGGCCATCACGACGCGCGGCCGTGCATCCGCATCAAGCGCGGCCTCATCCAGAGATTCCGTATTGCTTGCAACAAAATCCAACTGCTCTGGACCAAGTTCAAGCGACGTCACCAGGGCCCTGACGGCTTCGGTGACGGGGGCGAGCTGGACCTCAACAACCTTCCCGTGGCGGTCTGTCAATATGCTATCTCCGGCACAATCTCTCCTGGGATGCATGCATCCCAGGAGCGTTTAGCAGTTCAACAATCCACATCGCGAAGGCGAGGGTCAAGCGGTTGTCTTCACACCACTGTTCAGAACAGGCGTGACAAACCGGTGAAGCTTGGCCGGGTTACCCCGCCATATGGAGTTGGGCTCCAGCACTTCGCCCTTCATGACGAACGAATCCGCGTCCACGACCGAGCCGTTGCCCATCACGACACCGTAATGGATAAAGGCAGCAGGTCCGAGCGTGCAGCCGCGGCCGATGCGGATAAAATCGGACTTGAATGCACCTTCTTCGAGCGAATGGGCCTGAATGACGCTACCTTCATTGAGGGTGGCGTCATCGCCGATTTCCACCAGCGAACGTTCGGTCAGATTGCTGCCGCCGTCATACACCCTCCTGCCCATCTTGACGCCCAGCAGGCGCAGGATCATCGGCCGGAATGGCGTACCGGCGAACAGGCGGATGATGGGCGAATCCGCCAGCTTCCAGTGGCGTTCGTGATGCCAGAAAGTAACGTCATAGATCGTCGTCATCTGCGGCTTCAGCTTGCCGAAACCGAGGCTTGCCCGCTCCACCAGAATATAGAAAGGAATGGTGATGAGCGACGTCAGGAGCACGGCGACGAAGAGCGCGGTCTGCGCCCATTCGGTATAGTAGTTGAGCGCGCGGTCCCAGATCACCAATGTGACAAACAGCATGACCCATTGCGCCGCCAGAAACAGCAGCGCTGTCATTGCATTGTAACGGTTCTTGAACTTGAGGCGATGGCGCCTATCCTCTTCGCTGATTCCGGCAATAAGTTCCTTGTCGCGGTTGACCATGCGAGGGATTTCAAAGGACGGCGAGCCGAGAAGGCCGACATTCTCACGGACCGGTCCGTCAATGGGAATCATCACTTTCGTGCCAAGCAGGCAGTTATCGCCCGTCTGTCCGTCCGGCGGATAGTAGATGTTGTTGCCCAAATAGTTGCGTTCGCCAATCTTCGTATGCTCAAGCCGGAAGGAGGAGGCGGACTTGTGCATGTTGATCATGAAAAGCCCATCCGACACCATGGTTTGGCTGCCGATTTCGCAGAGGAGCGGGTTTTCGTGCTGCTGGTTGCTGCCAAAATTGGAACCGGTCTGCACCACCTTGTTGAGGTTCCAGCCGATGGCGCGCATGTAATGGACGATTGCCGAGCTGTCGCCGAACATGAGATTGAGAACGCGCGAATTACTCGTGAATTCGACCACAGTCTGCAACCAGTACCGGAACCCGTAAAGCGTGTAGGTGCGGCCGGATTTCAAAATCAGACTGAGCAAGCGAGGCACGATTGTTGCTGCCAAAAAAGCCACGACAATATATCCGAATAACGTGACGGTGGTGCCGATCGCCACAATGCCGATGGTTTCCTGGTAGTCGTCGCTGACATTCTGCCAATAGCTGTGGAACAAAAGCGGGATGGGGGTGACGAGGGTAAATAAGCCCACCAGTTGAACGGCTTCAAAGAGGAAGCGCCGGATATTGGACGGATTGACGTTGCGAACCTTGCAATAGTCAGCGGTGGTCGGCACTGCCGGCGATCCGTGCCAGCGGATACCGTCGGGGATGCTTTGCCCGCGCTGAAGCGAGGACGAATGGCCGAGCTGGGAGCGGTCGCCCATCTTGGTGTCGATGTCGAGCGTGCAGCCCACGCCGACAAATGCATCATGACCGATGGTCAGCGATCCCGTTTGGATATAGCCGGCTTGGGCTCGATAGCCAAGGATCATCGATTCCTTGCGGAGTATCGCATTGTCGCCAATGGATATGAGGTCTGTGCACACTGGAACGGTGCGGCACTCAATGACTGCGTTTCGTCCGAGCTTGGCTCCGAGGAGCCGCAGATAAAGATTATAGAGCGGGCTGCCGCGGAACAGCACAACGGGGGCTGTGCGGATCAACGTCTGCAGAACCCAGAAACGATAATAGCGCCAGCCCCAGATGGGGAAGACTTCCGGTTTCCAGCGCCCCACAAGCACCCATTTTGCAACGATGGCAACACCTGACATTCCAAAGAAGATGCCACCCGAAAGCAGGACACAACGCAGATAGAGTTGCAGCGGCTCGTCGAGCTTGTCGTAGGTCCAGTTGAGTCCGCGGTCCAGTGCCCACAGTCCAAAGTAGCTATAGAGACCGTAGAAAAGCAGCTGCGCCGCTCCGCAGGTCCAATAGGCAATGTTCGACGCCCGGTGCGTAAGAACGCGCTCGTTGACAGCGGTCGCCATCTCCTCGGGTATGCGCAGATGCTGCGCAAGGCGGGTAACGGTGGGATAGAGATAGATATCCCGCATGGATGTCGTCGCCCATTCTTTCCGGGTGCGAACGCGCGCGCAGAAACGGGCCATCAGCAGAGAGTTGGCGCCGAGATCGTCGAAGAAGTTGTCCTCCACGGATACCTCGTCGAACTTCAGCACTTCGGCCAGCACGCCTGCCAAAAAGCGTTCGTCATCATTGCTGGGCGGGGTGATGGTTCGTTCGGCCGACAAACGCACGCTTGTCGGCTTGGGAAGCTGGCGCGAGTCCACCTTGTTCGAGACGGTCATCGGGATGGCGGCCAGCTCTTCCAGATAGGATGGCACCATGTAATCGGGCAGGCGCCGTTTGAGCTCTCCGGCAATGTCGGCGCGGGAGATCGGCGGCATGCCGCTCTTGGGAGCATAATAGGCAACGAGTTCGACACGGCCGGGTTCAATTTCCCAGGTCGTGACGGCGGCCTGTGCGATTGCGGGCTGCTCCAGCAGCACGGTTTCGATTTCTCCGAGTTCGATGCGGTAGCCGCGGATTTTGACCTGGGTGTCGATGCGCCCGTGATACTCAATCTCGCCATCGTCATTGATCCGGCCAAGATCACCCGTCCGGTAGATGCGCTTTGAAGGATTGTTCGGCAGGTCGAGAAAATCGGGAATGAATTTCTGTTCCGTCAGGTCCGGCCGGTTGAGATAGCCCACCGCAAGACCGATGCCGGCAATGCCGATTTCGCCAAGCTCACCGGGCTCGGTCAGTGCCGACACGGAAGGATCGATCACGACAATGGAGTAAGTGGGCAGCGGCGCGCCGATGGTCACGGGCCTGTCGGGTGTGAGCAGGCCCATCGTGGCGGTAACGGTGGCTTCGGTGGGGCCATAGGTGTTGAGAATTTGCCGTCCGGGTTTCGACCAGCGCACCACAAGGTTGTGCGAGCATGCCTCGCCGCCCACCAGCAGCGCCCGCAGACTGGGCACATCGCTCTCGATGGAGGAAAGCAGGGTCGGGCTGCAGGCCATGCATGTCACATCATTCGCCCGGAGAAAATCCGCGAGTTCCTCGCCAACCAGTGTCAGCGGTCCCGGCGCGGGCACCACCGTTGCACCGGCGGCGAAAGGCACCCAGATCTCTTCCGCAGAGAAGTCGAAGGCGATGGTCATGCCCTGATAGACGCGGTCGCCCGGCCGATAGCCGTAGGATGCGGCGGCGACCCGGACGAAATTGCAGATGCTCTGATGCGTGATGGCCACGCCCTTGGGCCGGCCTGTAGTGCCCGAGGTATAGAGGATATAGCAGATGTCCTCGGCCACGGAGGCTGC
Organism: Phyllobacterium sp. SL163; assembly: GCF_049896885.1. Taxonomy (NCBI): domain Bacteria; kingdom Pseudomonadati; phylum Pseudomonadota; class Alphaproteobacteria; order Hyphomicrobiales; family Phyllobacteriaceae; genus Phyllobacterium; species Phyllobacterium sp. SL163. Next base: position 134,635 of record NZ_JAFCVE010000005.1, on the reverse strand, counting down.
AGGATTCAACGGCAACGGCTTGTCGGGCTTCGCGGTGATTTCGGCTGCAGCCCCGTCGATCAGCACATGGGGAACAGGCAACGGCTCGACCCGGGAAGAATAGGCCGCAATGGTGATGATCAGTCCGACATTGGCATCTTCGATGATGAGCTTCATCCGCTCTTCGGGAAAGGCGGTGGCGAGCGGAACAAACGCCGCACCGGCCTTCATCACGGCCAGCAATGCAACGTAGGTCTCGGCAGAACGGTCGAGCAGGAGTCCGACCCGATCGCCGGGCCGCACGCCCCGATCCGCCAGGAGGCGGGCGAACTGATTGGCGCGCCTGTTCAGCTCGCGATAGGTCCAGACGCGTCCTTCGGAGATAACCGCAGGTGACGCATCATAGGTTTGTGCAAGCTCCTCGAAGAAGCGGTCAAGCCGTTCACCCGGGCGCCCTTCCTGCGCAAAGTCAGCACCCGTCAAAATCTGCGGGCGTGCAATCGTCCCGGAGTCGGAGGCGTTTTTTACAAGCGCATCAATACTTCCGAAGCCAGTCCTTGCTACAGGCTGGTTACTTGAATTTTCCGCCGCGCCCCTGTCGCGTCCGGCACCGTCAACACCATGGTCCATGTCCAAACTCTCTCGTCGTAGGTCGAGCATCGCCGGGCTTATGCCCGCAGAAAACACCGTGCTGCCTCTTCAGCGAGCACTGTCTATCGGCTGATTGTGCGCGGTAGCTGCAATTGACCTTTCAGTCATGGACGGCGGAATAGCCTAAGCTTCCATAAAAGAAAAGCCCGCAACTCTAACTTGCTTTTGCTTTGAACCCCCGTCCTCTGCCCATCACAGGTGTGACGATATCATATAACGCCAAGATCAAGAACTTTATTGATAATATAACTGACAGATAAATCTTTTGAAAAATCGTGAACCGGAAGTAATTTCCCCTTGTCTCCGTGGAAAGAAGCGCCGACCGCAAGCAGGAACCGACCAACCGGAGAAAAGTGCGCTGCAAGGGATCGCTCCTTATTCCATTTTCAGTATAGGCAGCCCATTTTTCGACAGATTGCAAGTCCGACTATTGCTGGCAGAAGGGCGAAGACAGCAGAAGAGATCATTCAGATGAAGAATATTATTCGGGTTCGAGCTTTTTCGGGCGTCTTCGCGGTGGCGTTGAGTGCGACCGGGCAGGCATAAGATTTTACGCTGAGTGATATTGCCGCCACAAATGACGCATGGGCAATATCGCCGTGTCGGTACAGTTATCGTCAAGGAAATGAAAGCTCAGCCTTATACCTGTTGGAAAATGATGTCTTGTCGCCACACTTAGTGCATCCGCAGCAATTCCCGCCTATTCTCAGGCGTGAATCAAACAAGGGTTGAATGATGCGTCTGAGCGATTGCCACAATTTCCACGATTTCAGGACTTTGGCCAAACGGCGGCTGCCGGGGCCAATTTTCGACTATATCGACGGGGCAGCGGATGATGAAGTCACCTATCGCCGGAATACGGAAAGTTTCGACCATTGCGATCTCATTCCCAATGTGCTGCGCGGGGTAAAGAGTGTCGATACATCCGTTGTCGTCATGGGACAAAAGCTTGCCGTGCCCTTCTACTGCTCCCCGACAGCCTTGCAGCGGCTGTTTCACCATCAGGGAGAGCATGCGGTTGCAGCCGCAGCGGCAAGGCATGGAACGATGTTCGGTGTTTCATCGCTTGGTACAGTCAGCCTTGAGAAACTGCGCAAGTCCTATAGCGGCCCGCAGGTCTATCAGTTTTACTTTCATAAGGACCGCGGCCTGAACCGGGCGATGATGCAGAGAGCCAAGGACGCTGGCGTCGAGGTGATGATGCTGACCGTCGACAGCATTACCGGGGGTAACCGCGAGCGTGATTTGCGTACCGGCTTTTCCATTCCATTCAGGCTCAATCTTGCCGGCATGCTGCAATTTGCCATCAAGCCGCAATGGGCACTGAACTATCTCACGCATGAACGCTTCAGCCTGCCGCAACTGGAAGAACACGTGGACATGGGCAGCGGCGCCATGTCGATCAGCCGGTATTTCACGGAGATGCTGGATCCCTCGATGACCTGGGATGATGTGGCCGAGATGGTGCAGCACTGGTCAGGGCAGTTCTGCCTGAAGGGCATCATGTCGGTGGCGGATGCCAGGCGCGCAGTCGATATCGGCTGCACGGGTATCATTATCTCCAATCACGGCGGCAGGCAGCTCGATGGATCGCGCGCCGCATTCGACCAACTGGCTGAGATCGTTGATGCCGTGGGCGACAAAATCGATGTGATCATGGACGGCGGAATCCAGCGCGGGACGCACGTGCTCAAGGCCTTGTCCATGGGCGCCAAGGCGGTCGGGATCGGACGTTATTACCTTTATCCCCTTGCCGCGGCCGGTCAGGCTGGTGTCGACCGCGCGCTGGATCAGCTCAAGATCGAGATAGAGCGAGGGATGAAGCTCATGGGCTGCACCTCCGTCGATCAACTGACCCGGGAGAATCTCAAGCTGCGATAGATCGGGAAATCTTGGCTGGAAGGGGCTGCCTCATTGCAGCGCGCCGCCTTTGGTGCGGCCCCAGCGCCTGCGGGCGGCATCACTGGCGCGATAGATGAATGATGCCGGTGCCGGCAGGGTACGGCGCATGAACGCGACCTTCTTCAGATAGCGGTCTATCTTCCAGGTTGCCCACGTTCCGCCGGTAAAGTAGGCAACATCTCCCGCACGCAAGGTTCGGGTGAGCCCTTCGGCGTCCGTGACGTGCACTTCACCTTCGAGAATGCAGACGGTTTCGTCCCAACCGAAATACCAGCGGAAGGTTCCGGCGGTGCAATCCCATATCGCGGTGTAGGCCGCCCGGTCGCGGCTTGCGGATTGTTCGCGTGCGCGCGCCTGCGGGTTACCGTCCAATATCCAGTCGGGATTGATGGGAGCGGGGTTCAACTGCATTTCGAGGGCGTTGTCCGATACAAGACCAGAGCTGCGCGGCCCTGTGAAAACGTTCGGTACCGTCCGTGTCATGGCAAGTATGGCACTTGCCAGCATAAGTCTCCACGCCATTGTTTCCCCCTTCAGAATGGAACACCTTGAATAGCGGCCATTCGTCAGAATTAGGTTAAACCCTGGACGCAAATTGCATGTAATTGGCGTCGCGCTTGCGTGGGCTTAACCGGCCCGGGCCGTCACCCAGTTGTGCCATTCCTCCTCACTGCCGTGGAACACGTTGAGGTCAATTCGGCCGCTGACGCCATGGGAAAGGCCCGAACCGGAGTATTGCCAGAACAGCCAGCGCCGGCCGGGATAAACCTTGGAGGGATGAGCGGCGACCGCACGCAACCAGAAGGGATAATCGGCAAGCTCGCCCCTTAGATTGTCCCGATAGAAATCCGGGGCGGTGTAGATGATCGGCCGCTGGCCATAATGTTTCTCCAGCTTGTCCATGAAGACCTGCATCTTTTCCAGCACCTGCGCGCGGGAAGGGCGCCGCTTGCAGCTCGATTCGCCATTCCATTCCACATCTATCGCAGGTGGAAGCGCACCGGGTTCCCGGGGAACATTGCGGATGAACCAGTCAGCCTGCTCACCCGCTGTGCGGCACCAGTAGAAGAAGTGATAGGCGCCCCGCTTCAGTCCGGCTTCCTTGGCCTTGCGCCAGTTGGTCTTGAACATCGGGTCGATATGATCGCCGCCGTCGGTAGCTTTGATATAGGCGAAATTGGCGCCTTGCATACGCAGGTTCGCCCAATCCACGTCACCCTGCCAGCGCGACACGTCAACCCCGTGCACGGCGAGTTTCTTTGGCGATGCCGGCCCAAAATTAATGGGTTTGGCATCGCGGAAACGGCGGCTGTAGATCTGCATTCGGGCCTGCGGCGCAGCCTTGACCATGGGATCTGCGGGGGCTGGCTGGGGGACCGGCCTTTCGGTTGGGGCGGCCATGACAGGGGATGGTGCCGGAGGCAGGATCGCTGCCGATTCCGGGACGGGTCCGGCCCATGCCAGAATTTCCTGCTGGGGTACCGGCGAGGGGGGGACGGTTGCCATAGCGATACGCGTCACCGAACGGCTTGGCCGGACCACCGAACTGGTCATTTCCTGCGAAGGCCGTTGCGCCAGCACATCGTCCACGCCTGAACTGGATTGGCAGTTCGTCAGCACGAGGCACGAAAACATGATTGTCAGCACACACGAAACACGCATAGGCACCCGTACTCGAAATAATTGTCGATGGCGCGAACGAGGCCAATCGGTTTCACTGCTGCAATTGCTAACAGGAAATTACCAAGAAAGACTGAATCCCGATTTTAACCATAAGGTGCCGTCAACCATGCCGCCCAGGTCTTAGCGTGGAAGACCTGGGAGCTGGAAAACTTTGTCGTGCGTGCCGACAAAGACATCGCCGTTGCTGGTGACCCAGCCGCGGAACATGCCATCGGTATTATACGGTGCGACGATGGAGCCATCGGCACCTATGGCAACCAGCCCGGCACCTGCATTGTGCCGTTTGAGGTCCTCGTGGATGACTTTGTCCGAAGCTGTCTTGAGGTCTTCGCCGAGATAGGCCATCCGGCTTGCGATCTCGTGACCGACGACATGACGGATGAATACTTCTCCCTTGCCGGTACCGGATACGGCACAGATGCCATCCCGCGCATAAGTGCCTGCACCGATGATCGGGGAATCGCCGATACGGCCATCAGGCTTGTTGTTGTAGCCGCCCGTTGAGGTCGCTGCTGCGAGATGACCGGCGGCATCAAGCGCAACCGCGCCGACCGTGCCGTGTTTCTCAGCCTCCTTCGCCAGCGCGGACGTGCCCCGGGCCTCATGGGCTTTCATGGCGGCAAGAGCGATGAGGCGGCGTTCGGTCGTGAAATAGGCCTGCGGTTCCGTGGCCAGTCCAGCCACTTCAGCGAAGCGATCGGCCGCCGTTCCATTCAAGAGAACCGCATCGCCCTTTTCCATGACTGCGCGTGCTGCCCTTATGGGATTGCGGATAGCCCTGCTGGCGCAAACCGCACCGGCAGCCAGACTGGAGCCGTCCATGATGGATGCATCCAGTTCATGGATACCGTGTTCGTTAAGCGCGGCGCCATACCCTGCATTGAAATGCGGGCTGTCCTCCATCACCACCACCGCAGCTTCCACCGCATCGAGCGAGGAGCCGCCGGAACTCAGAATTGCCCAGCCGGCTTTCAGCGCCGATGCCAGATCGGCGCGGGCGCCGGCCCACTCAGCCTCGCTCAGATCAAGTTTTGCCATCACGCCGCAACCGCCGTGAATGGCCAGAGCTATGTTCGTCATATCTGTCTTTCCTGCGTGTGAAACAACAAAAGGGCCGGATCAGTATCCGGCCCTTTCACGTCGATGCTTATTGCTGCGCCGGACGGATATTCATCGCCAGCGTGTCTTCGTCAGCCCGGGGTGTCAGGATAACCTTGGCCTTCTTCACGGCCCAGGCGCTGAGCTGAGTCGCGAGAGGCAGGTCAGGGCGGTCCGTTGCGACGAGATTGTTGGCCTTTTCCAGAAGGACGCGGCGCTTGTCCGTATCCATCTCGGCTCCGGCGTCTTCAATCAGCTTGTCCATCTGCGGATTGGCATAACCGCGGACATTGAATGCGCCCAGCGATTTTGCGGTGTCGTGGGCGTGCATCAGCGACGAGAGCATGTAATTTGCTTCGCCCGTCAACGTGCCCCAACTGGCCATATAGAGTGAATACTCGCCCCGGGTCTTTGCCGGATTGAACACAGTCGCAGGCACGCCATTAACATCGGCTGTGATGCCGATTGCAGCCAGCATCTGCGCGACCGTCGGTCCGAGCTCGTTTGGCATGCGATCATTGGCATAGCTGAGCGTGATCTTGAAGCCGTTGGGATAACCCGCATCCTTCAGCAATTCCTTGGCGCGCTTCAGATCGAAGGCCGGTGCCTGGAGTGATTTGTCATAGCCAAAGATATTCGATGTGACCAACTGGGTTGGCACGACAGCCATGCCCTCCAGGGCGAATTCGACGATGGTTTCGCGGTCGAGTGCGAGATCGATGGCTTCGCGCACACGCGGGTCGAGCAGGGGATTCTTGTCGAGCTTCGCGCCGCTCTTGTCGAAGACCTGCGGGCTTTTCTCGCGGAAATCGAACTCGAGATAGCTGATATAGATGCTCTCGTTCTTGACCACGGCAAGCGATGCATCCCGCTCAAGCACCGGCACATCCGCGGCGGGCACTTTCGAAATTACATCGACCTGTCCTGCCTTCAGCTGTGCAACGCGCGCTGCATCGTTGGGGATTTCCTTGCGGATGACGCGATCCCAGGGCTGTGCTCCGCCCCAATAGCCGTCGAAGCGCTGGAGAACCAGATCCTGTGTCGGAGCCCAGGAAACGAACTTGTAAGGGCCGGTACCGATGGTTGCCTTGCCCGAATTGAACCCTTCGGCCGCTGTTTCCTGCGTTGAGTAATTGGCGGCTGCCGTGTGCGAGGTGATGAACAGACGCACAAAATCATTCGGCAGGGTGGGCGCGGGGCCTTCTGTCTTGACACGCACGGTGAATGGATCGACCACCTCAACCGATTTGACCCGGCGCACAAAGATTGTCGCGGGGTTGGGGCCGGTGACATGAGGAATGCGTTCGATAGAGAATTTCACATCTTCCGCCGTGAAATCTGATCCATCGTGAAACTTGACGCCCTGACGCAGTTTGAATTCCCAGGTCGTCTGGTCGATGGCTGTCCAGCTGAGCGCAAGCGACGGCTCCAGCTCGAGATTGTTGCCCGAGCGGATGAGCGTATCGAAAATATGTTTGGTTGCTTCCGCGTTGGCTGCGGTGGCGGTGAAATGCGGATCCATCGAGGCAGGCCCGGCCTTAATCGCCATGACAAGGTCTGCGGCGATGGCATGGCCCGTGCCCAGCAGGAGTGCGGTTCCCAATAAGAGGGCTCTCAGTCTTCTTTGCATTGTTGTTCCCTATTCCAGAGGTTGCTTTTTTATTCTTCGAATGCGGTTGCGTCGGAAGAAATTGTGTCGGGCCAGCCGCGCGATGCGATGACCATTTTGGCGAGGATGTCGGACAGCATCATGCGTTCGGCGGGGCTGAGTGCCTCCAGCATCATGCGTTCCCGGTCGATCATGGGCGCCATCTTGGCTTCGACAATCGCCCGGCCCTCCTGCGTCAGGCACAGGACGACGCGGCGAAGATCTCCCAGATCCTCCTCGCGCCGGACCAGCTTGAGGCGGTCGAGCTTCTTGGTTGCGCGGCTCAACGTGTTCTTTGGAAAACCGGAACCGGCCACCACTTCCGAAAGCGTGGTGCGGTCCCGCAGAAACAGCGAATAGAGCACGACGAATTCGGGGCGCAGCAGGTCATGATCTGCATTGATCGTGCCGTATACGGGGTTGTTGTAGTGCAGTGCCAGATAGTTGATGCGGAAGGAAAGCCAACAGGGGTTCGACCACAGCTTTGCATAAAGAATATCGCTTTCCGCAATGCTCTCATTCGGCGCTGTCGTTCGTCCGGCACGGCCCTCCAGCAGCGCGAGATCGATCAGGTTCTGCATGCGCGCTCCTCGCCATTAAGTTCCATTAGAGACAAAATATCTCGCTATTGCTGTATGTCAAACGTAATTTTTGTACCATTTGGAACTTGTATGCGCATGATCCTTGTGTTTATGCTTGGGGACGAAATCAGCAGAGGTAAGAGGCATGCGCATAAGTGCGATGAACTGGAGTCAGGTTGAGGAACGCATCCGCAGGGATGACCGGTGCATCCTGCCCATTGGCAGCGTGGAGCAGCACGCGCGGCTGAGTCTCGCGACCGACATGATCCTGGCGGAAAAAGTATCGGTCGATGCAGCAGAGCCGCTTGGCGTTCCGGTTTTCCCGGTCTTGCCCTATGGGCTTGCTTCAAGTTTTGCCGATTTTCCGGGAACCGTATCGCTGAGCCTGCGCACCTATGTCGGTGTGATCGAGGACGTCCTTGATAGCCTCTATCATGGCGGGTTTCGCCGTATCCTCATTGTCAACGGCCATGGCGGCAACACGCCGGCGGCGACGGTTGTTTCCGAATGGCTCAATCGCAATCGCGATGCCAGTGTGAAAATGCACGATTGGTGGCGTGCACCCAAGACCATGGGCAAGGTTCTCGAAATCGACAACCGCGCATCGCACGCCTCCTGGATGGAAAATTTCCCCTGGACGCGCCTTCCTGGTGTCGCCCAGCCAGACCATGCACAGGAACGCGTTGATTTTGGCGCGTTAGCCCGCGTCGGCGCCGGCGGCAAGCGGGCACAGCTTTCTCAGGGCGAGGGCAACTACCACGGACTGTTCGAACGGCCCGATGCGGACATGCTGGCGATTTGGGATGTTGCCGTCGGGGAAACACGGGAAGAGCTGGAAAACGGCTGGCATTGATTGTTGTCACCGGCGGAGGCAGGAAAGCCCGCCGGTGACAGCCAATTCAAACAAGCACGAATGTGCAGGGGAAGGTTGAGCGAATGGTTGCGTTCATTGTCAGGCGATTATGGCAGGCGGCACTGGTCATGCTCGTCATGTCATTGCTGGTTTTTCTGGGTGTCTTCGTCATCGGAAACCCGGTCGACGTGCTGATTTCTCCGGATGCAACCCAGGATATCCGCAATCGCGTCATTGCGCAGTATGGCCTCGATCTGCCCATCTGGCAGCAGTATCTGCACTTCGCAAGCAACCTTCTGCATGGCGATCTGGGCCGTTCATTCGTCTACAACATGCCGGTTTCCCAGCTGATTGCCTCGCGCTTCCCCGCGACAATGGAGCTCGCGGTTATCGCTGTTTTCCTGGCAAGCCTCATCGGCATACCGCTTGGAATATATGCGGGGTACAAACCGGAAAGCTGGACCGCGAAGGTGATCATGGCCCTGTCCATTCTCGGTTTCTCTGTTCCCACCTTCTGGATCGGACTCATGCTCATCATGGTCTTTGCCGTGCAACTGGGCATCATGCCGGCAGGGGGCCGGGGAGAGACGGTTTCCGTTTTCGGGGTTCCCGTCAGCTTCCTGACGTTCGATGGCATGCGCCACCTCGTTCTGCCCGCCGTCAACCTGTCCCTGTTCAAGATGTCGATGATGATACGGCTGGCGGCCTCGGGCACGCGGGAAGTGATGTTGACCGATACGATCAAATTCGCCCGGGCGGCAGGTATCCATGAGTGGACGATCCTGCGCCGGCACGTGCTGCGGTTGATTTCCATTCCGCTCGTCACTGTATTCGGACTGGAACTGGGCTCGACCATTGCGTTCGCCGTCGTGACCGAGACGATCTATTCGTGGCCGGGTCTGGGAAAGCTGATCATTGACAGTATCACGTCGCTGGACCGGCCGGTGATGGTGGCCTATCTCATGCTGGTTTCGCTCATGTTCATTACGATCAACCTGGTTGTCGATCTGGCCTATGCCGTCCTCGATCCGCGCATGCGCCATGGGGGTGGCAAATGACCCTATCCGTTGAAAAAGCCCGTAGCTCATCCGATTTCTGGGCAGAGTTTGTCCGTCATCCCGTCGCTGTCATCGCTGCCATCATACTGCTCGTTGTCATAGTGCTGGCTGTTTTCGCGCCGCTGATTGCGCCGCAGGACCCCTACGATCTTTCAAGTCTTGTGATGCGCGATGCACGCAGGGCACCGGGATACATCGGCACCGGCGGATATACCCACATTCTGGGAACCGACAGCCAAGGCCGCGATCTCTTTTCCGCCATCCTCTACGGCCTGCGCATTTCGCTGGAGATGGGCCTCCTCGCGGGCGCGATAGCCTTTTCAATCGGCGCGCTGGTCGGTTGTACCGCCGCCTATGTGGGCGGCCGTTTTGAAGCCCTCGTGATGCGGCTGGTGGATCTGCAGCTTTCGTTCCCGGCGATCCTGCTCGCTTTCGTGGTGGCGGCGCTCCTCGGGCAGGGCAAGGGGCAGCTGATCGTCGCACTGGTCTTTTCGCAATACGCCTATTTCGTGCGCACTGCCCATGGCGCGGCAGCCGTTGAACGGAACAAGGACTATGTGGAGGCGGCCCTGTCCGTACCCATGAGCGGCTGGTTTGTGGTGACACGGCACATCCTGCCCAATGCGCTGCCGCCGCTTATCGTCGTGGCAACCGTTCAGGTGGCGAGCGCCATTTCGCTAGAGGCAACCCTGTCATTTCTCGGGGTCGGTCTGCCGCCCACCGAACCATCGCTTGGCATGCTGATTTCCGGCGGCTTCCAGTATCTTCTCTCCGGCCGATACTGGATTTCCATCTATCCGGGCGTGGCTCTCATCATTCTCATCATGGCGATCAATCTTGTCGGTGATCAGGTGCGGAGTCAGCTCAATCCGAGGTTGAAACGATGACCGCTCCCCTTCTCGAAGTGACTGATCTTTGCACCTATTTCGAGGCGCGGACGGGAATCGTGAAATCAGTCGACGGCATCTCGCTCCATCTGGAAAAGGGCGAGATTCTGGGACTGGTGGGCGAGTCAGGCTCGGGCAAGTCCATTACCGGCTTTTCGCTGATAGGTCTCATCGACAAACCGGGGCGCATTGTCAGCGGTTCGATCAAACTTGACGGTCGCGAGCTTGTTGGCCTCAGCGAGCCGGAATTGCGCAAGATCCGTGGCCGGGACATTGCCATGGTCTTCCAGGACCCGATGATGACACTCAATCCGGTCCTGACCGTATTGGATCAGATGACCCTGGCGCTGCAGGCGCATGAACGGATCTCGGACGCCGATGCGCGCCTTCGTGCCGTCGAGGCGCTGCGAAAGGTTCGCATTGTCGATCCTGAACAGAAGGTGGATTTTTACCCGCACCAGTTCTCCGGCGGCATGCGTCAGCGCGTTGCCATAGCCATCGCATTGCTGCACCGGCCCAAAATTGTCATTGCCGACGAACCAACCACGGCGCTTGACGTGTCGGTCCAGGCGGAAATTCTCGTTGAAATAAAGTCGCTGGTTGCCGAGCTTGGCATTTCCATGATTTGGATCAGCCATGACCTGGCAACCGTGGCTTCCATCTCGAAGCGCATCGCCGTGATGAAGGCGGGCAAGATCGTGGAAACGGGCCTCGCCTCCGAGGTCCTGCGCACGCCAAGCCATCCCTATACGCAATCACTGCTCGATGCATTGCCATCGCGGTCAAAGCCCGGTCAGCGGCTGGGTGCTGGCGCCAATGACAATGACAGCGAAAGCGCTGCGCATCCCGTTGCCGCGACGATGGCCGATCCGTCCTTCGTGGCGATGGATGGGCTCGTCAAAGTGTTTGAACAGAAACGTGGTTTCTGGGCGCGGCTGGGTGAACGGGCCGGTCTGCTCAAATCAAAGAAGCCAGTGCTTGCCGTTGAAAACGTTGATCTGACCATCGCAAAGGGAGAGGCGCTTGGATTGGTCGGGGAATCCGGTTCGGGCAAATCAACGCTCGGACGTATTGTCTGCGGCATCTATCAGCCGACGGAAGGCAGGGTAACGCTGAACAACAGCCCGGTGATGTCCGCCGGCCCGCAGCCGAGAAAGCTGACCACCAATGTCCAGATGATCTTTCAGGATCCCTTTGCGTCACTTGACCCGCGCCGCACCATTGGACAGTCCATCGCGGAAGGACCGATAGCGCATGGTCTGACCAGCAAGGCCGAAGCCCGTTCATATGTGGCGGAGTGGCTGAAGGCTGTCTCGCTCGACCCGGCATTTGCGGACCGCTATCCGCATCAGTTCTCAGGCGGTCAGCGCCAGCGTATCGCCATCGCCCGCGCGCTGGCCATGCGCCCAGACGTCATTGTCTGCGACGAACCGGTGGCATCGCTCGACGTTTCCATTCAGGCGCAGATTCTCAACCTTCTTTTGCAACTGCGCAAAGAATTGGGCCTGACGCTGCTGTTCATCAGTCATGACCTTTCCGTCGTGCGTCATCTCTGCGACCGGGTTGCCGTGATGTATCGCGGCAAGATCATCGAAGTGGGGACGGCGGAGGAAATATTCGACGCGCCACAGGAGGCCTATACGCGCGCGCTCCTCAACGCCATACCAAAGCTCGCCTGAGGCGCTCACGCATCGATTTGCCACCCGGGGGCCAGGGTGGCAACGCGACTTTCCCATAAAACTGCGAAGAGAAAAGCGCGCAACGCAGACAGCAGATGATCTGCTATTTGACTTTTGTCAGATCACGTGAATATTGTCTAATCAGCGATATTTTGTGAGGAACTTCAATGCCTGTCCGGTCCGCCGATCAGATAATCCATAAGGCCGCCTGGCTCTATTATACCCATGGTTTGCGGCAAGACGAAGTGGCCAAGCATCTCGATATTTCCCGCGCGTCCGTGGCGATGTATCTGCGCCGTGCGCGCGAAATCGGCATTGTCACCATCTCCACATCGACGGAATTGTTTTCCGATGACGTTCTTGCGCGCGAAACCGAGGATGCCCTTGGCCTTGAAACCGTATGGATTATTCCCGAAGACAGGCAAGCTTTCAATCCATCCGTTGAAATGCCCGTTGTTGCAGCGGCTGCGTTCATTGAGTTGATCAACAAAGGTGATCGTGTCGGCGTGGCCTGGGGGCGGACTGTCTATCATATCGCCGACGTCATGCCTTACGCAGACCTGCAGGGGGTGGCGGTCGTGCAGCTCTGCGGCAATCTCGGGGCGCCGTATTCCTATCGCCCGGATCAATGCACGACTGAAATTGCCCGCCGGTTGAACGCGGAAGGCATCAACCTTTACGCACCGCTCGTGCTCAGCTCTGAACGTCTTGCTGAGGAGCTGCGCCGGGAGCCGGTTGTCCGGGAGCAGTTGTTGGCAATCACGGACTGTCAATTGGCGCTTTATTCCGTGGGCGGCATCGAAGATGACAGCCATCTGGTGAAATGCGGCGCGATCACCGCGGCGGAAATGCATGCACTCGGGCAGGCCGGCGCTGCGGGTGTGATTGCCGGGCAACTGATTGACGTGGACGGGCAGTGGCTGGACTGCGCCCATAACCGGCGCTGTATTTCTGCGGATCTCGATTCCATCCGGAAAATTCCCAAGAGGATGCTGGTGGTTCAGGAGGACAGCAAGTACGAACCGCTTGTGGCAGCAATCAAGGGTGGGTTCGCGTCCCATCTCATGATCACGGCATCCATGGCGAAACGCCTGCTCAAGCGCGCCAAGGGCGCCGGGCTCAAACAAGCATAGCAACAGTTGGAAACATTGGCGGATCGCCTGGCCCGTTGCCAGGCCGTGAGACCATTTGCCGGACGGGAGGAGTTCGCATGAAAAATTTGTGGAATGACAAAGAGGCGGAAGACATGGTGGCGGTCTATGCCGCCAAGGGTATCAACCGCGATCTCGCATTGAGAACCTATACCACGCGGCTTCTCGGCAGCGTGCCGCAGCTGGTGTTGCACGGCGGCGGAAACACCTCCGTCAAAACCACGGTCAAGGATCTGATTGGTGACGAGTGGGATGTGCTCTGCGTGAAGGGGAGCGGCTGGGACATGGGTGTCATCGAGCCCGCCGGCCTGCCGGCCGTCAAGGTCGCCCCTCTGCTCAAGGCCCGCAAGCTGAGCAAATTGTCGGACGAGGATATGGTCACCCTGCAACGGGCAAATCTGATTGATCCGGCTTCGCCAAATCCTTCGGTGGAAGCGCTGCTGCATGCCTTCATCCCGCATAAATTTGTGGATCACACCCACTCGACGGCAATTCTCGCTATCGCTGACCAGGCGGAGAGCCGGGCCCTCAGTGAGAAAATCTTTGGCAGCAAAATGGGCTTCGTGCCCTATGTGATGCCCGGTTTTGATCTGGCAAAGCGGGCGGCCGAGGTTTTTGACGCGGATCCCACCGTTGACGGTCTCATTCTCGACAAGCACGGCATTTTCACGTTTGGCGCGACGGCTCGGGAAGCCTACGACCGCATGATTCATTATGTCTCGCTCGCCGAGACCTATGTACGCGACAAGGGGCGGAACCCGTTCACACCGGCGGCATTGCCGAAAACGCTGGCCAAACCCGGTGATATCGCTGCTATCGTGCGCGGTGCCGTCGCCGTCAATCGGGGCGAAGGCAAGTTTGATCGCATGGTCAGCGAATTCCGCTCGTCGCCGGCGATCCTCGAGTTTGTCAATGCGACTACTGTTCACGAGATGGCGCAGCGCGGCGTGTCGACCCCTGACTTGTCCATACGGATCAAGACGGGTCCGATGGTGCTGCCAGCGCCTGATGGCGGTGATCTCGATGCGTTCAAGGCGGCGGTGGAACGCGCCGTTGCGGCTTATATGGCGGATTATACCGACTATTTCACAACGAATGATAAGCGCAGCAGCGGAAAGCGGATCATGCTCGATCCGATGCCCCGGCTGACGCTGGTGCCAGGCCTCGGCATGTTCGGACACGGCCGTACGCTCAAGGATGCCAGAATTGCCGCGGATGTCGGTGAGATGTGGATCGAGGCAGCGCGGGATGCGGAGTCCATCGGGCGGTTCGAACCGGTGAGCCGGCCCGATCTGTTTGACCTGGAATACTGGTCGCTGGAGCAGGCCAAGCTTGCCAGCGCGAAGGCAAAGCCGCTCACGGGCCAGGTGGCCTTGGTGACGGGTGGGGCGGGCGCCATCGGGGCCGCAACGGCCAGGCTGTTCGCCCAGCAGGGCGCTCACGTTGCCGTGCTGGATCTCGACGCGGCAAAGGCGGAGGCCGTCGCCCGGTCCGCCGGCAATGATTCCATCGGCCTGGCCTGCGATGTGACTGATCCCGCGTCCGTCCGTGCGGCGTTCGAGGCTGTCGTTGCTGCCTATGGCGGCGTCGATATCGTTGTTTCCAATGCGGGGGCCGCATGGGAAAGCCCGATTGCAACCCTTGACGACGATTTGCTGCGCAAGAGTTTCGAACTCAACTTTTTCGCGCACCAGACCGTGGCGCAATGTGCCGTACGCATCATGAAACAACAGCGGACCGGCGGCGCTCTTCTGTTCAATGCCAGCAAGCAGGCGGTCAATCCGGGCGCCAAATTTGGTGCCTATGGCCTGCCCAAGGCTGCGACCCTCTTCCTGTCGCGCCAGTATGCCCTGGAACATGGTGCAGACGGCATACGCTCCAACGCGGTCAATGCAGACCGCATCCGGTCCGGCCTGTTGAACGACGAGATGATTGCGAACCGTTCGGCGTCCCGCGGGCTTTCGACCAGCGAATACATGGCGGGCAATTTGCTCGGGCTGGAAGTCACCGCCGATGACGTAGCTCAGGCGTTTTTGCACCATGCACTGGCGGAGCGGACAACTGCCGATGTGACGACCGTTGATGGCGGGAATATCGCAGCGGCTCTGCGCTGATCGGGACGTGCTGGTGCACAACAAAAAGGCGGCCTTTCGGGCCGCCTTTTACGTTTGTTATTTGCCCTTGGGAAGCGGCATCCATGCCGGCACCGCGACATCCGCATGGGCGAATTGCGGCAATTTGGCCGCCAGTTCTTCCATGTTCTTGATATCGGCGCTGTTGAGCTGGCTTTGTGTGATCAGTGTCGGGGGCACAATGACGTTGTGACCGGGATCCTGACCGGCAAGCAGCATGGCTAGCGCGCGCACCGAAACCTGGCCGACAACGGCCGGATTGGTCGCAGCGGTCGCTGTCCAGGCACTGGCCGGTTCACGCATTGCCGCTATGTCTGATGTCGAAATATCTGCCGAGTAGATTTTGACACTGGAGGAAAGCCCGGCCTCGTCAACGGCAATTTTCACGCCCTTGGCGAACTCGTCATAGGGCGCAAACATCACGGTAATGTCCGGATTGGCGGAGATGACCGAGCGCGCCTGATTGGCCACTGAATTGGCGATCGGATTGTCCATCGTTCCGAACATGGCGGCTTCATGAATGCCGGAATATTTCTTCTTGAATTCCTTCCAGGTCTCGTCGCGACGGTCGAGAGGCGCGATCCCTGCGACATAGACATAACCGGCTTTCCAGCTGTCGCCATTGTCCTTGACGGCCTGCTCCAGGGCCAGCCGGGCAAGGTCGCGATCGGACTGTTCGATTTGCGGTATCTTGTCGTTGCCGACATTCACGTCGAACGCGACGACCTTGATCCCCGCATCGACCGCACGTTGCGCAGCATCCTTCATGGACTCCGTCAAACCGTGCTGGATGATGATACCGTTGACACCAAGCGCAATCGCCTGGTCAACCATGTCAGACTGCAAGGCAGCATCCTGCCGGCTGTCCAGCACACGAAGATCGACGCCAAGCGCCTTTGCCTGCGCCTCGACGCCGGAAAGATAGGACTGGAAGAAGTCACCCGTCGAAAGGTATCGCACCAGGGCAATCTTGACCTTGCCGGGATTATCAAACGGAGCGGGCATGCCATCGGCAAATGCAGCGCCGCCCAACATGGTCGCACCAAGCAAGCCGAACCCGAGCTTGGCAAAAATTCTCCGCGTCACCTTCATTTCATTTCCTCCATTTTTGATTTTTTATACTTGTCCCAATTGCCTCGGGGCATCCGCCCGCTCAGCGTTTGCCTCTTTTGGAGAGTGCAAATGTAAACACCAGTGCGACCACCAGCACCGCGCCCTTGACGAAATCCTGCGTGTAGTAGGGGGCGTTCATCATGGTCAGCCCCTGCAGCAGCACGCCGACAAACAGCGCACCGATACCGGTGCCGAAAGCATTGGGTTTTGCAGCGCCCAGCACGGCAAAGCCGATCAATGCCGCAGCGACGGAATCCAGCAGCAGATTATTGCCCGATGCGATGTCGCCCCGGCCAAGACGCGCAGCGAGCAATATGCCGCCAACGGAAGCAAAAACGCCCGATATGATATAGGCGCTGATCTTGTATGCTTTAACCGGAGCGCCGGCGAGTTCGGCCGCGCGCTCGTTCGAGCCAACGGCATACATCATGCGTCCGAAGCGGGTGTATTCGAGGAAAAACCAGATCAGCACGGCCAGGACGATCAACACGACGACCGATACCGGCAGGAGGTTTGGCAGGATGAAATCGAAGCGATGACGGCCCAGCGCGAGGAAAACCGGGCTGAACGTGCCATTGGCGACGCTGCCGTCCGGCAAGGTCATTCCCGTGGCGATCGAGCGTCCTTCGGTTGGAATGCGCTGAAGCCCGACCAGCAGGAACATCATGCCCAGGGTCGCGAGGAGATCGGGGACCCGCATATAGACAATCAATATACCATTGATCAGCCCAACGATGATGCCGATGGCAAGACAGACGAGCGTCGCGGTCAGGGCGTCTCCGCCCATCACCACCATGACGTAGGACGATGCCATCATGGCGGTGGTCGCCACGGATCCGATTGAAAGGTCGAAACCGCCAACGACCAGCGTTGCCGTAACGCCTAGCGCCAATATGCCGGTGATGGAGACGGACTGGAGGATGAACACCGCGCTTTGCGGCGACGCAAACCCGTTGGTCATGATACAGAAATAGATGATCAGACCGGCAAGCAGAGACAGAAAACCGTATTTGATTGCCAGATCGCGGACAGGCAGGGCGTTGTTTTTCGTCCCGTGCTTTGAAGTGGGGGCAATAGCGGAGGTCGGTGGTGTATTGGTATTCATTCAAATGACCATTCTGTGCTGGCCGGCGATTTCTGCCAGCAGCTTATCGATGTTGACATCGGCGTTGCGATGCTCGCCGACGAGTGTGTGTTCCGACATGACGACAATCCGGTCCGCAATTTCGAAGGCTTCGTCGATCTCGGTCAGGAAGACCAGGGTCGCACGCCCATCGGCGGAGGCGCGAAGTTTCGAGCCGATATCCCGTCTTGCGGCGATATCGACGCCCTGAAACGGTTCATCGAGAATGAGCATGCGTGATGCCTCGCTCAACCAGCGGGCAACCATGACTTTCTGCTGGTTGCCACCGGACAGCGTGTCCATTTCGTCCCGCTCGGTGCGGCAGACGACACCAAGCGACGCAATCTGCGCGCGCGCCCTGTTCCTTTCCCGCCGCCGGTTGGAAACCGAAAAGAAGCTGCTGCGTTTGAGAAAGGGCAGGCTGATATTCTCGTATATGTTGAAGTCCGGCACGATACCGCTGTCTGCGCGGTCCTTGGCGACAAGGAAAACACCCTGATTGATGGCCTGTCTGGTTGTGCGGGGCGCATAGGGTCGCCCGTCCAGACGCATGCTGCCCGATATCGGCCTTCGGACGCCGAAAAGCGTCTCGGCAAGGGCCGTCTTGCCGACGCCGACGAGACCGGTGACAGCGACGATCTCGCCGTCGCCCAGCGTGAGCGAGAATGGCCGGCTTCCCAGAGCAATACGCAGGTTTTCGATCTGCAGAACCGGTGCGCTGGCATCTCTGGTGACGACGTTGCCGAGGCTGATCTTTTGACCGAGCATGGCGTTGACTGCACCGCCGTAGTCCAGCTCGGGGCCATCAAAAACACCGCTGATCCGGCCGTCACGTAATGTTACAATAATGTCTGCCAGCCGGCGTATATCGGACATGCGGTGGGATATGTACAGGATTGCCACACCACGGGCGCGCAAACGGTCGATCACCTCAAACAGCCGGTCTGCTTCCACGCTCGACAGGGACGATGTCGGCTCATCGAGAATGAGCACCTTCGGCTCATGCGCCATGGCCCGGGCAATGGCGACCATCTGCCGTTCCGCCAGCGGCAGATCGGCAACAATCGCACCAAGATCGATATGCAGCCCCATGCGCTCGGCGACGACTGCCGCCTCCCGCCGTACGCGCCGCGGGTTGAAAATTGCCCGTGCCTCGCGCCCGTTCAATCGATCCAGTGTCAGGTTCGTTGCAACGTCCAGATCGGCTACGACGCCATCATTGATATTCTGGTGAACCGTTACAACGCCTGCACGAATGGCTTCCGCGGGCGAGGCCGGCGAAAACTCCCGGCCATCGAGGCTGATTGCTCCCGACGTTCGCGCATATACGCCACTGATAATCCGGACAAGCGTGGATTTGCCAGCGCCATTGGCACCCATCAGGACTGTGACAGTTCCTGCGCGCAATTCCAGATCGATCCCATCCAGTACCTGGATTGAACCAAATGATTTGCGCAATTTTTCAATACGGAAGACGGTTTCCTCGACCATCTGCTCCTCCCCTTGCGAGCATGCTAGGACGCCACATCATCAAATGTCAAGGCCATTGACATTTGCCAGTTTGCTGCCTTAACAAATGGAGGACAAGGGCACGAAAGCTGAAAAATGGTTCTTGTCAGCAGGGAGGAATATCGAAATGCCTGTGTTTGAGGCCCTGAATGTGGAAACACTGCCGCTTCGTCTCGGTCAAAATACCATGCTGCTGCAACGGCTCGGTGAAGACTGGAGGAGTTGGAAGGTCCGTGAAGTCGGCGACGGCAATTTAAACCTGGTCTTCATTGTCGAAGGCAGCGCGGGCAGTGCAATTGTCAAACAGGCACTGCCCTATGTGCGGCTGGTCGGCGAGAGCTGGCCATTGCCGTTGAAACGTTCATTCTTCGAATACCATGCATTGACACGACAGGCGGCCCGTGACCCGGGCAGGGTGCCTGAAGTTTTCCATTTCGACGGTGAGCAGGCCATCATCGTTATGGAATTCCTGTCACCCCATATCATTTTGCGGCGAGGGCTGATTGAAGGCAACCAGTATCCCAATGCGGCCCGTGATCTCGGTCTGTTTCTCGCCCGTACCCTGTTCCGTGGCTCAGATTTTTCAATGAAAGCGGCGACGCGCAAGGCGGACGTTGCGCTCTTTGCCGACAACGTCGAACTCTGCGACATCACCGAGAGCCTGGTTTTTTCGGATCCCTATTTCAACGCCCCGTTGAACCGGCATACCGCACCGCAACTGGACGGGCTTGTCGCTGCACTGCGCGCCGACCGTGACCTCAAGGTGGAAGCGCAGCGACTCAAGCACCTGTTCGCCACGAAGGCCGAGACCCTGCTGCACGGTGACCTGCACACCGGGTCGGTGATGGTCACACCGGCCGAGACGCGGGTCATCGACCCGGAATTTGCGTTTTACGGGCCCATCGCCTTTGATGTCGGTATGCTGCTCGCCAATTTCTGGATGAATTATCTGGCGCAGAGTGGCCACGAGCAGGATGACAACCGTCGCGATATGCGGCGTTACCTGCTTGAAGCCATTGAGACGATTTGGGAAACGTTCCGTTCCGAGTTCTCCCACCTCTGGCGTACCGAACGCAACGGCATCTTGTATCAACGCACCTTGTTCGAGGATCAGGATGACAGTCTCGGCGCCGAACAGGCGCTCAACGAAGTACTGCATGACATCTGGCAGGACATGCTGGGGTTCGCCGGAATTGAAATGCACCGGCGCATTCTCGGCCTTGCCCACAACGCCGATTTTGAACTGATCGAGGATCCGGACTTGAGAGCGCGATGCGAATCCAAGGCGCTCAAGCTCGGTCGCCATCTGGCCTGCAACCGGCGCCATATCCATAGTTTGGCTGAAATCAACGGTTTGGTTGAACGGCTTGAAAAGGAGATTACCCTGTGAAAGTCGCAGACCGTCACTATCACACCATCTGGCTTAACAATGATGGTCGCTCGGTCGATATCATCGATCAGCGCTGGCTACCCCATGAATTCAAGGTGGTGACACTGAAAACGGTCGATGATGTCGCCATTGCCATCCGCGAGATGTGGGTGCGCGGCGCACCATTGATCGGGGTGACGGCGGCCTATGGCGTTGCGATCGCCATGGCGGATGATCCCTCTGATGCCGCGCTGCACGATGTGTGGGACAAGCTGCATGAAACCCGGCCAACGGCAATCAATCTCCGCTGGGCGCTTGATACGATGCGCCAATATCTGCTGCCGCTACCGGAAAAGGAACGCATGGCGGCGGCCTATCGCCGGGCGGCTGACATTGCCGAGGAAGACGTACAGCTCAATCGTCAGATCGGGTTGCACGGCCTCGAAATCATTCGCGATATTGCCGCAAGGAAAAAGCCGGGGGAGCCGGTCAATATTCTCACCCATTGCAATGCAGGCTGGCTCGCAACCGTCGACTACGGCACAGCAACCGCTCCTATCTATGTTGCAGCGGAGGAGGGGATCAACGTTCACGTCTATGTTGATGAAACACGTCCACGCAACCAAGGCGCGCAACTGACGGCATGGGAGCTGAACGGGCACGGTGTGCCGCATACGCTGATCGTAGACAATGCGGGCGGACATCTGATGCAGCATGGTCAGGTGGACATGGTTATTGTCGGTACCGATCGGACGACGGCCAACGGCGATGTGTGCAACAAGATCGGCACTTATCTGAAAGCCCTGGCGGCCAAGGACAACAACGTTCCCTTCTATGTGGCCTTGCCTTCCCCGACAATCGATTGGACTGTCCATGACGGGATCAGCGAGATTCCGATTGAAGAACGCGCCGGTGCGGAAGTGTCTCATGTGCAGGGACTGGCAGCCGACGGTAAAATCGCCTCCGTACAGATTTCCCCGACGGGCAGTCCCACCGCCAATCCGGCTTTCGATGTGACCCCCGCGCGTCTCATAACCGGGCTGATTACCGAACGTGGCGTTGCCCAAGCCTCGGCGGAAGGTCTTAGCGCCTTGTTTCCGCAAAGCAGGCGGTGATAAATCCGTCGAGGGACCCTGAGCAGCGGGAAGATGCGTGAATGATCACACCAGTACAAGATACCATCGATCTTCGCCGGGAAATGGTGGCGACGTGCCGCTCAATGAACTCGAGCGGCATCAATCAGGGAACGTCGGGAAATCTCTCCGTGCGCACGGAGCGCGGGTTTCTGGTGACACCGTCGTCTTTGCCTTATGAGTCCATGCAGCCGGACGATCTCGTCGAGATGCACTTCGATGGCAGTTATGTCGGGCGGCGGCCGTCGTCCGAATGGCGCTTTCACCGCGATATCCTGCAGAAGCGTTCCGATATCAATGTGGTTCTGCATTGTCACTCGGTCTATGCGACAACGCTTGCGTGCCACAACAAGACAATCCCGAGTTTCCATTACATGACCGGGATTGCCGGGGGAACGACGATCCGTTGCGCACCCTACGCCACTTTTGGAACGCAGGCACTGTCCGACAACGCGATCATCGCGCTGGAGGACAGGCTGGCATGCTTGCTCAGCCAGCATGGTCAGATATCCCTGGGGGTGACGCTTGAATCCGCCCTTTGGCTTGCCATCGAAGTCGAAACCCTGTCGCGCATCTATGTCCAGGCACTCACTTTGGGTGAACCGCCGATCCTGTCAGACGAGGAAATGGAGCGTGTCATCACCCAGATGCGCCAGATAAAATACAGCATGAGCCAGCAGGGCTGAGTCTCTTTCCAGGGCCTTACTGGCTGTTTGTCATGTCGAGTGCACTGGTCAGGTCGCCCAATGGCGGCTGATTGTAGGAGGCAACCGCATCATCACGGACCGTGATCCCATGCAATGTCGGCAATTCGAAACGCTTGGTCAGGAAGCGTAGAATTGAGGTTGTGTCCATTGGCGTGTGATCAACGAAACCGCGACGGGCGAACGGCGAGACAATGATGGCCGGGATACGGCTGCCAGGTCCCCAGCGATCGCCTTTCGGCGGTGCGGCGTGGTCCCATATGCCGCCATTTTCATCATAGGTGACGATGACCAGCATATGCGACCATTGCGGGCTTTTTTCCAGATGACCGATGAGGTCGGCAATGTGCGCATCGCCCGCCTCGATATCCGCATAGCCGGAGTGTTCGTTCAAATCACCCTGCGGTTTGTAGAAGGCAACTTGCGGCAGTGTGCCCGTATCGATTGCCTTGATGAATTGCGATCCGGCCAAGCCGCCATCGAGCAGATGCTCGGTGCGTGCCGCTGTTCCCGGCGCAAAATTCGCATAATAGTTGAACGGCTGATGGTGGTACTGAAAATTGGGAACCGGCGTTTTGTTGCCGTGGTCCAGCACATCCTGCCACGCACCGCCATACCAGGCCCAGCTGATATGCTTCAGGCTGAGCATATCGCCGATCGTCGGTTCGGTCTGCGGCGGGAGGGTTGTCGGGTTTGCAGGGTCCGCGGTCGCCGCATCGGCATTCTTTGCGGGCGTGTTGCCGCTCGGCTGATAGGGCGGCTGCATGGTGTTGACGGCGTAGAAGTCCGGGGTGAGATTGCCATCGCCGGCAAATTTGGGGATGCCATCGATTGCCGATTTGGGCGAATTGGCAGCGAGCGTCAACGAGACGCCATCGGGTTCCACCACGGCGACAGAAGGCTTGGCCGGGCTGGTGTCGGCATGGGCGTAATAGGGCGCGCACGCGCATATCAGCCATTGGTGATTGAAGAACGAGCCGCCAAAGCCGCCCATGAAAAATTCATCGGCAAGCGTGTATTTTTGCGCGACCTTCCACATGGCCGTCTTCGAACCGTCCCAAAGCCCTATGACCATTGCGCCGGAATCGGCATAGGCGACGAACTTATCGTTCTTGCCGCCATTGATCTGCATCTGGTTTTGATAGAACCGGTGCCACAAATCGTGGGTGATTGTGCCGAGGGGGAGATTGAACCCCTGGGGATCGTCGACCCGATAGGGGTGATTGGCAAGGTGCTCGGTCTCCGCCTGCGTGACCGGTGGAGTGACGCCTTTAGCGGTCAATCCGCCCCAAACAGGCGGTAATTCACGTAGCGGAGTGTTGTCGCGGTCAAGCTGGGTGAGCGCTGCGACCGAAACCCCCTGCAGACCGTCTGCTCCAGGGAAACTGCCATAAAGATTATCAAAACTGCGGTTTTCTGCGTAGATCACCACCACGGTGTCGATCAGGTTCAGAGAGTTGGAATGACCGTCATTGTATCCGGCCGCCGATGCGGGAGAGAGCCCACCCATGGCGGCACTGATTACCGAAGCGGTCGCAATCATATTTATCCGCATGCTGGCAGTCTCCTTGTCGGCTATATGTTGATAACTTTTCAAGTTTACTCCACCATATCCCCAAGCCGTCCAAACGTGCCCGGGGATCTGACGGAGGAAGCTAATCATAAAGCCTCTTGGATACACAAGCACAAAGCACCGGGCGGTGATCCTTTGCATCGTCGCGACGATTGGCGCTGCGGCAGCAGCGCACAGTGCGGTCACGGAAAGTTCAGGCAGAGCCGCGCCGGAACCATCGCGCGCGCAGGTGCGCGAGCAGGTGAAAGCACTTGGCGCGCTCGGTCAGGCCTTGTTTTTCGATCCTGGCTTGTCAGGCTCCGGCAAGCTCTCCTGTGCGTCCTGCCATGATCCGGCCCACGGCTTTTCCGCCGCCAATGGTCTTGCGGTTCAACTCGGCGGCGGCGATCTGCGGCAGCCTGGGGTGAGGGCGGTGCCATCGCTCAAATATTTGCAGGCTGTCCCGCCTTTCACCGAACATTTTTTTGAATCGGAAGATGATGCGGACGAGAGCATCGACAATGGCCCGACCGGCGGGCTGACTTGGGATGGCCGGGTCGATCGAGGCCAGCAACAGGCGAGGATCCCGCTGCTTTCCGATTTCGAAATGGGCAACAAGAACGATGAGGACATTGCCCGGCGGCTAATCGCGGCAGATTATGGCGCCAGGATTGCTGCAGTCGCCGGTCTGCAAGGCACGGCAGACTCGTCTGTTCTGGTCAATACCGCCCTCAAGGCACTGGAGGTGTTCGAACAGGACTACCGCACCTTTTACCCCTATACGAGCAAGTACGATGCGGTACTCGCCGGAAAAGCCGTGCTGACCGCACAGGAAGCCCGAGGCTTGGATCTGTTCAATGCGCCCGCGAAGGGCAATTGCGCGTCATGCCATGTGAGCCAGCGCGGCAATGACGGAACGCCGCCGCAATTTACCGATTACGGTTTGATTGCCCTGGGTGCGCCGCGCAATCCCGGGATTCCGGCAAACAGGGACCCTCATTACTTCGATCTGGGCCTTTGTGGTCCGCTCCGGACGGATTACTTGAACCGCATGGACTATTGTGGTCTTTTCCGCACGCCCACACTGCGCAATGTGGCGCTTCGCAAGACGTTCTTTCATAACGGCGTCTTTCACTCCTTGCAGCAAGCGGTGGAGTTCTATGTCGAGCGCGAAACCAAGCCAGAGCGTTGGTATTCACGCAAGTCTGATGGCAGCGTTGACAAATATGACGATCTGCCGATGGACGCCAAAGCCAATGTGAACACGGATCCGCCCTTCGACCGTCATACCGGGGAGGCGCCGGCTCTCACGCCGGACGAGATCCAGGACGTCATCAGTTTTCTCAATACGCTGACCGATGGTTACATCCCGCCCGAACAATAACGCTGCCGAGCCGTCACAGACTTCTTTGTTCAAACTGCAAAGCTCTAGGCTTGTCCGGGCAGGTCAAGCAGCCTTGCCACCTCTGCAGCTCCATTGCCGGATGCCGACAGCACACCGCTGTCTTTCACATCGACAACGGATCCGTTGGCAAAGCTCAAAGACCAGCCGTCATTGCTGGCATTTCGGCGGCGATCGGTGAGTTCGATGCCAGACGCGGAGATCAGTGCAATGGCTTCATCGGCATCCATGATCGTCGCTCCATCTTAGCGGTTTCCTCGTCTTAGTTGAGTCTTCGCGCGCAGCTGAGTCAAGCGGAAACCGTCGCCATGATAAGGTGCAATAGGCGCATATGTTCTATCTTTCGAAGACGAGCGACTGATGCGCGCCAACCCCGGCTTTGACGCCAGCCGCTGCGGCCATTGTTGCATTGGTCATGGGACTGGCGGCATCGCCGGCCGCATAAACGCCCTTGACCGTTGTCTGCATCCAGTCGTCCACACGAATGAATGCACCAAGCGGACCATCGTCGAAAGCACAGCCAAGCTGTTCCGCCAGCGGGCTGGCCATGCTGGTTTTCGGCGCCGTGAAAATAGCGTCGACAGGCACAACCCTGCCATCACTGAGTCTGACCGCTTCAAGCCGGGGGGCGTTGCCCAGAAGCTCGACAACCGGTGTCCGTTCGATCGGTACATTCCTCGCCGCCAGACTGGATAGGTGCTCCGCATCCGGCTCAAACGTATTTTGAGTGAAGTATGTGGTTGGTCCCCAATCCGATATCAGCAGTGCTTGATGTGCCGACAGGGGTGTATTAGCCAGCACGCCCAGTGCCTGGCCGCCCACTTCATAGCCATGGCAATAGGGGCAGTGAAGAACCGATAGGCCCCATCGCTCCGGCAGGCCAGGGATTGCAGGCAGATCATCTTTCACGCCGGTTGCCAGAATGAGGCGCATGGCCCGTTTTTCGGTGCCGTCGGCCAACGCAACGGCAAAATGGTCGCTGACCTTGCGGGCCGATACAGCCACGCTATCGATAAACTCCACTGTCGGGTAGAGGGAAAGCTGCCGCCGCGCATCGCCAATGATATCGTGGGGCCGCCTCCCGTCCTGGCCCAGAAAACCATGGGATGCGTCGGCGAAGCGGTTGCGGGGCAGCCCAGCATCAATCAGGAGCACGCGCCGGCGAGCACGGGCAATCTGGATGGCGGCGGAAAGACCGGCAAAACTGCCACCGATAACAATGGCATCGTAGGTCATGGAAGCTCCTTCACTGCGGGAGGCAGGATATCTCCAATGTCGGATCGCATCGGAATTTGAATTAAATAACAACATAAGTTACGTGAAAATTTCCGTCAATAGTCATGTAACTTATTCTATTACGTATCGTTTGCGTGTGCTATGCATGCAGAAGGAGAATGACCAGTATGAGACATGACAGCCGCCTGTCGAGAATGCTCCATGTCCTGATCCATATGGATCGGTATGACGGTTCGATCACGTCCGACAATATTGCGAAGATGCTGAACACCAATCCGGTGGTGGTGCGACGAACCATGGCGGGCTTGAGAAATACCGGTTATGTCCGTTCCGACAAGGGGCATGGCGGGGGCTGGATACTGGCGCGCCCGCTTGATGAAATATCGCTGCTTGACGTGCATCAGGCATTGGGGCGACCGGAAATGTTTGCAATCGGCATAGCCATCGACCATCCGGATTGTCTTGTGGAGCAATCGGTCAACGCAGCCTTGACTGACGCGTTCGACGCGGCGGAACAAATGCTCCTGTCGCGTTTTGCCGAGGTGAAGCTTTCCGATATCGCGCGTGATTTTGATCTTCGATTCCGAAATTTAAACGAGGAGCCTGCCCAGGTGATTTGATTGGTCAGCGCGGTTTCAGGGAACGCAATAAAGCCTTTCCCAGTCTCGCATTGAGATAACCCTGAGGCCGAAGGCGACTGCTTTTCCTGTCTGATGGAGGCAATGGTTTGCCCAATATCGGCTTGGCCTGATGCAGACTGCATGAGGAAGCTGGACTTGTGGCGATAAGCCATTTGTGCCAGAAGGCTATGAGTTCAGCGTCACCTTGGAAAGTTATAGCCCGTTATGGAATTGGCATATCGCGAATTGAATGGAGAGGTCACTCCAGAAAACGCCGGTGTCCAATTGATGCGGTGTCCCATCGTTGTTGATCTGGATAAGACACTCATCCTGACTGACACGCTGCATGAACAAGTGGTCGCAGCTCTTTTCACCCAACCCGCGACGCTTATTCGCGCTGCTCCCAGCATGCTGCGCGGCCGCGCTGCCTTGAAGGCCGCTTTGGCGTCAAAGGTTGATCTGGCATCAACGGTGCTTCCGCTTCGCGAGGACCTTGTGAAGTGGTTGCGCGCGCAAGCTGCTGCCGGCCGGGAGATTCATCTCTGTTCTGCGGCAAATCAGGCGGTGGTTGACAATATTTCGCGGCGTATCGGCATTTTTGCGAGCGCCATCGGCTCCGATACTGCAAATCTGAAGGGGCGTGTGAAGGCAGAACATCTGGCGCGTACTTTTCCTGATGGCTTTGTCTATGTCGGCGACAGCAGGGCAGACTTGGCGGTTTGGAAATTGGCCGCGGGAATAGTCCTGGCAGGCGTTTCCACCGGCGTCGCAAAGGCAGCGCGTGATCTGGGCAAGCCGATTGAAGCGGAATTCAACAACCATCCTCTGACTTTGAAGGATAGTCTCAAAGCCCTGCGGGTGCATCACTGGTCGAAGAACGCTCTGATTTTCGTTCCGCTCATTCTGGCGCATGCCTGGGGCGATTTCACCGTTCTTCGCGATACGGTTCTGGGTCTTTTCTGTCTCTTGATTGTCACATCCTCGACCTATCTTCTGAATGATTTGGCCGATCTCAGTGCTGATCGGCAGCATTGGTCGAAGCGCAATCGCGCGCTGGCCAGCGGACGGCTTCCGATCGCCACGGGCCTGGCGATGGCCTGCATCGGTCTCGTCGTGGCGTTTGTCGGTTCTCTTCTGCTAACGCCTTATTTTACCCTCGCATTGGCAAGCTATCTCGTGCTGACGCTTGCATACTCCTTTGGCCTCAAGCGCGTGCCTATTCTTGATACGCTGGTCATCGGCATTTTGTTTACAACGCGTCTCATCATGGGGATCACGCTGCTTCGGCTGCCTGCATCCGCCTGGCTTTTGACCTTTTCAGTGTTCTTCTTCTTTTCTCTGGCGGTTGCCAAGCGTCATACGGAAATTATTCGTGCCGCTTCCACAGGGTCTCACAGCCTCGCCAGCCGTGGCTATATGCTCGAGGACGCACCGCTAACCCTCGCGTTTGGCATAGCGTCCGCCGTGGCATCCCTGTTGGTCATGGTCCTGTTCATCGTTGAGGAGATGCTTCCGGGGTCGGTTTATTCCCATCCGAATCTGCTCGGTGGAATTCCCGTTTTTCTTGCGATCTGGGTCGGTCGGATTTGGCTGCTGGCGCATCGGGGGCGCATGAATGACGATCCCGTCAGTTTCGCTTTGCGTGACAAGCCCAGTGTCGTGCTCGGCTTTTTGGTCGCGGTGCTCTTCGTGGCTGCTCTATGAGATCATTTGTCTCGACAGACGATATCCGCTCGTGGGGTGGAATCCTGCAGGGGCAGCATTTTGTCAGCCGGCCGAATTGGCGGGATCAGTTGCCTCGCAGTATTGCAGAGGCACGTGATGCCGACCACAGTCTTCTCGCTATAGGCCTTGGCCGCTCTTACGGTGACAGCGGACTGAATCCCGGCGGGGCGCTTGTCGACATGACTGCGCTTGACCGGATTATTTCGTTTGATCCGGCAACAGGATTGTTGCGTGCAGAAGCCGGAATCTCTTTTGCCGATATCCTCGACCTGTTCGTTCGTCGTGGATTTTTTTTGCCGGTCACCCCGGGAACGCGTTTTGTAACCCTGGGCGGGGCCATTGCAAATGATGTTCATGGCAAGAACCACCATCTTGCCGGAACGATCGGCAGATGGGTGCGCCGAATCGGGCTGCTTCGGTCGGATGGCACCGAGATCGAGCTGAGAGATGATGATCAAACCGGATTGTTCGCTGCGACGATCGGGGGGCTTGGGCTGACGGGACTGATCACGTGGGCTGAAATTGAGCTGATGCGCATCCCCAGTGCACTCATGGACGTTGAAACGCTTCCCTTTGCCAATGTGGATGAATTCTTTGCCGTGGCTGCCGAGAGCGAAGGCAGTGCCGACTACACGGTGGCGTGGGTGGACTGTCTGGCAAAGGGAAACGCTCTCGGAAGAGGCTTGTTCACGCGTGCGCGGCATGCACCAAGAGGAACAAAGCTCGCAAGGGTGGAGAAGCCGAAGTTAACGGTGCCCTTCTCCATGCCGTCGTTTGTCCTGAACAATCTGTCAATCGGCCTGTTCAACAGCCTGTATTTTTACAAGGGCCGCCGTGCGGCAGGCAAGGCGACCACCCCTTATCTGCCGTATTTCTACCCGCTCGACAGCATTGGGCATTGGAACCGGATATACGGCCGCCGGGGAATGTACCAATACCAGTCGGTTGTGCCACCCGTCACGGCAAGAGATGCAACCACGGAAATGCTCAAGGCCATCTCGAAGGCGGGTGAAGGTTCGTTCCTTGCGGTGCTCAAGACGTTCGGTGAGAAGGTATCGCCCGGCCTTTTGTCCTTTCCACAGGCTGGTACAACGCTTGCCCTTGATTTCCCCAATCGCGGCCAATTGACCCTTGATTTATTGAGCCGTCTCGATGACATCGTGCGCGAAGCCGGCGGACGGCTATACCCTGCGAAGGACGGGCGCATTTCCGCGGCGATGTTCCGCGCCGGTTACCCCGCTTGGGAAACGTTTGCACAGCATGTCGATCCAGCATTCTCGTCCGCCTTTTGGCGCCGGATAAGCGAGTAAAGAAGAGGAATAATTTCGTGCGTGTCATCATATTGGGAGCAACGTCGGCGATTGCTGAAGCGACGGCTCGCCTCTACGCAAGCGAAGGTGCCGACCTGTTGCTGGTCGGGCGGCAACAAGCCAAGCTCGACGCTATCGCCGCGGACTTGAAGGTAAGGGGCGCCGTCCGCGCCGAGACTGCCGTTTATGATCTGGCAGCGCCAAAGGATGTGCGCTCTGCGCTTGCGCAATTCTGTGCAACGCTCGGCGGCGTGGACCATGTGCTTATCGCCTATGGCGTGCTGGGCGAGCAGGATGAGGCGGAGCA
This sequence comes from Phyllobacterium sp. SL163, assembly GCF_049896885.1. Lineage (NCBI taxonomy): Bacteria > Pseudomonadati > Pseudomonadota > Alphaproteobacteria > Hyphomicrobiales > Phyllobacteriaceae > Phyllobacterium > Phyllobacterium sp. SL163. Next base: position 104,230 of record NZ_JAFCVE010000005.1, on the reverse strand, counting down.
GTCCACGGACGTTGCCGAGGAGATATTGCAGGTCAATTTCAACTCGGTTGCCGCATGGTGCCTCGCTGTCGCCGATGTATTTGAAGGGCAGGCGAGGGGTTCGCTTGTCGTTCTGGGATCCGTGGCTGGCGATCGGGGGCGACGTGCCAATTATGTCTACGGCGCAGCCAAGGCCGGGCTTGCCACACTCGTTGAAGGTATCTCCCATCGCTTTGCCAGCAACGGTCCACGCGCTGCCATCGTCAAACCGGGGCCAACCATCACGCCCATGACGGAGGGTATGAACCGCAAAGGCGCCTTGTGGGCAACGCCCGAACAGATTGCGCGAGTGGCACGGCGTGCCGCGGATCGCACTGGCCCAGTTTTCTACGCCCCCGGTCGCTGGCGTTTGATCATGCTGATCATCCGCAATCTGCCGACGGTGATTTTCAATCGGATGAGCATATGACACGACGGATTATCATAACTGGCGCTGCAGGACTTGTTGGTCAGAATCTGATCGCCAGGCTGAAAACGAACCCGGATATCAAGATCGTTGGGATCGATAAGCACCCGACAAACACCGCTTTGCTGCGGCGGATGCATCCGGAAATCGAGACAATCGAAGCCGATCTCGCCAAGCCGGGCCCTTGGATGGATGCGCTGGCCGGCGCCGATGCACTCGTGCTCAATCAAGCGCAGATTGGCGGTCTCCATGAACAGGAGTTTACCGACAACAATGTCACGGCCACTGAAAACATTGTCGCGGCCATGCGAAAGCACAGCATTCCCTATTTCGTACAGATTTCTTCTTCGGTCGTGCACTCGCAGGCCGATGATTTCTATACGCGCTCCAAAACCGCCCAAGAGAAATTCATCGATACCGTTGGCGACATTCCGCATCTGATATTGCGCCCGACGCTGATGTTTGGCTGGTTCGATCGCAAACATCTGGGCTGGTTGCGCAGGTTTATGGACCGGACCGCTATCTTTCCCATTCCCGGCGATGGCAAGTTTATCCGTCAACCGCTTTATGTCGGCGATTTCGCCGCGATCATCGCGTCCGGTTTAGCCAGCCGCGCAACAGGAACTTATGACATATCGGGGCTGGAGCAGATTCACTATGGCGATCTCATCCAACTGATACATGACACGGTTAAGCCGAAAGCCAGGATTGTTCATCTGCCCTATCACCTGTTCTGGGCGCTGTTGTTCGTGTACGGCAAGTTCAACAGCAATCCGCCGTTCACGACCCGGCAGCTCGAAGCGCTGGTCATACCGGAGACATTTCCGGTGATCGATTGGCCGGAAATATTCGGCATCAAAGCAACGCCGCTGCGCACCGCGCTGGAAGAAACATATCTTGATGCCCGCTATTCCGGCATCGTTCTGGATTTCTGAGGATTTTACATGAGCAGGATCATTGTCATAGGTGCTGGCCCGATGGGGCTTGCCGCAGCGCACCGGGCCGTAACGCTTGGTCATGAAGTTGATTTGATCGAGGCGGACAGCAAACCGGGCGGCATGGCCGCGCACTTTGACTTCGATGGATTGTCGATCGAGCGGTACTATCACTTTGTCTGCAAAACCGACAAGCCGACCTTCGCCTTGATGAACGAGCTCGGTATCGGCGACAAGATGCGCTGGACGCCAACCTCCATGGCCTATTACATGAAAGACAAGGTCCATCCTTGGGGAAGCCCCATTTCACTGCTAATGTTCCCGCACCTGAGCTTCATTGCGAAGTTGCGCACTGGCGTGCAGATGTTTTTGACGACGAAGGCAAAGGTCTTCAACAGCATTGAAAAATTGACTGCCAAACAATGGATCGAGCGCGGGTCCGGCAAGGAAGTCTATGAGACGCTTTGGCGCCGGCTGATGCAGCTCAAGTTCTACGAGCTGTCGGACGATATCTCCGCATCCTGGATCGCCACGCGCATCAAGCGCATCGGCAATTCCCGTCGTTCGATATTTCAGGAGGAGCTGGGCTATATCGAGGGAGGAAGCGAGACCCTCGTCAAGGCACTGGTATCTGCGTTTGAAGCAAAAGGCGGGCGGCTGCATCTCGCGGCGCCGGCCGAAAAAATAGAAACAGAGAACGGGAAGGTCACTGGTGTTACGGCAGGCGGGAGGTTTTTCCCCGGCGATGCGGTGATTTCTACGGTGCCGACGCCATTGGTGTCCAAACTTGCCCCGGATCTTCCGCAGTCCTGGCGGGATCGATACGACGCCATCCGCAACATCGGCGTTGTCTGCCTGCTGTTCAAGCTCAAGCGGTCGGTCACGAAGAATTTCTGGCTCAATATCGTCGATGAAAACATTGATATTCCCGGAATCATCGAGTTTTCCAACCTGCGTCCGGTGGATGACACGATTGTGTACGTGCCCTACTATATGCCGACCAGCCAGCCGAAATGGCAGTGGACGGATCAGCAGTTCATCGATGAGGCGTTCGGCTACATCCGGCGCATCAATCCGGCCATTACCGGAAGCGATCTCATCGATGCAACGGTGGGCCGTCTTCGGTATGCCCAGCCGGTCTGTGAGCCCAATTTTTACGAGAAATTGCCGGAGGTCCAGACACCGATTTCTGGTCTGCAGATTGCCGACACATGCTTTTACTATCCCGAAGACCGGGGTGTGTCGGAGAGCATCCGCTTTGGCAGGTCCATGGCCGAGGCGGTCGTCTGATGCGTGAACGAGCGACTGCAATCGTCGCCTCGCCATTTCTGCGTTTTGTCATTTCGGGTGGTATCGCAGCTGCGGTGAACATTGTCTCGCGCATTGCCCTGTCGCAGATCATGCCGTTCAGTGCGGCAATCGTGCTGGCTTACCTGGCTGGAATGACAACAGCCTATATCTTGATGAAGCTGTTCGTCTTCGATCAGTCGGGCAGTTCCGTGCGCCAGGAATACATACGGTTCGGTCTGGTCAATCTGGTGTCGCTCCTGCAGGTGTGGCTCGTCAGCGTCGGTCTGGCCCGCTGGTTCTTCCCCCTGATCAACTACACGTGGAACGCGGACACGACGGCCCATATCATCGGCGTCCTGAGCCCCGTTGTTACCAGCTACCTCGCGCATAAATCATTTACTTTCGCCCGTAAGGATGGACAATAATCAATGCTTAGAATGGTCACAAGGAACGCGATATTCCTGGCGCTGATCTGCTCGATCTCCTTGGTACTAATAATTTATTCCATTTTATTCGTGCGCGGGAACTATATGGTGCCCCTTTTTTGGGATCAGTGGGAATTTGCGATTGATCTGGCAAAATCAAAGCAAGACACACTCTCGCTCCAGTATCTTTTTGCTGCGCATAACGAGCATGTCATTGCAACGACAAAGCTGCTTTTCTTTCTCGATTACTATTTTTTTAGTCTAACAAATGGTCCGCTCATTGTGTCGATTGGCATCGCAACATTTTGTATTGCGTGGCTGTTGGCCAAGCTTTTGTTTGTCAATGACAAAGAGAATAAGTATTTCTATCCATTCTTTCTGCTTTTCTCTGCATCCGGATTCTCGCTGGCCCAATGGGAGAATTTGCTCTGGGGCTTCCAACCTCAGTTTTATCTCGTGCTGATCTTCACACTGATAAGCTGTCTTATTGGGTTGAAAGTAAGTGACCGTGAGCAAGTCACATCCCCTTGGTGGTTCGCTGGATTGCTTGTGACAACGGGCTTGGGTGTGTTTTCGATGGGCAATGGCATCGCATTGCCTGTTTCCATTATCATCCTGTTTGTTCTTCGCCGCTACCGGCCGATTAAAACGGTGCTTTATGCATTCGTCGCGGCATTGTTCATTGGTGCGTTTGTCGTTTTGACACGTGGTGCACCCTCCGTCGGAGATCCTGCGCTAAAGACACTCGGCAATCTTGTGTCTTTCTTTTTTGGCATGCTTGGTAGCCCCATCAGCAATCGAGGGGGTATTGCCGCGATATGTGGTCTGGTGTTGTTTGGCGCTTACAGCATTCTATTCGTAGTTTGTATTTTAATACCGTTTCTGCGCAGACGGTCGCTTGATGAGGCTTTTGTGGGGCTCTTTACCCTCGCAAGTTTTCTCTTTGCAACGGCTGTTGGCGCGGCCTGGGGGAGGAGCGCGCTGGGTACAGGCGCAGCATTGGCGTCACGTTACGCGACACCTATGCTTGTATTGTGGATGACACTTTTTGCTATACTTTTTCGAGTGACAGTCAGATCCGAACATCGGCCGTCACATCGTCAGGTTCGATCGGGATTGTGCATTCTTCTCGCCTTGAGTGTTGCAGCATGGACCAGCTTGAAGCCGGGCAATATTGTAAGTGTCGGTCAGGCGAATGCAGTAAACCAGGCTGGATACTTTCTGTCTTCTGGTGTGGGTATTGATGAGCAATTGCTGAAATTATACCCGACGCCAGGCCGAATAAGGCCCGCTATTGATTTTCTGCGTGACGCCAAACTCAATCTATTCGCAGAGAACCCGGAACTATCCGCATTGAGGTGGAAGAAATGGACAGATAAACCGGCTCAAGCTTGTGAACGTGGGGCCGTCGATAAGGTCCAGCGCCTTTCTGCTTCGGGGTGGCAAGCGGTTGGCTGGGTGACAAACGTTGCACGGCAAAATCCAAGTTGGATAGTTGCCGTCGACTCAAGTCAGAATGTTCTGGGATACACGGTCCCACTTCAACCTCGTTCCGATGTTGTTAAAGCTATTGGACTAAGCGACAGCTATCGCGGTTTTGTCGTGCCCGTAAACATGGCTTCTGCCGACCCAGCTCTCCCCGTATCTCTGCTGGCTATTTTTGGTGAAGACGAATCGCCCTGCCGCTTGAATTTGCCGCCTTTACCCAAGGGACCTTTTCTGATCCAACCGGGTGAGTTCGTACCGCTTCGAACAGAGGTCATACATTCGGGGGCTGCAGCCAGTCCGGGAGTACCGCCAACGCTCATAATCAGCACACCTTACAAGGGAGCTGAGATTAGTGGTACTTGGGTTTCTTCCGATGAGGACGTTGGTGGCGTGACGTACAATGTTCTCGATGCGGTGTGCCAGAATGTTATTGTACCAATCTTGCGCGGACCTTCAGCCGAGGGATTAAGTCTTGTTGTAAAAACCAACGGCAGGCTGATTTTTGCCGATACAAAACAGTTGGATTCGCTCCCACCCCATTTATGGCAATATTTGCAGATAAATGCGTTTGACACTTGCAAGGAAGGCGAAAAATTGGACCTGAGTATAACGCTGGAAGACAATGGACGGGGATGGGGAGCGTGGGGTGCCATGGCAACTCCGGCTTTTCAACGCTAGCAGTCACATATGTTGAACTCGACTCTGGTGAAGTAGCCGGCCAAACGAAATTGGTTGAGATAATAGGCACTGGACGATCGTCTTGAGAAGGAAACAAGGTTCATGAATCATGGTTCTAACCAAAAAGCCGAGGCCTCGATCGCAGTTGGGTTGCAAGGCTTGGACAAGGCACTTTCCCGGGCTTCATTCTGGCCTGTGAATAATATTGTGGCAGAGTCTGCATGGCTGGAGCATGGACCCTTTGCATTCTGGCTCATCGACGCGCTCAGACCACGGACTTTTGTTGAACTTGGGACCCACGGGGGCTTTTCCTATTTCGCGTTCTGTCAAGCGGTGCAAAGGCTTGAAATCAACACACGCTGCTATGCGGTTGACACATGGAAGGGTGATGAGCATTCCGGCCAATACTCGGATGCGGTATTCGAAACCGTAAGGACTCACAACGACAAAAACTATTCAGTGTTTTCCGACCTTGTGCGGTCAACATTTGACGAGGCCTCGACGCATTTCAGCGACGGGACGATAGATTTGCTTCACATCGACGGGCGCCACTTTCTTGAGGATGTGGAACACGATTTCGAAACTTGGAGGCCGAAGCTTTCTGATCGAGCAGTGGTCGTTTTTCACGACACGAACGTCAGGGAACGGGGCTTTGGCGTCTATAAATTATGGGAAACGTTGCGCCCAGCCTATCCATCTTTTGAATTTTTTCACGGGCATGGGCTTGGCGTTCTGGGTGTTGGCAAGAAGTTGCCAACTGCCATCCGCGCAATGTTTGATCTCACAAAATCTGAAGCTGGAGCGGGCGCTGTCAGAGAATTTTATGCCCGGCTCGGTGCTGCGGTTCAGGCGGAGTCCACGGTTCTTCTCAAACAAGATGCCCTGGGCGCAAAAGTAAAAGAGTTAGATGAGTGTTCTCGTCATATCCAGAGTTTGGAAATTGAAATAGAAGATAAGCATAGTTTGAACGACAGACTGACGCGAAAGAACGATGAATTGAACCATCGCGTTGATACCCTTAGAAGGGAGATTTCTGAGCTAAAATCTAAGTTCTCTGAAACGAGCCGGCTTGAAAGTGAGCTTCAAAATCAGCTCTCGTGGAAAGCTAATGAACTTCTCGCGTACCAGCGTTCAATGAGCTGGAGATTAACAGCGCCTTATCGATTTTTTGGCAATAGAATCCGTAATACAGTAGGAATATTTGGTACCTTTCCGAGAATGATAGGTCGCAGCGGTGGCCTGAAACCAGCGGTCGGGCGCGCTATCAGGATAATTCGGCGTGAGGGTATATCAGGTTTGATACAAAGAACCAGGGAAGCTTCCATTGCAAGCTCGAGAGGTCTTTTATTCGGAAATGATTATTCAGAATGGCTCCATAATTACGGATCTCTTAATCAGTTAGAATCTGCGAAAGTCAAAGCGCTTCTGAAAGGGCCGAAGCAACTACCTCAAATATCCGTTGTGATGCCGGTCTATAATCCTAACTTGGCATGGTTGCAGGAAGCTGTTCAATCGGTTCGTGACCAAGTTTATCCAAATTGGCAACTTTGCATCGCGGATGATAAGTCTACAAATCCAAAAGTTCGTGAAGAACTTCTCAAATATGCGGCGCTAGACAAGCGAATACTGGTCACTTTTCGTGAAGCCAATGGCCACATCTCCGCAGCCTCCAATAGCGCACTTGAACTCGCGACTGGCGAATGGATTGCGTTAATGGACCAAGACGATGTGTTGGCGCCCGAGGCCCTTTACCATATTTTTGAAGCACTTGAACGCAACCCGACTGCAAAACTGATCTACTCGGATGAAGACAAAATTGATGAAGTGGGGAAACGTTTTAGTCCGTATTTCAAGTCCGACTGGAATCCAGACTTATTCCTGTCGCACAATATGATTTGTCATTTGGGGGTTTATCGGGCGGATATGGTTAAGCAGCTTGGTGGATTCAGAGAAGGCACAGAAGGCTCTCAAGATTATGATCTTGCCTTGCGCTTTATCGAACTATTGAAGCCCGATCAAATTATTCACGTTCCGCGTGTTCTTTATCATTGGCGCAGCCATGCGGACAGCACTGCTCAATCGGGCGATAACAAGGGATATGCACTTCGTGTTGGCCAGCAGGTTCTCAATGAGCACTTTCAACGGATGGGAATTGATGCCACGTCGGAATTGCTGGATTTTGGCATGTATCGGGCCCGTTACAAATTGCCAGATCCACTTCCTCTGGTAAGCCTGATAATTCCAACACGCAATGGGTTAAAACTGCTGCGTCAATGTATAGATAGCATAGTTGAAAAAACAGAATACCCTAACTACGAGATAATCATCATCGACAACAATTCGGATGATGAGGATACTCTAAGATATCTTGATGCTATTTCTCACAAAGATCGGATTCGTGTTATCCGTGATACGAGACCATTCAATTATTCCGCTTTGAATAATGGCGCCGTAGTGGAAGCAAAGGGAGAGTTTGTCGGTCTGATCAACAATGATATCGAAGTCATCTCCGCTGATTGGCTTGGTGAAATGATCAGCATAGCCAGTCAGCCTGGGGTGGGGGCTGTTGGTGCACGCTTGTGGTATCCCGATGATACACTTCAGCACGGTGGAGTCATATTGGGTCTTGGTGGAGTAGCTGGGCACTCCCACAAGGGGCTTCCACGAGGGGCTCCTGGCTATTTTTGGCGTGCGCAGCTTATTCAAACCCTTAGCGCTGTAACGGCTGCCTGTTTGATCATAAGAAAAGATATCTTCCAGGAAGTCGGCGGTTTGGATGAAGAGAATCTCAAGGTGGCTTTTAACGATGTCGACTTTTGCATTCGCGTTCGCGAGGCAGGGTATCGCAATGTGTGGACGCCCTATGCAGAGCTTTATCATCATGAGTCCGCATCACGTGGCCTTGAAGATACACCAGAAAAGAAGCAACGCTTCGCAAGTGAAGCAAAATTCATTAAGCAACGATGGGGTAAAATTCTTCAAGAAGATCCCGCATACAGTCCAAATCTGACAGTCGATCGGGAAGATTTTTCTCTTGGCTGGCCGCCAAGAGTCAAGGCGAGTGCCGCAGAAGATGGGAACGCCCTATAATACGTGGTGGTATTGTTCCGGCACTTTGAATGCCTGAAATTCAGGGATTGCGACTCGCGGTAGCGTTCTCTCGTATCTCTATTGAGGATTGCCGCAGAGGCGGTAATGTCAAAGCAACAGCGTTTGAGATATTTGGAGCAATTCTTACCCTATTGCGTGATGGTCGTCCCGAGGTGATGGGTTCCTTAATTTTGAGAATAGTTCTTCATTTGATATTGCAGGAGTGTGTGCATACGTGTACGTGCGAGCAATGGGGGGCACATGATTAAAACACTGGCTGCAAGAATACCCGGTCGCATCAAGCGGCAGTTAAGAGTTCTTTGGAATCCACCGACAGCGATCGCTCAACCCCAACCAACCCCTGATATTTCTCACACTCAGCCAATGGACCTCATGGGCGTAGCTAATCCTACGTTGGCCTACAGAGAAACATTAAAAGAAGTGGCGTTGAAGGTTGGCCTTGTCTTGGAGATTGGCCCATATTTTCGACCTGTATTGGTCGGAAACAATGTTTCCTATTTTGACGTTCGAACCAGCGCCGAACTTACGGAGCGAGCAGAACTGGAGGGATACTCTACAGAAGCGATTCCAACTGTCGACTATGTATCCCCTATTGGCGATTTGTCCGTCGTGGATAAGAAATTCGATGCTGTTCTGAGCGCACATTGTATTGAACATCAACCGGATTTTGTTGACCATCTGAACAAGGTAGGAAGCTTGCTCAATCCGGCCGGCAGATACTACGTGATTATTCCAGACAAGAGATATTGTTTCGACAACAAGATACCAGAATCGAGCATTGCTCAAATCATATCTGCGCATCTTGAGAAACGAAAAGTTCATTCACCCCAAAGTGTTATTGAACATCGGGCTTTAACGACGCACAACGATCCTTTGAGGCATTGGCAGAATGACAATGACGATATTGCCTTGGATAGTGCTTACGTTGAAAGAATCCGATCGTCGATTGTCGAGTGGCGTTCAAGCAATGGTTCATATGTTGACGTGCACGCTTGGCAATTTACGCCCTTAAGCTTCAAATCGATTGTCAACACTTTAACCCAATTGGACATGATAAAATTGCAACTTGAGGCAGTTTTTGAAACGCCGTTTCCTCGTAATGAGTTCATCGCGATTTTGAAAGCAGTCTGAGCCTTGATTGAGGACAGCTTTAGATCATTCAGTATTTGTCGTCTGAAAATATCTCCGAGATGTTTGAGGTAATACAAATCACAGCAATGCCCGTTTTGGCTACCCTCTTCATGGCTTTATGGGCTGTTTATGTATTTGACCTGCTCATCCAATTGAAAAATATCCGCGTCTTTTAGGCGCGGATCAAAATCTTAGCAACAGTCTGGTTCTCCGGAACAAGCCGCATCGTTAAAAAGGACACGGGGACATTCCCACGTTCCAGAATCTTTCGTACGGCCCTGTACTTACACAATGGTATGCGTACTGAACAACCGCCGAAGGCGGTGATTGGTTCAAAATCTGCGCTCGCTGATTATCGCGAGGAATTGGGCATTTTCCCGTGGTTGTGGCCTGTCATTCTCGCTGGTATCGCCGTCATTTTGCTGAGCAGCTGGCCGTTGAGCAGATCTGGGATTTAAATGATTTCCTGACCGAGATGCCTCCGTCTTGGGGCGCTTATGGCTTTTTATGAAATTATTCCATCGGCTTGGCGTGCGTTCCGTTGTTGCGAGGAATTCAGCCAATTCCCCCTCAAATCCTTATAGTTTCCTTATACCTCCTCTCTGTGTCCCGTCTCGAATTCTTATGTCCGAGGCGGCATAACTCCTTTGCTCAGCAATTTGTCTGAAAATACTTTTGAGTAATGATCAGCAATATTGATGCTGTCTATATAAGGAGTTCTCCAGATGGACTTTATTGTTCTTGGAATAGGTGTTTTGTTCTTTCTCATTTCGCTGGCTTATACAAAAGCCTGTGAAAATTTGTAATCGGAAGGATCAGATAATGACCATCGATTACATTCTGGGAGGTGGAGTGACCTTGTTCCTTCTTGCCTATCTCACTTACGCGCTGGTTCGCCCAGAGCGCTTCTGATCGCCTCTGACACCAGGCTTGGAAAGCTACACCTATGACTCTCAACGGCTGGATACAGATTCTCGTTTACTGCGGGATCATCATCTTACTTGTGAAACCGCTTGGCGGTTACATGACGCGTGTTTTTAACGGCGAGCGCACATTCCTTTCGCCCGTCCTCGTTCCGGTGGAGCGGGGCCTTTATCGTATTGCCGGAACAAGCGAGCGCGACGAGCAACACTGGACCACCTATACGGCTGCATTGTTGCTCTTCAGCTTGGGCGGCCTCATTGTGCTTTATGCCTTGCAGAGGTTCCAGGGAATCCTTCCCTATAATCCCGCTGGCATGACGGCAACGGAACCCGGTCTTGCCTTCAACAGCGCTGTCAGCTTTGTCACCAACACCAACTGGCAGAACTATGGCGGCGAAAGCTCCATGTCCTATCTTGTTCAGATGGCCGGTTTCACGGTTCAGAACTTCGTATCGGCAGCCACGGGCATTGCGATTGCCATCGCTCTCATTCGCGGGTTTGCCCGCACGTCAGGCAAGTCCGTCGGCAATTTCTGGGTCGATCTGACGCGAAGCACGCTCTATATCCTGCTCCCCATCTGCATCGTTCTGACGCTTGTCTATGTGTATCTCGGTGTTCCACAGACGCTCGGGACCTATGTGGATGCGACAACGCTCGAAGGCGCAAAGCAGACCATCGCTGTCGGCCCCGTTGCATCCCAGTTGGCGATCAAGATGCTCGGCACGAATGGCGGCGGTTTCTTCAATGCCAACTCGGCCCATCCCTTTGAAAATCCGGATGCCATCTCGAACTTCATCCAGATGGTCTCGATCTTTGCGATCGGTGCCGCGCTGACCAATGTCTTCGGCCGGATGGTTGGAAACCAACGTCAAGGCTGGGCTCTCTTCGCCGCCATGGGGGTTCTTTTCCTGGCTGGCGTTACCGCCTGCTACTGGTCGGAGGCTGCCGGCAATCCGCTGGTGCATGCGCTTGGGATCGATGGCGGCAATATGGAAGGCAAGGAGACCCGCTTCGGCATCGCTTTGTCGGCGCTTTTCGCCGTGATCACAACGGCCGCATCCTGCGGCGCGGTCAATGCCATGCATGACAGTTTCATGGCCATTGGCGGCATGCTGCCCATGATCAACATGATGCTGGGAGAGGTCATCATCGGCGGTGTTGGTGCCGGTCTCTATGGCATTCTGCTCTATGTGGTGATCGCGGTTTTCGTTGCCGGACTGATGGTCGGCCGCACGCCGGAATATCTCGGCAAGAAGATCGAAGCCAAGGAAGTGAAGATGGCCATGCTCGGCGTGCTTTGCCTGCCGCTTGCCATGCTTGGCTTCACGGCGATTGCATGCGTGCTGCCATCGGCTGTGGCTGCAACCGGTAATTCCGGCCCGCACGGCTTCTCCGAAATCCTGTATGCCTATACGTCGGCCGCTGCCAACAATGGCTCGGCATTCGGCGGTCTCAGCGGGAACACCACCTGGTATAATCTTACGCTCGCCATCGGCATGCTCATGGGCCGGTTCTTCGTGATCATTCCGGTCATGGCAATTGCCGGGTCGCTGGTCGTCAAGAAGACCGTTCCGGAATCCGCAGGCACCTTCCCAACCCATGGCGGTTTGTTTGTCGGACTTCTCATTGGCGTCATCCTGATCGTCGGCGGTCTCACATTCTTCCCGGCCCTGGCTGTCGGACCGATTGTCGAGCACCTCGCCATCGGTCTTGGCCAGACCTTCTGATGGAGCCTGTCATGCGTCACGGTTACCTGCAATTCAATGTCCATCCTCGCGCCGGCAAGCTGGCGCGAGGGGCAGCCAAGCGCGTGCGCGCCTCCGACATCATCCTTGGCATGACGCTGGTGATGCTGATCGTCTGGCTTGCGGCATACGCCTGTCTTCACACAGTCACAGCGTCATGATCGCCGCCGTGCAGTTACAAGAATTTCAAAACTGGAGTCTCAAATGAGCCAGTCCAAATCCGCGAGCCTTATGGACTCTCGCATACTCATACCGGCCATCGGAGGAGCTTTCAAAAAGCTTAATCCGCGCAGCCTCATCAAAAACCCCGTCATGTTCGTGGTTGCGGTCGTCTCGTTCCTGACGACGGTGCTGTTCCTCAAGGACATGGCGACCGGCGGCCGCGATCTCGGATTTTCATTCCAGATCATCGTCTGGCTCTGGTTCACCGTGCTTTTCGCCAATTTTGCCGAAGCCGTCGCCGAAGGCCGCGGCAAGGCACAGGCGGATTCACTGCGCAAGGCGCGCACGGAAACGCAGGCCAAGCTTCTCACCGGCGATGACCGCACCAGCTTCAAACTGGTGCCCGGCACCAAGCTGAAGGTCGGCGATATCGTGCTGGTCGAGGCAGGTGATATTATCCCCTCGGACGGTGAAGTCATCGAAGGCATCGCCTCGGTCAATGAATCTGCCATCACCGGTGAATCCGCTCCGGTCATCCGCGAGTCCGGCGGTGACCGCTCGGCTGTCACCGGCGGGACCCAGGTCCTGTCGGACTGGCTGCGCGTGCGTATCACTGCCGCTGCCGGCTCCACATTCATAGACCGGATGATTGCGCTTGTCGAAGGCGCGGAACGGCAGAAAACACCCAACGAAATTGCGCTCAACATTCTTCTTGCCGGCATGACCCTGATCTTCGTGCTGGCAACGGCAACGATCCCAAGCTTTGCAACCTATGCAGGCGGCGCCATTCCTGTGGTTGTCCTAGTCGCTCTGTTTGTCACGCTGATCCCGACCACGATTGGCGCGCTTCTGTCGGCAATCGGCATTGCGGGCATGGACCGGCTGATCCAGTTCAATGTTCTTGCCATGTCTGGACGCGCCGTCGAGGCCGCCGGTGACGTCGACACTTTGCTTCTCGACAAGACCGGTACGATCACATTCGGCAATCGCCAGGCTACGGAATTCAGTCCCGTGACCGGTGTGACCGAGCAGGAACTGGCCGATGCGGCGCAGCTTGCCTCCCTGGCCGATGAAACGCCGGAAGGCCGCTCGATCGTCGTATTGGCAAAGGAAAAATATGGCATTCGTGCGCGTGACATGGCGACATTACATGCCACGTTCGTGCCGTTCACTGCGCAAAGCCGCATGAGCGGCGTGGATATCGATGGCTCGTCTATCCGCAAGGGGGCTGTCGATGCGGTTCTTGCCTATGTCAATTCCACAACCGTTGTAACGGGAACCGTCCGGGCAAGCGCCGAGCTGGTGCGCGAGCTGCAGTCCATCGCCGATCAGATCGCCAAGGCAGGCGGGACACCGCTTGCAGTGGTACGCGATGGCAAGCTGCTCGGCGTCATTCACCTGAAGGATATCGTCAAGGGCGGGATTCGCGAACGCTTCTCTGAACTGCGCCGCATGGGCATCAAGACTGTGATGATCACGGGTGATAACCCGCTGACAGCAGCGGCGATTGCGGCGGAAGCCGGCGTTGACGATTTCCTCGCTCAGGCCACACCTGAGAACAAGCTCTCGCTCATCCGCGACGAACAGGCCAAGGGCAAGCTCGTGGCAATGTGTGGCGACGGGACCAACGACGCGCCGGCGCTTGCGCAGGCCGACGTTGGTGTGGCGATGAATACCGGTACGGTGGCCGCGCGTGAAGCGGGCAACATGGTCGATCTCGACAGCGATCCGACCAAGCTCATTGAAATCGTCGGCATCGGCAAGCAGCTGCTGATGACGCGCGGTGCGCTGACGACGTTCTCGATCGCCAACGATATCGCCAAATACTTCGCCATTATTCCTGCAATGTTTCTGGCGTTCTATCCGCAGCTCGCCGCACTCAACATCATGGGCTTGCAGACGCCGCAAAGCGCCATTCTGTCGGCAATCATTTTCAATGCCCTGATCATCGTTGCGCTCATTCCGCTGTCGCTCAAGGGCGTCAAGTACCGGGCGGTCGGTGCTGGGGCTCTGTTGAGCCGCAACCTTCTGATTTACGGCCTGGGCGGTGTCATCGTGCCATTCATCGGCATCAAAGCGATCGACATGGTCATTACCAGCCTTGGGCTCGCATAAAGGATCATTCCAATGTTAAAACAACTCAAACCCGCGATTGTCATGGTTATCGCCCTTACAGTGATCACGGGTCTCATCTATCCCCTGGGTATGACCGGGCTCTCGCAATTGCTGTTTCCGCACCAGGCCAATGGCAGTCTGATCGAGAAGAACGGAACTGTCATCGGGTCCGAATTGATTGGCCAGGCATTTGCCTCTGACAAGTACTTTCACGGCAGGCCATCGGCGGCTGGCGACGGATACAATGCGAGTTCTTCCGGCGGCTCCAATCTCGGACCGACAAATCCGAAACTGATCGAGCGCATCAAGACAGATGCAGCGGCACTGAAGGAAACAAATAGCGCTGCTCCTGTCCCCATTGATCTGGTTACGGCGTCGGGCAGCGGGCTGGACCCGCATCTTTCTCCGGCCGCCGCCTATTTCCAGATACCGCGCGTAGCGAAAGCAAGAGGTCTCGATGAGGCACGCATTCGCCAGCTGGTGGATCAGAACATACAGGCACGCGAGCTTGGATTCATGGGTGAGCCGGTTATCAATGTGCTGACGTTGAATCAGGCACTCGACGGTCTGAAATAAGCCGGTTAGCCTGAAATACCGGGAACGTGCGATGCGGGTTCCCGGTATTTTCGAAGGGGTCATGACACATGCCTGATGACGGCCGCGACACTGAACGAAGACCATCGCCCGAGGCGCTGCTGGAAAATGCCGAGCGAGAGACCCGCGGTCGGTTGAAGATTTTTTTGGGGGCAGCGCCGGGGGTCGGAAAGACCTACGAGATGCTGATGTCCGGACGGGCGGCGATTGCCGAGGGCATCGATGTTGTTATCGGTGTGGTCGAGACACATGGGCGCAAGGAAACGGAAGCCCTCGTCAAAGGTTTCGAGGTACTCCCCAAAGCCCGTATCAACTACAAGGACCACCAGCTTGAAGAGATGGACATTGACGCGATTCTGGCGCGCCGTCCGGCTCTCGTTCTCGTGGACGAATTGGCACACACGAATACGCCTGGTTCGCGCCATCCGAAGCGCTACCTGGATGTCCAGGAGATTTTAAGACACGACATTGATGTTTACTCCACCCTCAACATTCAGCATGTGGAAAGTCTGAATGATGTCGTGGCCCAGATCACCCATGTGCGTGTGCGGGAAACTGTGCCTGATTCCGTCATCGATGAGGCGGACGATGTTGAAATCATCGATCTCACGCCGGCAGATCTGATCAAGCGCCTGCATGAAGGCAAAGTATATGTCCCCGACACCGCCAAACGGGCGATAGAGAACTATTTCTCTCCCGGGAACCTGACAGCACTGCGCGAGCTCGCCTTGCGCCGCACGGCGCAGCGGGTCGACGACCAGCTTCTCTCGCACATGCAGGCGAACGCGATATCGGGACCCTGGGCTGCCGGCGATCGCGTCGTCGTGTGCATTGATGATCATCAGGGAGGAACCGCCCTTGTCCGCTATGCACGGCGTCTGGCTGACCGGTTGCGTGCGCCGTGGACGGCACTCTATGTGGAAACGCCCGGATCAACCCGGCTCTCGGAAGACGACAAGGATCGCATTGCCTCCACCTTGCGGCTGGCAAGCCAATTGGGGGGAGATGCGATCACGACGCCCGGCCGCGATCCCGCCGAAGAGATTGCCCGCTATGCACGGGAAAACAACGTCACGCACATTGTGACAGGCAAGCCGACAAAGCCGCGCTGGCGCGAGTTCTTCGAAGGGTCGGTTTCACATGATCTTATCCGGCACGCCGGGAATATCAGTGTGCATGTGATTTCCGGGAACGAGCAGAACGGCGAACCGGCCCGTCAGAAGGCGTCGGAAATTCCGGAAGGGCGTTTCCAGCTCAAGGCCTATCTTCTGAGCACGGCATATGTCGCCGGAGCGCTGGCGGTGGGTCTTTTGCTGTCGCGCATATTGGATGTGCGCAATATCGCCCTGGTCTTCCTGATGGCCGTGCTTGCTTCGGCAGTGACGGTTGGGCTTTGGCCGGCCCTGTTTGCGTCGGTGCTGAGCGCCATTGTGCTGAACTTCTTCTTCCTTGATCCCCTTTACACCCTGGTTATCAGTGACCCGGAAAGCGTGATTGCGCTTGGCTTCTTTTTCGGTGTCGCTGTGATTGCCAGCAACTTGACGGCGAGGGTGCAGCGGCAGGCGGCGGCAGCGCGGCAACGGGCCAGAACAACGGAAGATCTCTATCTTTTCAGCAAGAAGCTGGCGGGAACGAGCACGCTCGATGATGTCCTGTGGGCGACAGCCTTTCAGATCGCATCCATGCTGAAACTGCGGGTCGTGCTTCTTCTGCCGGAGAAAGGTTCAATTGAAGTGAAGGCCGGCTATCCGCCCGACGATACATTGGATGACGCGGACATCGCGGCGGCGCGGTGGGCGTGGGAAAACAACCGGGCTGCGGGCAGGGGAGCCGATACATTGCCGGGCGCAAAGCGGCTTTATCTGCCCTTGCGAACGGGACGCATGGCCGTTGGTGTCATCGGTCTCGACAGCGACAAGAAGGGGCCTTTGCTGACGCCTGAACAGCAGCGCCTGCTTGACGCCCTGGCCGACCAGGCGGCGGTCGGCATTGAGCGAACACAACTAGCGGCTGATGTGGACAAGGCAAAGCTGGCGGCGGAAGCGGACCGTCTCCGCTCAGCCCTGCTGACGTCCATCTCGCATGATCTCAAGACTCCGTTGGCTGCCATCATGGGTGCCGCCGGCACCTTGAAGGAATTCGCTCCCGTGCTTGCCGCTGCCGAACGTTCCGATCTTCTCTCGACAGTCATCGACGAATCCGAACGTCTCA
This sequence comes from Phyllobacterium sp. SL163, assembly GCF_049896885.1. Classification (NCBI taxonomy): domain Bacteria; kingdom Pseudomonadati; phylum Pseudomonadota; class Alphaproteobacteria; order Hyphomicrobiales; family Phyllobacteriaceae; genus Phyllobacterium; species Phyllobacterium sp. SL163. Next base: position 86,977 of record NZ_JAFCVE010000005.1, on the reverse strand, counting down.
ATCGCTTTATTGCCAATCTGCTCGACATGACACGGATTGAGTCCGGGGCAATGGAACCGAACTTTGCCTATCACTATGCCGGGGACATCGTCGGTTCGGCGCTGAGCCGGGCAAGGAAGATCATTGGAACCCATAAGATCGAGATCTCGATACCGGATGACTTGCCGATGCTGAGGATTGATCCTGTCCTGTTTGAGCAGGTGCTTTTCAATCTGCTGGACAATGCCGCGAAATATGCCCCCGACGGTTCGGCTCTGCGGATACAAGCCTGGTCGGATGACGGATCGGTCATCCTTCAGGTGATGGACGAAGGTCCGGGAATTCCCGTTGAGGATCTCGAACGGGTCTTTGACAGTTTCTATCGGGTGAGCAAGGGCGATCAGGTCAAGGCGGGAACCGGATTGGGGCTTTCCATTTCCCGCGGATTCATTGAGGCAATGGGCGGCACAATCACCGCGGAACAAAGAACCGATCGGTCAGGGGCAGTTTTCACCATCAGAATGCCGGCTTCCCGGGCCGTTCCCAGTATGGATGCCAGGCCGTGACAAATTCCAGCGTCAGGATCCTTGTCGTGGACGATGAGCAACCCATTCGGAAACTGTTGCGGGTCGGCCTTGGTACGCAGGGTTACAATGTCCTGGAGGCGGGGAATGCCACCAGCGCCACCGAGCGGGCGGAAGCGCATCAGCCCGACCTGATTTTGCTCGATCTCGGTCTTCCCGGTGTTTCCGGTCTCGATCTTCTGCGCCGGTGGCGCGAGGAGGGCTCGGATATTCCGGTGGTCATACTGTCAAGCCGTTCAGATGAACGGGGTATAGTGGAGGCGCTGGAGCTTGGAGCCGATGATTATGTCGTCAAGCCGTTTGGAATGAACGAGCTGGTCGCACGCATTCGGGTTGCCCTACGGCATCGCCTGCAGCAGCAGGGGGAGTTGCCGGTTTTCGAAACCGGCGGTCTGTCCGTCGATCTGGTGAAGCGGATTGTGAAGGTCAACGGCAGTGAAGTGAAGCTGTCGCCGAAGGAATACGATATCCTCCGCGTTCTGGTGCAGCACGCCGGCAAGGTGCTTACGCACCGCTTTCTCCTGTCACAGGTGTGGGGTGGCTCTGCGGATGTCCAGTATCTGCGCGTCTACATCCGGCAGCTCCGGCAGAAAATTGAGCAACTGCCGGATCAGCCGCGATACATCGTGACGGAGACCGGCGTGGGGTATCGCCTGAAAGAAGTTGAGTAGGGTTGCCGCGTGCTTGTACGCCGGGATTTGCAATTGGAAATGAGAATGAAATTGGCTGATTATCTCAATCTTGATGATGTGATGTACGATCTGGAGGTGTCATCCAAGACGCAGGCACTGCATGCCATGGCGGATGTTGTGAGCAGCGATGCAGGAGTTCCGGCTGCGGCTCTCTTGGCTGCGCTGCAAAAGCGCGAACGCCTCGGTTCCACCGGCATCGGACACGGCGTTGCGATTCCGCATACGCGGATGGAAGGGGTCGATAAGCCAAGAGCCTGCCTGGCAAGGCTGAAGAGGGCCGTCGAGTTCGATGCCATTGATGATCTGCCGGTGGATGTCATTCTCATGCTGATCACGCCGGACGTTGAAGCAAACAGGCACTTGAATGTGCTGGCGCATTTTACGCGAAAACTGAGAGTTCCCGGGGTGCTCGAACAAATGCGAGCAGCCGGGGACGCAAGGACGCTTTGCGCGTGTCTGGCAGATATAGCGTGACAGGCAGCCAAGAGACCGCCTGTCCATCCCATCCAGAAAAATCGATCTAGGCTGATCTGCGATAGCGGCCCTGTCGATGCGACGAGCCGTCAAAGGGTGTGACATGGACTGAAAGATCGGTCCAGGGATCGGCGATGAGACAATCGCCGTCCTGTGCGCACCAGACGGCCCCAGCTTCATGTTCACTTTCACTCACGGCGAAATGGATGGCGGACTCCCTGTCGGCGAAGAGGCCGCCGACAAGGCGTTGCCTGTCGCAAACGACCCAGCAGCCATCCAGATTGCGGCCGACGATGAAACGGCAGCGGGTATTGGAGTTGCCGGGATATTGCATGCTGCTTTCCGTCATGTCTTGCTTCCAGGCTGGTGTGATTTCATTGGGAAAAGACTTTAAACGCGCCATGCGAGTGGAGCAGGATGAACCGGGGATTTTTCCCGGAGATTGAACGCTGCATCATCCGAGGCGCCGTGATCAGGAGCGGTAACACCTCCAAGGTGATCCAGGGCGGATGCAATCTGTGCGGCGACATCATCGGCAACGGTGATGAGGGGTAGGCGGACCTCGTCGCGCATGCCGCGCCGGTGTTTCAGTGCGGCCTTGATGGGGCAGGGGTTCGTATCCAGCTCGAAAGCCTCGAGGACAGGTTTCAGCCTCTGGTGAATATACTTCGCCGTTGGCCAATCACCTTTGATGCAGGCATTTTGCAGGGCGACAAAAACGTGGGGCAGGACATTGGCCATGACCGAAATCATTCCGTCGCCGCCCAAAAGGTTGAAGGCGTGGGCTGAAGCATCATGCCCCGACAGGAGAATGAAGCGATCTCCGAATGTGTTGCGCATCTCTTCGACCCGTCTCACGTCGCCGGTTGCATCCTTGATGCCAAGGATTGAAGGCATCTGCGACAACCGGTCGAGGGACTGCAAGGAGATATCGACGCCGGTCCGGGACGGTACGTTATAGACAATGACCGGTATCGGAACGCGTGCGGCAATCGCTTCGAAATGACGAACAATGCCATCCTGATTGGGCCTGTTGTAAAAAGGCGTGACGATCAAGGCCGCATCCGCGCCGCAGGAAAGGGCAGCGGATGTGTGGGCAATGGTCAGTTCGGTACTGCTCGTGCCGGTCCCGGCAATGATGGGTACACGGCCGTTCGATACCTTCAGGCACGTTCTGATGATCCTCAGCCGTTCATCCCAGGTAAGCGTGGACGCTTCTCCCGTAGTTCCGCACGCAACCAGAGCGCTTATGCCGGACTGGATGTGCCACTCCGCCAGTTCGCCGATCGCGTCGTAGTCGACATTCCCGTCTTTGAACGGGGTGACGAGCGCTGTCATCGCGCCGGTTAGCCGTAATCGTTCAACTTGACTGTCGCTGTTCATGATGTCCTCTTCTGCATTCCAGCCGCGCATGGACAGGAACTGGCTCTGCCGGGCGGCAAACGGACGCGACGGCATTGAAAGCGCGTACCCCTGGAGGCAGGCTTTGCCGGCATCTTGTTCCGTGTCGCTGTCATCTCGCGCAATTCTCGTGTTGAGTACGGCTAATACGTATCAACGCTTCCGATAGGAATTCCATTGCGTGTTCGCGGCAATCATATCAAAAAAGTATAAGGATCAGGGGGGCGACGCTGTACCCAGTCGAGCATAGAAATTTCCAGGGCATCAAAACTTATATGAGATTTTTATATTCTGGGTGTGGTGCTGCAATGGATTTCATATGTTGAATTCATTATTTTAAACAGGGACATGAACCAGATATAGTTGAATAGAATGCGCGATCTTACCTACGTTCTGGCTATCATTGCAATCATGCTACTTGCGTGTCAGGCCAAGCCCAGGCCGGGAATATCACCGCTTCGGACGGCAAAGGTCAGACTCAGCGATGCGGATGTGGCGGTTCTCGTTTTCACGCTCGCCCTGGCCGTGCTCATCGTTGCCATGGCTGTTTCAATCTGAACGCCTGGCAGATACCTGAATAGGTACAAGTACGGATACATTGTCATGTGAATCTGTGATCGTGTGGCGGGGTATTCTCCGCCTGCTCGACGGCAGGGTTTTCGTTTGCCCATTGCTGCTGCCGCCAGACAAGGTCACGTTTTGATGCGCTATCCAGTCTATCTCGTTGACGATGATGCTGCCGTCCGGGAGGGGCTCTGTCTGCTCTTCGAGGCCTACAGGATCAATGTCATTGCCTTTGATGGCCCGTTGACCTTTCTTCGTGAGGTCAGCCTGTTGCCGCCCGGATACCTGCTTCTGGATTTGCAGATGCCGGAGCTGAACGGGCTGGAATTGCAGAAGGAACTGATCGGCAAAGGCATTGACTGGCCTATCATCATTATTACCGGCTATGGAGATCTGAGGAGTTGCCGCACGGCGTTTCAATCGCGTGTCGTTGATTTCCTGGCCAAGCCTGTCGATCCGGAGCAGCTTTTTGAAGCGCTTGGGAAAGCTGAAGTGCTTCTCGAGATTGTTTTGGAAAAGCGAGAGGCTGAAGCGTTGTTCGCGTCATTGACCCCGCGCGAAAATGAAATCATCAATCTCGTCTGCCGGGGATGGGGTTCGAAGGAAATTGCAACGTCATTGAGCATCTCATTGCGGACGGTCGATGCGCACCGGGCCAATATTTCCGAGAAACTGGGCACGACATCTGTGGCTGAATTTGTTCAGATGAAAATGCGGGTTCAGTAGGGTATCGACGCCCTTTGTTCTTTATCCGGCATATCGCTTGTTGGCGCGGGCGGCGAAATGCTTGATGTCATGTTCCGGTTGCATACCGTTGGTTGCGTCGAAAGCGACCAACGGTATGAAAGGTGCTGTTACTGGACGAGTCTCCGCTTTTGGCAGGGTAATTGTGAAGACCGCGCCATCTTTGTTCGAAGCGGTGAGCAGCCCACCGACGCGTTGCACTATTCTTTGGGACAGCGAGAGACCCAATCCCATTCCGCTGCTCTTGGTTGTGAAGAAGGGCTGAAAGAGCTGTGCAAGCGTATCCGGGCTCAAACCGGGCCCGTTGTCTGACACTTGGATGATATTCACGGTGTGATCTGCGACGGTGTGGATGGTTATACGTTTTTGCGGCTGCTCCGATGTGCCGAGCGCTTCAATCGAGTTGCGGACGAGATTGTGGACGACTTGTTCAAGCTCTACCCGATTGATATTTGCAACGGGCGAAGGCTCTGCAAGACAAAGCACCAACGAAACGTTCCGTTGTTTGATTTCCAAATTGAGAATCTCGACAATCTCCAGGATGGCGCTGTTAAGCGTCGTGATTTCAGGAGCTGCGGCTGTATTTGCAATGTAATCACGGATCTTTCCGAGTATTCGGCCAGCTCTTCTTGCATCCCGGACGTTGGCATCCATTGCCTGTTTCAGGAGGCCGGTGCGGGGTTCTTTTTCCTCGAGTACCTTGAGGCTCGCCTGGCTTTGGCTGAGCAGCGATGTGAGAGGTTGCGCCAGTTCATGGATAATGCCGGCTGCAAGCTCCCCGATGGCATTGACCCGTGCCGCATGCTCCAGACGGTTCTCCTTTTCCAGTCTCGCGGCACGCCCCAGTGCTTCTTCCTCCGATTGCCGCAGGCGCTGGGAGAGCCGGCGTTGGTGAAGGGTGTGATAGGCTGCCGCGACCGCTGCGGCGGAAAGACAGCAATATGCTGCAAGTCCCAACGGATTGAACAATTCACTCAGATCAACAGTTTCGCTTATGCGAAACACCGTCCCTTCGGGGAAGTCGGTGATGTCCTCCGATGCGGTTTTGTGCAGACTGGAAACGATTGTTTTTTCGAGCCGAAGCCAGGGGGAGAAAAACGAATCCTGTTCGTCATTCAGTAGGATGGCAGGGACGCCGCCAATGATCCACTCGACCTCCGGTGAGCCGGACAGCAGGAGTGGCTTGATCATTTGTGCTACATCCAGAAGCATGACAATGGCATAATGTGCATTGCCATTTTCAACATGTGCTGTCGTGAAATAACGCCCGGGAAAGCGTGGATCAGCGAATCCGCGGATCATACCACGGGGCTGGTTAATGACCGTTGGGAGCACTGCGGGTATTGCCGCAACGTCAGTGGTCGAGGGAAAACTGGCCATGAGGGTAGCGTGAGAGGGGTGATCGCCTTTGGGGAGCTCGTACAAATGGATCAGGTGTATGCGAGGGCAAGCGTCCATTATATGCTGAACCAGCGAGCTGAATACCTTCATGGATTCAACACCGGATACGGTTGAAAAACCCTCCAGGGATTTGACGAAAGCAAAATTCTGGGCAATGCGGCGATCAACACTGGTTGTGATCTCATTGGCCTTTGCCGCGAACATGTCCGACTTGTCCCGAAAAATCGTGACGGCCGACACGGAAACGTACACCAGCAGGGCAATGCACCAGATGGATACCGCAACTATCAGGGAAGGCTTCAGGTCTTTCTGCATGTCTCGGCAACTTATAAATTTGTTTATGTATGAAATATATTGTGTGCGGATTTCTGGTTATCTCAGAAGCCCAGAACGAAAATACGATTTATGCGTTTTTCAGAGCATAAAATCGTCACCAGCCTAAATAATACTGCCTGCCGATATTGGAGGCTTCCCCATCGTGAAAGCCCGGCATCGGAATAATGTAACTTATCTCTAGAGGTCTTTCAATGATGTTTCCGAGCCGCAGTATTGGCCACATCCGCACCGACATCAACAATGCTCGGATACTGTAAAGAATTGCGCAGGGGCCGGGCGTTGTCCCGGCCCCGTCGCTTAACGATCTTATTCGTCGATGTCGACATCTTCAAACAGATTGCCGCCGAATGGATCAACGCGGAAATCCTTCACCTTGGCACTAATCGGTTGCTGGACGATCTGATGGGCAATCGTCAGCCAGGGTGCCTGCTCCTTGAACACGACCTGAGCCTGTTCATACAGCTTTGTTCTCTCGGCCTGGTCCGTGGTCAGTTTGGCTGCCTGGATCAGTTTTTCAAAGTCCTCGTTGCACCAGTTGGCGCGATTGCCGCTGCCAATAGCCTGGCAGCCCAGAAGGGCCGCAAGAAAATTGTCCGGATCGGCAATGCCGCCCGTCCATCCGAGAATGACCGCGCCGTCCCGGTCTTTTTCCAGCGACCGCTTCAGGTATTCGGTCCAGTCATAGGAAACGATTTCAGCCTTGATGCCAACTTTTGCCAGGTCAGACTGCATCATTTCGGCGGTCCGGCGCGCGTTGGGCATGTAGGGACGCTGAACGGGCATGGCCCAGATTTTCATCGAAAGATCTTTGACGCCAGCCTCTGCGAGCAGTTTCTGCGACTGGGCGGGATCATAGGCATCGTCCTTGACGGCTGCATTGTATGACCAGACACCCGGCGGAATGGCATTGACGGCAACCATGCCGGTCGAGCCGTAGACCGCGTCGATGATCGCCTGCTTGTTGACGGCCATGTTGATGGCCTTGCGCACGCGCACATCGTTGAAAGGCGCGACCAGCGTGTTGTAGGCCATGAACGCAATGTTCAGGCCTTCCTTTTGCAGGAGGTTGATCGCCGGGTCGGTTTTCATCTCAGCAAGATCGGCCGGGTTCGGGTAAGCCATGACATGGCATTCGCCAGCCTTGAGCTTCTGGTAGCGGACTGAGGCATCCGGGGTTACGGCGATGATCAGATTATCGATCTTCTGCTTCCCGCCCCAGTAATCGGGATTGGCCGTATAGCGAACGGCCGTGTCCGGCTGATAATCGACAAACTGGTAGGGACCGGTTCCGATGGGTAACAGGCCAAATTCGTCCTGCTTGCCCTCGGCCAGAAGCTTGTCCGCATATTCCTTGGATTGAATGACTGCGAATGTGAGGGAAAGGGAAGCGAGCATCGTCGCTTCCGGACGGGTAAGGACGAACTTGACTGTATGCTCGTCGACTTTTTCGATCTTGCCGATGAGGCTCGGGAACGAATAGGAATTGTATTGCGGCCAGACTCCCTTGCCATTGTAGGGATTGGCCTTGTTCCCCTGACGGTCGAACGTAAAGATGACGTCATCCGCATTGAAATCGCGCGTCGGGGTAAAATAGCTCGTTGTCTGGAATTTCACGCCCTTGCGCAGGTGAAACGTGTATTCTTTCCCGTCGGCGGAAATATCCCAGCTTTCGGCGAGGCCCGGCTCCAGTTCGGTCGAACCGCGTTTGATCTTGATGAGGCCATTGGAAACATTGCGGGCGGAGGCGTCATATGTCGCACCCGATGTGGTGCTCGCAGCGTCAAAGCCGTCTGGCGCGGCTTCCGAGCAATAAATCAATGTCTTTGCGGAAGCCACAGCCATGGTTGTTCCGCTCAATCCGAGGGCAAGGATAGTCGCTGAAAGAATTTTCTCGGGAAGTTTCATGTCGTCCTGTCTTTTCTGGGAATCAACGTATCACATGGATGGGATCGGAATTTATCGGCGAGGGGTCGGAGCAATGCAATACAAATATGTCACCTAAACGCTTGTCCTGAAAAGTGGAATCATCGAAACCAGCATCTTTGATCAGAGGCAGAGAACGCAATGGACATTGTTGAACGATTTCTCAACTACACACGCATCAATACCACGACGGTCCCCGGCGCAGGTCATTTGCCTTCGAGTGCCGGTCAATCAGTATTGGCGCGCTTGCTGGCTGGAGAGTTGCGTGACCTTGGGCTGGATGTCGAGGAACGGGAGCATTCGATCGTGGTGGGGACACTGCCGAGCAATGCAACCGACAAGAATCGTACGATTCCAACCGTGGCGTGGGTTGCCCATCTCGACACCAGCAGCGAGTACAATACGGATACCAAAGCCCAGATCGTACAGTATGAAGGCGGCGATATCGTCTTGAACGAACAGCTTCAGGTCGTTATGCGCCCGGGCGATTTTCCCGAGCTGACGCGTTATGCCGGTGACCGGATCATTGTTACCGATGGAACAAGCTTGCTCGGTGCGGATAACAAGTCAGCCATAGCCGAGATCATGCATGCGATGCAGACGCTTCAGTCAAATCCCGGGATTGAACATGGCGAGGTGAAGGTCGTGTTTGTCCCGGACGAGGAAATTGGCCTTCTGGGAGCCAAGGCGCTGGATGTCAAAACCCTCGATGCCGATTTCGCCTACACGCTGGATTGCTGCGAGATTGGCGAGATCGTGCACGAGAACTGGAATGCGGGTGAGTTCCACATCACCTTCCACGGGCAGACCGCGCACCCGATGTCGGCCAAGGGCAAGCTGCGCAATGCCGTGCTCTTTGCCCAGCAATTCATCGCCATGCTGCCGGCAGGTGAAAGACCGGAATATACGGAAAACCGCGAAGGCTACTATTGGGTCAAATCCATCCATGGCACGGTTGCCGAAACACGGATCGTTCTCGACATCCGTGATTTTACCCAGGCGGGATTCGACCACCGGCGCCACTTTGTCGACACCGTCGTCGAGAGCTTTAATCAACTCCACGGTGCCCAGACTGTGACGGCAGCATATCAGCCAATGTATCGCAACGTCGCCGACAGTTTGCAGGGCCCCAATCATTATCCGGTACAGCTGGCGCTGGAGGCGATGCGGGCGATTGGCGTATCGCCGAAGTCGATCCCCATGCGCGGCGGCTATGACGGCGCAGTGCTGTCGGAAAAGGGCTTGCCTTGCCCCAATTTGTTTTGCGGCGCCCATAACTTTCATTCGATCTATGAATTTCTGCCGGTGCGTTCGCTCGAAAAGGCCTCCGAGATGGTGGTCGAAATCCTGCAACGCGCAGCGCGTGCGCCGCAGGATTAACCCTGGTCATTCAGACCAGGCGTGTGATGTGGTGACGTCGCCATGAAAAACGGAAGTACAGCATCTGAAAGAGCAGTATTGTGACGAAGGTCGTGGCATAGGCAATCCATATTCCAGTCAGCCCGATCTTGGCATTCATGAAGTAGGCCAGCGGTATTTCCACTGCCAGGATGGCGAGAATTGACAGGCCAGTCGGATTGAGCACAGTACCGCTGCCACGCATCGCGCCGGTCAGCACACTGGTCGCTCCAGCCGCCAGAAGACTCCAGAGCACAATGTGCAGAAGCTGTATTGCTGTAGCAACGACCTCACTATCGGTTATGAACAAGCCGATAATCGGGTTGGCAAACGCATAAGCGAAGATGACGAAGCCACCCGTTGTGATGATGTTCAGCCATAGGCCGGTGTGCAGGATTTTACCGATCCTGTCTGCCCGGCCTGCACCGATGGCGTGGGCGGTCAAAATCGACGTGGTGATGCCAAGCGACATGACTGGAAGCTGGACCCAGTGCATCACCTGATTGATTGCCCCGTAAGCTGCTGTTGCATTGGCGCCATGCCGGTTTACCAATCCAAGCAGGACCATCTCAGCTACCGCCATCGTCAGCATCTGTACAGCCATTGGAAGACCTATGCGCAAGATGGCTTTGGCAAGATGGAGATTGATCCGCATCTGGAAAAGGTTTCGGAAATTCGGCGCAAGAGGGTGATTCTTGCGTCGCCAATGCCCGGCAAGCCACAGCATCGCAATGATGGCGCCGACAAAAGCTGAGATGGGTGCACTGGCTACACCAAGGGACGGTATGCCAAACCAGCCACGAATGAATGCAGGGGTGCAGACAAGAGAAGCGACTGTAGCGATTGAGAGAGCTAACAATGGTGTCACCGCATCGGATACGCCACGGCTCATCGACGTTGTCAGCCAAAGCGTAAAGATGATCGGCATCCCTGCCAGCATTGTGCGCGCGTAAATCGTGGCATCGGCTTGGATGTCAGCAGGTGTCCCAAGCATCGATATGATTTTTTGCGCAAACAAGCTGCCGACTATGCTGACGATGAAACCCGCAAGGATCATCATTCCCAAAGCCGTGCCCGCCACAGTCCGGACCTTCCCGCGGTCGCCGCTCCCCCAGGCTTGACCGATGAGAACTGTCGCACCACTGCTCAGGCCGATAACGATTGAGAATAAAAACAGGATGATCGGAAAGAATGCCGATGCAGCTGCAATCGCTTTGACGCCGAGAAATTGGCCCAGAAAGATTCCGTCAATCGTGCCTGATGCCGCCTGCAATACATTGGTCAGCATCATCGGCAGGAGGATGGCAAGGAATGTGCGCCATAGGGGCCGCGCAGCTCTTGGCGCGATACTCTGTTGGGTCATGTCAAATGTCAGGCACAAGCCTGCCCTTCCGGAGCGGCATTTCGCTCCAGTTCTGATAGGTTGGATAGTCGTATATTTTGTCGACGTGCGCCTTCCCGCCCGGAAAGTGGTGCCTACTGTCTGCCGTATGCCAGCTTTATCGCATACTGGCGCACGTCGGTTGGCCATTCGCTGACCCGTTCGACAAAAGCGGTCTGGTTGCCGGCAAACAAAGCCCGGATTGCGTCTTCAAAGCCAGGCATATTGCCCGCCATCGCCAATGCGAAGTGGTAGGCTGCTTCCTGGGCGGCACGGGTTTTGGTTTCACTGCCGCCCGCCTTTCTGGCTTCGTCGATCAACCGCCTGAGCGCAACGGATGCACCCCCGCTTTGCTCGGCAAGCCACTCCCAATGCCGCGGCAGAAGTGTGACTTCCCGGGCAATGACGCCGAGTTTTGGCCGTCCTCGCCCACGCGGTGCAGGTGCGGGCAGGCCATCCTCGGGTTCCCGCGACGGCTGGCTTGCATTTTGCCAACCGTCATCATCCTTCGACGACTGCAACAACCGTGCAATGATGTCGGTCTTTGTACCGCGCAGATCGAGATCCACGACGCGGCCAGTCATGTCGTCAAAGACGAGGAGAGGTCCGGAAGTGTCGCCTTCTTCGGAAGTATTCTTTACGGCCAAGGCCACTTCGACCAGGGGGCCGGACAAGAGAAGGTTTGTACCGTCGAAAGCGGTGCAGGGTCGGGAAAGATGGTCGGTCATGACGGGTACTCGATTGATATTTGATTTATATCCGGGTTATAAAATGAAAAGTCAATATCATCCGGGTAATAAATTGACGAAATTCGGATTGACTGCTATGGGGGCTATGACTTGAAAACTCTTGTGAATGGAATGACGGATGAAGACCGAGGACAAAAAGGCGGCGATCGCGGCCTATAAGGAAAGAAAAGCGATCGTTGGAATTTATGTCGTTCGCTGCCTCGCGTCGGGCAAAATCTGGATTGGCCAAAGCACCAACCTTGATACGATCCAGAACCGCCTGTGGTTTACGCTTCGTCTTGGCAATCATCCGTGCCGGGACCTGCAGCAGGCCTGGAACCATGGGACATCGGACGATTTCGTGTTCGAGGAACTCGAACGAATGGAGGACGAGAAACTGGCCTATGTCCGTCAGGCCCGTCTCAAGGAGCGTGTTGCATATTGGCGTTCTTCGCTTGGCGGCGCGGCTATTTGACCAGCGGCAGGGCCTGCCGGAATCGCCAAGCCGAACCTGTGAATTCTTGCCGGGCATGCCAGACTGTCACAATGTTTGCGCTCGCACATGGTGGAACCCGCAACGTTCCTCATGTGAGATTTTGAATGGCTCAAACAGATATTCTTCGGTTCTTCAGTGCCTGGCTGCGCGCACCCCTACGCGTCGCATCGGTAACACCATCCAGCAACAGTCTGTCGGCTCTGATGACCGAGCACATATCGCCGTGTCACGGCCCTGTTCTGGAGCTTGGTCCCGGGACGGGCGTGTTCACGTCGGCCCTGCTGAAACGCGGCATTGCAGAGCGCGACATCACGCTGATTGAGTATGGGCCTGAGTTCGTGCCTCTCCTCAAGGTAAGATTTCCCGATACCAAACTCTACCAGATGGATGCGCGGCATATCGGGGAGCGCGGCCTCTTTGAAGACGCGGTTTTCGGCAATGTCATCAGCGGATTGCCGCTTCTGTCGATGAAACCCGCCATCGTGCTGGCGATCCTTGCAGGATGTTTTTCCCGGTTGCGCCGTGACGGCGGATTTTACCAGTTTACCTACGGACCCAAATGCCCGGTGTCACCCCCGCTCCTGCACAAGCTCGACCTCAAGGCAGAGAAGACCGGCTGGACGTTCCGCAATTTCCCGCCGGCTTCGGTCTACCGCATCACCCGCAATCCGGTTCCCTCGCTCGGGAATGCGCGCTGATGGATTCTCCGCTTTATGCATCGCTGCTGGACATGGGATTGCTTGGCATTGTCGCTCTTGCCTTTGCGGAGAAGCTGATCCCGGTTCTTCCGTCTTATCTCATGCTGGTGTTTCTCGGTGCGACATATGTGTCGGGGCTCCCGGAACTGATTGTTCTCGTGCTCGCCACCGTGTGCGGGTCCACGCTGGGTGCCCTGTTCTGGTATGGCATTGGCCGGTTGGCGGGAAAGGAACGAACGGATGCGCTTGTCGCCCGTTTCGGCCGCTATATTTTCCTGCCGGTCACCCGGTACCGTGCCATGGCCAACGCCTACGAGACAAACCAGTTCTGGGTTACGCTCGTCGCCCAGACCATTCCGACCATCAGGATATTCCTGGCAATGCCAGCTGGTGTCTTGCGATTGAAATTGCAAGGCTTTCTGCCGGCAACCATTCTCGGCATCTTTGTCTGGAATACGCCCTTGGTCGGTCTCGGCTTCCTGTTGCGTCAATCGGAACGTGATCCGCTGCAGATGGGAATAGCTGTTGTTGGCGCTATTCTTCTGGGTGAACTGGCCGTTGGATTGATCTTTCGCCGTGTGCGTGGATGAGTGGCACCTTCCGCATGCAAGGACGTGGCGATAAAGTCGGGTGAATCGGGGGCGGAGTGGCAGATGCGTATATTGCTGGTTGAGGACGAACCGCAACTGGTCTCGGCGCTGAGAGCGGCGTTTGCACGCCACAATCTGGTGATGGACCATGTCGGCAGTCTCTTTGATGCCGAGCTCATTCTCAATGACGGGGTTTATGACGCGCTGCTGCTCGATCGCCAACTGCCTGATGGGGATGGATTGAGCCTCATTCCAAAATTGCGGAGCAATGGTCTCACCTTGCCCATCATTGTTCTGACGGCCAAGGGGCGGGTACCAGAGCGTATCAGCGGCCTCGAGACCGGTGCCGATGACTACATGGCCAAACCATTCGACTTCGATGAGCTTCTGGCCCGGTTGCGGGCGGTTCTGCGCCGTCCGGGGTTGGCGCAGTCGCAAATCATCACGGTGGGGCGATTGAGCTTCGACATGGCCTATCGCGATGTTCTCGTCGGCAATTGCCGGCTTGAGATGCCAAGGCGTGAAATGCTGGTGCTTGAAAGCCTGGTGCGCCGCGTCGGCCGCATGGTTCCGCGGCCTGCGCTGATGGAAGCTGTCTTCGGCTTTGACGATGAGATTCAGTCGAACGCACTCGATTCCCACGTCTCAAGACTTCGCCGCAAACTGGCCGATGCGAAGGCTGGGGTTGTGATCAATGTCATTCGCGGGGTGGGTTATCTCCTGCGGGAGGAGTCATGACGGAGCAGCGCCCGCAATCCCTCAGGCGGCGATTGTTCTGGCGGTTGCTGGCGGTTCAGTCCGTTGTGCTCATTCTTGTCATCGCAGTGCTTTTCGGTTCCGGGCAGTTGTTCGACTTCCGTTCGACGGAAAACACCGTTGAAATTCTCGAAGCGGGTATTGGAAGAGACCCGCAGGGTGGTCTGATACTGAAGGATACGGATGCAATAAGGGCGTTGCGAAAAGATGTGCCGGACCTTTGGTACATCATTCGGGATGGGCAGGGGCATCAACTGACGGAAGGCGATATCCCGGAGGAATATGCCGGCATAGGAAATGCTCTGGACCGGATTGGCCAGGCCCGTTTCGGTTGGAATATCGGTGACCGGGAGAGACCAACGGCCCGAATGCGCTGGGTCGAGACCGACGCTGGCCGTGTACAGATACTGACGGGATCATCCGCGCTTGCGCCGTTCTTCATGGTGTTTCTGGGAATTTCACTGATCCTGCTGAAACTTGTCGTTCCGATACTCGGGATCATTGCGCTCGGTGCTTTCGTAGCAACGCCCATTGTCGTGCGGCGATCACTGCGGGGGTTGGAACAGGCTGCCGCGCAGGCGGATTCAATCGATATCGAAAAACGCGGGGTTCGATTGACGTCGACTGGCATGCCCTCGGAAGTCACGCCTTTTGTGCGCGCGGTCAATGGAGCGCTGGGTCGTCTGGACGAAGGCTATGACCGCCAGGAGCGTTTTCTCGCCGACGCCGCGCACGAACTGCGCACGCCCATAGCGATCCTCAAGACGAGGGTCGCATCGTTGCCGCAAGGCATGACCAAATCTCTTCTGACAGAGGATACCGCAAGACTGGCGGTTCTGGCGGAACAAATGCTTGACCTGCAGCGGTTGAAACAGGACGTGCGCCATTTCACCGATGTTGATCTCATCCAGCTCGCACAGCGCGTCGTTCTCGATATGGGGCCTTTGGCATTCACCGCGGGGTATGAAGTCGGTTTTGAAGCCGCCGCCGCCAATGCGGTCGTGCAGGGCGATCCCGTTGCCTTGGAAAGAGTTGTGACCAATCTTGTGCAGAATGCCATCGATCACGGCGGCCGAACAGGCACCATCGCGGTGATTGTCGGGCAAAACTGGATCGAGGTTGCGGATGAAGGGCAGGGCGTTCCCGCTGAACTTCGCGAGCGCGTGTTCGAGCCGTTTTTCAAACGGCATCAGGGCACCAAAGGTTCCGGTCTCGGACTCAAGCTGGTCCAGGAGATCATGGAACTGCATGGCGGGAATATTACCATTGTGCAGAGACCGCTTGGCGCCTGCTTCCGTGTCGAATTTGCGCCTTCCATAACGGCTTCCGGCCAGCCAGCAGAATGACTGGCAGGAGATTGCGCTGAATTGTGCGCTTTTCCGGCGCTCTTCAACGATAGATTGCGTGCCGGGATGCAACCGTAATTTCGTTGCAATGAAAGGTGACTATGATTGTGGTGTCAGTATGCAGAAATTCAAGAAACGGGAATACGCATGGACGGAACAACCGAGCCAGTGCTCATGGCAGCACTGCCACTCATCGTGGGGATGGGGGCGGTCCTGATTGGCATTGTGGCCATGATAGGCAGTTGCCGATTTAAGGTGAGTACGGAGCGTTCAGCGCTCGTCGCGCTTCTGGCGTTGTTAGGTCTGTTCGCCGTTTTCTATTGGTTTGTTGGCGCTCAGATGCCTGTCATACTCGTGCTTGGCGTGGTGGGGTTGGGTTTTGCGGCTGCGCTCGTCATCAAACGCGTCTGCACCGAAACCAAAAGGCATAGGACTGAAGGAATATGAAATCCTTCCCTTTTGGGATGAAACCTACAACCGCAGCGCTTGACGCAGCGGCGCATTGCCGGCAGCCCTGTAATCAAGATCTTCTTCAATGTGATCGATGTGGTGGAGGATCGTGCCGGCGGCTTTTTTTCCGTCCCGTGCGATAAGCGCGCCGAGAATATCCGCATGCTCCGATCTGGCGCAGCTCGAAGCCCCGGATTGTCCGTATAATGCGATGACGAGGGATGATCGGGCGATCAGTTCCCGCATGAAACGCTCAAGAATCTGATTTCCGGCAACCGCCGCGAGCATCAGGTGAAAATCGCCAGAAGCTTTGATCGCCGCGCGCCGCGCATTTGGTCCTCGCTCCGCAAGCAACCGTTCTTCTTCTCTCAAATGGCTTCGGAACATGTCGATGTCAGCGATTACCATGCGCTCAGCCGCACGCATGGCAATCTCCGGCTCGATGACCCGGCGGGATTCAAAGATTTGCCGCGCTTCGTCTGGTGAGGGATAGGCGATGAACGCGCCCCGATTGCGCTCGATCTTGACCAGTCCCTCAAACGCCAGCATCTGCAATGCGGCGCGCACGACCGTGCGGCTGACGTCGAAAAGCTCGCCCACCTCGGTCTCGATCAGCTTTGTGCCCGGGGCCAGCCTTCGCTCGACGATAGCATTGTAAAGCGCCTCACGAATGAGTTGCGAACGGTCATCTTGCGCATCATCGCGTAACGGGACTGTCTCAATTGCTGGCTTCATCGGTTCCTGCCTTCCAAGTCTCTTTTAGCGCGATTTCCAGCTAAGACCAGCATCCAAGATTGCACGCTGTGGAAATATAAATTGCATACAATTTCACCGAAGATTGAAAACATTGAACATAAATTGTGCATTGCAGCATTGCGGTATGCGCTGGGAAACTGATCCTGCGGAAATTGGCGCAAGGATTCCAGAGGCTTAGGAAAAAGTCTCGGAATTGGCACGGTATATGCAGAGCTCCAGTGGGCAGAAAAGGGAACGCTGCATGAGCAAAGCCGCTGAAATTGACATCGTATCGGTTTCGAAAGTCTACGGTACCGCAACGGCCGTGGACACGATCAGCCTGAAGATTCCCGCCGGGACATATTGCTGTCTTCTGGGGCCATCCGGTTGCGGCAAGACGTCGACATTGCGGATGATTGCGGGCCACGAAGTGATTTCAAGCGGTGATATCCGACTGGGCAACACTGTGGTGACGGATTTTCCTCCGGCCAAGCGTGGCACGGCGATGATGTTTCAGTCCTATGCTCTGTTTCCGCATCTCGATCTCATCGACAACGTCGCCTTCAGCCTGAAGATGAAGGGCGTCGGCAAGGAAGAGCGGCGCGCCAAGGCAATGGCCATGCTCAAACTGATGCAGATGGACGCCTATGCGACCCGCCGGCCCGCACAACTCTCCGGCGGGCAGCAGCAGCGGGTCGCGCTTGCACGCGCCCTGATCACTGACCCGGAAGCGCTCCTGCTTGACGAACCGCTTTCCGCTCTCGATCCGTTTCTCAAGATACGCATGCGCGCTGAGCTCAAAAAACTGCAGACCAGCCTGGGCATAACCTTCGTCCATGTCACGCACAGCCAGGAAGAAGCGATGGCGCTGGCGGATCTCATCGTTGTGATGAACGATGGCAGGATCGAGCAGGCGGCGCATCCGCGAACCGTGTTCGAGCGACCCGCGACAGCTTTTGTGGCGCGCTTCATGGGCGATCACAATGTGGTTTCCGGACGGGTTGCGAACAGTTCGAAGGGCCTTGTCCATTTTGATGTTCCGGGCGGTATTTCGCTCGCCGCCGCAGGTCATGCCGAGGCCGGAGCGGCCATCGATATCGCCATCCGCACCGATCGCGTCCGTATCAGCGGCGCGCCGGCGGCGGGTTTCGGGTTTACCGGCGTGGTTTCCAACATCGAATACCGCGGCGCGTCGATAAAGCTCTCGGTAGCCGGTGCCGGCATCGATGATTTCACGGTCATCGTCAGCGACCAGGCCTTCGATGAAAAGCCTGTTTTCGTGGGTGAAGCCATCCCGCTCGCCTGGGACAGCAATGACGCCATCATTCTTGGGCGTCTGAACTCCTGAATGAAACAACCAAAAAAGGGGAACTGAACATGACAGATACAATCAAACACAAGGCAGGATTGAACAGACGCGCGTTTCTGAAGACAGGCGCCGCGGCTGCAGGTCTGGTCGCCGGGTCCGGCGCCATTACCGGCTTTCCGACCATCTGGGCGCAGAACATCAAGAATGTAACACTGCGCCAGTTCGGAACAGGCGTTTCCAACCTCAATGACGTTGCCAACAAGGTGAAGGAGGATCTCGGCTTCACGCTTCAGATAACGGCGCTCGATTCCGACGCGGTGACCCAGCGCGCGGTCACACAGCCGGACAGCTATGATATCGCCGATATCGAATATTGGATCGCCAAGAAGGTCTTTCCAGCGGGTGTCATGCAGCCGATGGATGTGTCGAAGATGAAGTATTTCGACAAGATCGCCCCGCTTTTCGTAACCGGCAAACTGACTCCGGAAAGCAAGATCGCGCAGGGAACAGCGCCCCATACGGTGGGCTTTGTCGAAAGCGCGGACTCAACGAAATTTGCCGCCGAACCGACCAAATGGATGACTCTGATCCCGACGATCTACAATGCCGATACCCTTGGTATCCGGCCGGATCTGGTCGGCCGCGACATCACCAGCTGGGCGGATATCATGGACCCTGCCTTCAAGGGCAAAGCGTCGATCATCAATATTCCGTCCATCGGCATCATGGACGCTGCCATGATCTGCGAATCCATGGGCACCATCAAGTATGGCGACAAGGGCAATATGACGAAGGCGGAAATCGACCAGACAGTTGCCTTCCTCATCAAGGCGAAAACAGATGGCCAGTTCCGCTCCTTCTGGAAGACATTCGATGAAAGCGTGAATCTCATGGCTTCCGGTGAGGTGGTCATCCAGTCCATGTGGTCGCCGGCCGTCGCTGCCGTCCGCTCCAAGGGCATAGCCTGCAAGTATCAGCCGCTGAAGGAGGGCTATCGCGCCTGGGGTGGCGGGCTCGGTCTCGCCAAGCACCTGAGCGGCATCGAGCTTGATGCCGCCTATGAATATATCAACTGGTATCTCTCCGGCTGGGTGGGCGCCTATCTCAATCGGCAGGGCTATTATTCCGCAGCGCCTGAAACCGCAAAGAACTTCATGACGGCGGATGAATGGGGGTATTGGATGGAAGGCAAGCCGGCTGCGGGCGACATCGTTGCTCCCGATGGCAAAGTCATGGAGAAGGCGGGGGCAGTTCGCGATGGCGGGGCATTCGAAGCCCGCATGGGTGCAGTTGCATGCTGGAATTCCGTCATGGACGAGGATCGTTACATGGTCCGCAAATGGAACGAGTTCATCGCCGCCTGACGTGCAGCTTGGCCGCCTTTTCCCCCGGGGGAAAGGCGGCCTGTCCTTCCAGAGGAACGTTCCATGACAACAACAGATCTTTCCGCTGATACAACCAACGAGCCGGACAAGTTCGCCAGGCCATTTCGCAGGATATGGCCCAAGTCGATCCTCCCGTTGCTCTCCTATCTCCAGGCGATGCCGCTGGCGCTTATCCTCGGTCTGTTTCTGCTGTTGCCGATCCTTACAATCGTCATGGTCAGCTTCTGGGACTATGACTCCGTACGGATCTATCCGGATTTCGTCACCTTCAATTATACCGAAACACTGGGCTCGTGGGTCACGTGGAAGATTTATCTGAACACCTTCAAGTTCACGCTGATCGTCTGGGGTCTCACCTTGCTTATCGGTTTCTGGGTGGCCTATTTCCTTGCCTTCCATATCCGTTCAACCACCATGCAGATGGTGCTGTTTCTTGTCTGCACTGTGCCGTTCCTTACCTCGAACATCATCCGGATGATTTCATGGGTGCCGTTCCTGGGGCGCAATGGCCTGATCAATTCATCGCTGATCCAGCTTGGCATTGTTCCCAAGCCACTTGAGTTTCTGCTGTTTTCAGAGTTTGCGGTCGTCCTGGCGATGGTGCATCTTTACACGCTCTTCATGGTCACGCCCATCTTCAACACGTTGATGCGTATCGATCGCTCGCTCATCGAGGCCGCACGCGATGCCGGCGCCTCCGGATTTCAGATATTGACGAATGTCATCATACCGCTGGCCAAGCCCGGCATTGCCATTGGTTCGATTTTCGTTGTCACGCTGGTGATGGGTGATTTCATTACCGTGCGTTTCATGTCGGGCGGACAAAGCGCCTCCGTCGGCCTGATGATGGCAAACCAGATTTCGCTCCTGCAATATCCTGCCGCCGCCGCCAATGCGGTCATTCTCCTGATTGTCGTGCTGTTGATCGTTGCCGCGATCCTGCGTGTCGTCGATATTCGCAAGGAACTCTGACATGCATTCGGAGACAAGATCCCGCGAATTCTATATTCTCGCCTTCTTCTTCACACTGTTCGTGCTTTTCCTCTACGGGCCGCTCACGACAATCTTTATTCTGTCATTTCAGGGACCGTCCGGAGGGTTGACCTTTCCGATGAATGGAATGTCGCTGCATTGGTTCAGCAATCTCTTCGAGCAGCAGGCCGTCGGTGATTTTGGCGGGTCATTCCGCCGGTCCATGATCCTGGGGCTCATGACCACGGTCATCACGGTGGTGGTTTCGCTGTTGGCCGGTCTGGCATTCCGGCGCAAATTCAGGGGATCGACGCTGCTCTTCTATCTCGCGATTTCCAGTCTTGTCGTGCCTTCCATTCTGATCAGCCTCGGCATTGGCCTGTTTTTTCAGGTACTCGGCATAAGGCCCGCATGGTGGTCATCCGGGCTCGGTGCGCATCTGACCTGGACGCTGCCCTTCGGTGTGCTCATCATGTTCGCCGTGTTCAATCGCTTTTCACCGGTCTATGAAGAGGCGGCGCGTGATCTTGGCGCCAATGCCTGGCAGACCTTTCGCCACGTGCTTCTGCCAATGATTGCTCCGAGCCTGATTGGTGTCGGGCTCTTTGGCTTTACGCTTTCCTATGACGAATTTGCCCGTACGTTGATGGCCGCCGGCACATTCAACACTTTGCCGCTCGAGATCTACGGAATGACGACGAATGTGACGACCCCTGTGCTTTATGCGCTGGGTACCGTTACGTCGGCCTTCTCATTCCTGGTTATCATTGCTGCTCTGACGGCGATCATCGTTCTTGGCCGCCGCCGTGCACATGTCGGATAAACAGCAAATGCGCATTCTGCTCGTCAATCCCAATACCACCGTCAGCATGACCAACTCGATCGAGAGTGCGGCCCGTTCTGTGGCTGGTCCAGCAACCGAGATCAGCGCTCGGACCTCGCGCATGGGGCCAGTGTCGATCGAGGGCTACTATGACGAGGCATTTGCGGTCCCCGGCTTGCTCACGGAGATCGCCGAGGGCGAAAGAAGCGGGGCCGATGCGGCAATCATCGCCTGTTTCGATGATACGGGCCTTGATGCTGCGCGGGCCATGGCATCCATTCCCGTACTCGGCATTTGCGAGGCGGCCGTCGCAACCGCAGCGCTCGTCGCGCAGCGTTTTTCTATCGTGACAACCCTTGAGCGTTCGATCATGCCGGTGAGGGGCCTGGTGCATCGCTATGGGATGTCGGACCGCGCCACCGTAAGAGCTGCGGCCATTCCCGTATTGTCCCTCGATGATCCATCATCCGGTGCCGCGACAAAGCTCCGCGCTGAAATCGAAAAAGCGCTGCGGGACGATCAGGCTGAAGCCATTGTCCTGGGTTGCGCAGGGATGGCTGACCTTGCCCGCCGGTTGCAACAGGAATATGGCGTCCCGGTTGTCGACGGCGTTGGCGCTGCGGTCAAGCTCGCGGAAGGTCTGGTGACGCTGGGCCTGACGACAAGCAAACGCGGCGGCTACGCTTCGCCGCTGGTCAAGCCGTATCTCGGCATGATGGCTCCGTTCGCGCCGGCCCAAACCAGATAATCCGTTTGTGCTACAATAAAATAATTTCGTGTAACGGGAATAAAACCGCATGGGCTCCGTATACACCATATGAAAACGCCGAAACCACGTTTTGATGTTGTTGGACAGCTTGGTTCTCTTCGCCGTTATGCCCGTTCCCTGACCCGGAACGACGCGGATGCAGAGGATCTCGTCCAAGATACGCTTTTGCGCGCCTATGAGCGGCGAAGCGGGTTTCGTCACGGCAATACGCTTCGGGGGTGGTTGCTTTCGATCCTTCACAACCGGTTCATCGACGTCAAGCGGTCGAGCGCCGTGGAGGCCCGGACGTTGGAAGCTGCCTATTCCCTTGCCGATGTGGCCATCGATGCGCCACAGGAACATTCCGTCCGGCTTGGCCAGGTGCGGGAAGCATTTTTTGCTCTTCCTGAAGAGCAGAGGTCCGCACTTCATCTCGTTGCGCTGGAAGGTCTTTCCTACGAAGAAGCGGCGAACACATTGAACATCCCGGTCGGTACCTTGATGTCGCGGATCAGCCGGGCCCGCGCAACCCTTCGTTCCCACGAAAACGACCGGCAATTGGGAAAGGCCGGTCATTTGAAAATTGTAGGAGGCCGAGATGACTGAAACGATCGATCCCGTCGTCGAAGCGGATCTGGACGCCTATATAGACGACCAGCTCGATACCCTTCGCCGGATTGAGATTGCACGTTACCTGTCGCAGCACCCGGAACAGGCCGCTCGTGTCATGTCCGATCTGCAGTCGCGCGACGAACTTCGGCTTGCGCTGGCGCAGGGACATACGGCCGGGTCTCCGGAAACATCAGAACTCGCGCACCGGCTTGAACGGGGTCTCGGGCGGGACCGGCTGTTTGGCGGTTTGCAACGCATTGCGGCGGTTGGGGTGCTGCTGGCCCTGGGCTGGATGGCACATGCGGGGTTCGGTCCTTTGACCGTCTCCAAAGTTGTCGCCGCCACGCCGCCGCCGGCCTACGTCTCAGACGCCATCATGGCGCACAAGACATCATCGCTCCGTGCCGAAATGGTATCGCAGCCGGAAACCCGCAGCTACGACCCCGCGGAGATACGGGCGTCGACCGGAATCGTGATACCCGCAATGCCTGAGAAGTGGACGGTGCATGACGTTCAACTGTTTCCGTCCAATTTTGGACCGAGTGTCGAAATGGAAATTCGGTCCGACAGCCTCGGTCCGATTTCGCTCTTTGCGGTGCGTCCCGGCGCGTTTGATGTCGTCAAACCGCGCGCTCTCCGCGTGAACGGCACGTCTGCAGCCTATTTTCAAATTGGCGATGTCGCCTATGCGCTCGTTTCGGATGCTGCAACGGCAGATCTGGAAAAGGCTGCGCTGGGCCTTGCCAAAACCCTTTACTGATCCAACGAACCGAAAGGAACCGAGTTTATGAATACACCTCTGCGTTATGGGATGGATACGGCACGCGGCCAGTCATCCGCGGCCTTTGATGAAGGCCTGCGCCAGCATATGCTGCGCATCTACAACTACATGGGCCTTGGTCTGGTTGTGACCGGTCTTGTGGCCTTTGTCGTTGCCTCAACACCGGCTCTCTATGTGCCTATCTTTTCGACGCCGTTGAAGTGGGTCGTGATGCTGGCGCCGCTGGCCTTCGTCATGTTTTTCTCGTTCAAGATGCAGTCCATGTCCGCATCGTCGGCACAGGCCATGTTCTGGGCCTTCTGCGCGGTCATGGGCCTGTCCCTGGCATCCGTATTCCTTGTTTTCACCGGAACCAGCATTGCCCGCACATTCTTCATTGCGGCAACGATGTTTGGCGCAACCAGCCTCTACGGGTACACGACCAAGCGTGACCTGTCGCAGTTCAGCTCCTTCCTGATGATGGGTCTGATCGGCGTGGTCATCGCGAGCCTCGTCAATCTTTTCCTCGGCTCGTCGATGCTGCAGTTCATCGTATCCGTAGCCGGTGTGCTGGTGTTCATCGGGTTGACCGCCTGGGACACACAGTCGATCAAGGAACAGTATGCCGAGAGCCATGATTCCGAATCGCAGCAGAAGCTCGCGGTCTTCGGCGCTTTCTCGCTCTATCTGAACTTCGTCAACATCTTCCAGCTGCTGCTCAGCCTGACTGGTCAGCGCCAGGAGTAGGCTGGTCGAGACGAACCCAACGATGCCATTCAAACCCGTGCTGAAGAACGCAGCACGGGTTTTTGCTTTCAGCCGTCCCTGGCAGCGATCAGATGGGGCGCAGAAGATCGATATCGGCGGATGTTAGAACAACGGCTTCACAACCAGCTCCAGTCCAAGCAGCAAGAGACAGACCAGGAACCAGCGGCGGAAAGTTGCAGGGCTGATGGCATCGCGCACCTTCTGACCGCACCACATGCCGAACAGCGCAGGTGCCAATGCGAGAGCTGACGTGCTCATGCTATCGAACTGCAACGCTCCGCCCGATGTCAGCCCGATTGCGAGCGCGACGGTGGACACGGTAAAGGACAGGCCAAGCGCCTGGATCAAATCGTCCTTGGCCAAACCCAGCGCCTGCAGGTAGGGAACGGCCGGTATGACGAAAACGCCTGTTGCGCCGGTTATGACGCCCGTGACGATGCCAACGAGCGGCGACAGAAAGGGTTCCAGGCTGCGCGGAACCGACAACTGGCGGGCTGCAAGACCGAAACCCGCATAGAGTATCAAGGCAGCGCCGAGACCCATCGTGGTCCATCCAGCAGTATCATTGGCCATAAGCCAGGCACCTGCAATGGTTCCCAGCAGGATGGTGAGCATCATGGTCCACAGCCGCAATGCGAGGACCGCAAAGCTTGGCCCGGAAAGCAATTGCAGGACATTGGTGACGAAGGACGGAACGAGCAGCAACGCCGCTGCGCCTGCCGGAGGCATGATGGTCCCGAGAATCCCCATGGCGACGGTCGGCAGCCCCATTCCGGTCACACCCTTGACCATACCGGCAAGGAAGAACGTCAGGGCAATCATGAGAAGAGAAGCTGCGGACAGGTCAAACATGCCCCAGCATTGCGCGGGATGGCACTGTTCACAATGCGGAAGAACCGAACTCTGCCTAAGGCTATGCCGAAGGCAGATTGAGTGCTACACCCCTATGCATGCGTTTCGACCTGACTGATCTGCGTCTCTTTCTTCTGGTTGTGGAAGCCGGAAGCATCACCCATGGTGCCACGCAGGCCAACATGACGTTGCCATCCGCAAGTGCCCGGCTTCGTGGCATGGAAGACGTCATCGGTCTCCCGCTGCTTGAACGCGGCCGGCGCGGCGTCACAACCACACCGGCTGGCGATGCGGTTGCCCATCATGCCCGTATTGTCCTGCGGCAGATCGAGCAGATGCGCGGGGAGCTGGGCGAATTCTCGAAGGGCCTGAAAAGTCACATTCGTCTGATGGCGAATACTGCGGCCATGACGGAATTTCTGCCGGAAAGGCTTGCGGCCTTTCTCGCCGTCCGGCCCAATGTCGATATCGATTTGAAGGAGCGTCTCAGCACGGAGATCGTCAAGGCGGTGGCAGGCGGTTCCGCCGATATCGGTGTGATCACGGATGCGGTGGATCACGGCAGTCTGGAATTGCGGCCCTTTGCCATTGACCGCCTGGTCCTGGTTGTTGCCCGCGCGAGCCGATGGGCGGGGCATAGCCGTATCGCATTCGCCGATGTCGCCGGGCAGGAATTTGTCGGATTGAGTGCCGGCAGTCCGCTGCAGGATTATCTCGGTGATCACGCAGCACGTGCCGGTCATGCTCTTGCCTTCCGTATTCGTCTGCGGACCTTTGAAGGCATTTGCCGTATGGTTGCTCGGGATGTCGGGTTTGGAATCGTCCCGGAGACTGCAGCGAAGAGATATCGCCGCTCGATGCCCATTCATTCGGTGCGTCTGACGGATAGGTGGGCCACGCGGCATCTGGCCATCTGCGCACGCAGATTTGAGGATCTGCATCCTCATGCGCGCGAACTGGTTGAGCAACTGACGAAGCCCGCGCCGGCGCACGGTTCCGGTCGGGTGTAAAAGTCAATCGCCGGAACTTGAATTTGCGCGGATCGAATTTATGATCGGCTATGCCTTCAGATCAAGCGGCCCCTCCCATACCTGTGCACGGCGCGGATGCTCCTTCGGGACAACACGACGCGCGCGCGCTGTTGAAGGCGGATATTGTCGTGATCGGTGCCGGGCAGGCGGGTCTTTCCTCCGCCTATCATCTGCAACAGCTTGGCCTGAAATCCTGGAAGAATTACCTGGTTCTGGACAAGTCGCCCGGTGCCGGTGGTGCGTGGCAGTACCGTTGGCCATCCCTGACTTTGACGACGGTCAATCGCGTTCACGATCTGCCGGGGCTGCGGTTTGTCGAGGCGGTTGATGCCGGTGACGAAGTCAAGGCATCGGTAGCGGTGCCGCAATACTACGCCGCCTATGAACGCAAGTTCGAATTGCCGGTCTACCGGCCGCAGACGGTCAAGGTTGTGTGCGAGCGCAACGGGCGCTTTCGTATCGAGACCGAAGAGGGTGGGTTTTCTGCGCGCGGCATCATCAATGCGACGGGAACGTGGGAGACGCCCTATATTCCAGCCTATCCGGGGGCGGAAAATTTTGAGGGCCGGCAGCTGCATACCCATGATTACAAGACGGCGGATGAGTTTGCCGGAAAGCATGTCGTTGTTGTCGGTGGCGGCATTTCCGCGCTGCAACTCCTGGACGAAATTTCCCGGGTCACCTCAACAACCTGGGTGACGCGGCAGGAACCGCAGTTTCGCGATACACCATTTACGCCGGAAGATGGGCGGGCGGCGGTGGCGATTGTGGAAGACCGGGTGCGACGCGGGCTGGTGCCGGGGTCGGTGGTCTCAGTCACCGGGATTCCGTGGACGCCGGCGCTGCGCGCAGCACAGGCGCGTGGTGTGCTCAAACGGCTGCCCATGTTTGCCGGGATCACCCGGAATGGCATACGCTGGTCCGATGGCCGGGAACAGCGCGCCGACGTCATCTTGTGGTGCACGGGGTTCCGCAGTTCGCTCGATCATCTTGCCCCGCTCCAGATCCGCGAGGAGAATGGCGGCATCATCATGTCGGGCAGGCTGGCGACACAGGTTGCCAAGGACCCGCGCATTCATCTGGTCGGTTACGGTCCTTCGGCGTCCACCATCGGTGCAAATCGCGCCGGCGGTGCCGCGGCACGCGAACTCACGGATTATCTCGGGCTGCAGAAAGAGTAAACTATCCGGAACTGGCTGGCCTGATGCTGCATCCCTCGAGGAACAATGCCGCTGCCATGGCCACGCGCTCTTCGATCTCGCGGTCTTCGGGAACGCTGGCCAGCCCCAGTGTCGCGATGCGGAAGGGTTCTGCGGTCACCATGCCGAGCAGCATCGTTGCGGCAATCTTGGAATTATCGAGCTTGATCAGCCCGCGCTTTTCCTGCTGTTCCAAAAACCGGGCAACCATGGCCGAGCTTCGCGACGGACCTTCCCGATAGAAGGCTCTGGCCACTTCCGGAAAGTTCAGGGCTTCGGCCGTCACCAGACGATAGAATGCGACGGTCTGGTCGGATAGGACAAGGTGCGCAAATTCGCTCAGGATATGTTCGAGTGCGTGTTTCAGTCCCAAATGGTCCAGTGATTCCGGATGAATCGTCTGCAGGAAGGCGTCGACCCTGCTGGCGATCTGCTCGCCGCGTTCTGCGACGATGGCCGCAAGCAGTTCGGATTTCGTTGTCCAGAAACGGTAAATGGTCCGTTTTGCAACACCCGCCTCCCGGGCAACCGTCTCCATCCGGGTCGCGGTGTAGCCGTTTTCCAGCAGCACCTGGGTGGCGGTCTGCAGGATCAGGTGTTTCGTCTCCGCGTCAGACCGGTTTTGCGGCCGTCCGCGCGGACGTTTGATCTCTGGTGTGTTTTCGTCCTGATTGTCCCGCTCGATCTCGATTGTATCCGTTGGTTTTGTCACCAGTCTTCTGCTTTCGGTCTTCAAAAATAGTTGCTTGCGCATTTTCTGTCTTGCAAACGGAATTGTCCAGACATAATTAGGGAACTGCTGGGTTCCTTATTTATCCCCGACCCGAGTTCTCCCAATGAACCGTGCCGATCTAGTTCCTCAACTAAGGGCATTCGCCATGACCAAAAACACGCAACCCCTCGATCTCAAGGTTGAAAAGACACTGAGCGCCGACGAAGCCATGTCGGCACCGCAGGAAGGCAAGATAGAGCCGCCGCATAAGCAGCCGCCGCACAATGTTCGAAAGTTGCTGCTGATTGGCGCGGCTGTGATCGTTGTGGGCCTGGGAGCGAATTTCGGCTGGCACTACTGGACCGTCGGACGGTTCCAGGAATCAACCGATGATGCCTATGTGAAGGCCGATTCCACCATCGTTGCCCCGAAGGTTTCCGGCTATGTGCGCGAAGTGCTTGTGGCGGACAATCAACCCGTCCGTGCCAATCAGCCCCTCGCAAAAATAGATGACCGCGATTACGTAGTTGCGCTTGAGCAGGCGAAGGCTGATGTCGCCGCGGCACAGGCTGACATAGAGAACATCGTGGCGAGCCTCGACCAGCAGCAGGCAGCGATTGCCCAGGCGCAGTCGACCGTATCGGTCGATCAGGCCAGCTTGAAATTCGCCCAGCAGGACAATGAGCGTTACGGTGCCCTTGCAACGCAAGGCGCGGGAAGCGTGCAGAACGCCCAGCAGGCTGTTTCCAAACTGGATATTGCCAAGGCGACGCTTCAGCGTGACGAAGGCGCCGTTGTTTCGGCGCAGAAACAGGTTGGCGTGCTGCAAGCCCAACTGGCGAAGATGAACGCCGCGCTTGCACGCGACAGGGCCGTTCAGGATCAGGCCGAGCTCAATCTGGGTTACACGACGATCGTCTCGCCGGTGGATGGCGTGGTTGGCAATCGCACCCTGCGCGTCGGACAGTATGTCCAGTCCGGAACCCAGCTGATGGCGGTCGTTCCGGTTGACGATGTCTACGTCATCGCCAACTTCAAGGAGACCCAGCTCACGGATGTGAAAAAAGGCCAGCCTGTCGATATCGCCGTCGACACCTTCCCGGGTGTCGCCTTGAAGGGGCGTGTCGACAGCATTGCACCGGCCAGCGGCCAGGAATTTGCCTTGCTGCCGCCGGACAACGCAACGGGGAATTTCACCAAGATCGTGCAGCGCATTCCGGTCAAGGTTGTCCTCGACAATGACAGCAAGCTCACCGGCCTGTTGCGTCCCGGCATGTCGGTGACCCCGACCATCAATCTCAAGGATTCCGAAGGCGCGGCCAAGTGCGGCGAGACTGCCTGCTTCAAGGCCGCCAACTAGCAAATCCGGATAGGACGAAGAAAATGTCCGTTGCTGCCACACCCGTTGCCGATCAGGAACGCCCCGCAAGCCTCAAGACGTGGATTACCGTCTTTGCCGGCCTGATCGGCGCCTTCATGGCTGTGCTGAATATCCAGATCACCAATGCCTCGCTCCTCAATATCGAGGGCGGTATCGGCACTGGCGTCGACAATGGCGCGTGGATTTCGACGGCCTATCTCATCGGCGAAATCATTGTCATCCCGTTGACCGACTATCTCAGCCGGGTGTTTTCCTTCCGGCGTTTCCTGCTGGTCAATGCCCTGCTGTTCCTGGCATTTTCGGTGGCTTGCGCCTTTGCGCGCAATCTCGAAGAGATGATCATTCTCAGAGCTATTCAGGGTTTTACCGGCGGCGTGCTCATTCCGATGGCGTTCACGCTGATCCTGACCAAGCTGCCGCGGTCACAGCATTCCGTTGGCATGGCTCTTTTTGCCATCACCGCAACCTTTGCGCCGGCGATCGGTCCAACCATCGGCGGTTACCTCACCGAGAATTACGGCTGGCAGTACATATTCTTTATCAATCTCGTTCCCGGCGCCTTCATGGTCACCGCGCTCTATCTCAATCTCGAGCGCCAGCCGATGAACCTCGGCCTGCTGAGGGAAGGCGACTGGTTCGGCATTCTGGCCATGGCCATCGGTCTTGGCGCACTTCAGACGGTGCTCGAAGAAGGCAACAAGAACGATTGGCTGGGTTCGCCCTTCATCGTTCGCCTGACGATTATCGCTGTGGTGTTTCTGGCACTGTTTGTCTGGATCGAACTGACCGTGAAGAACCCGGCCGTTAATCTGCGTCTGTTGAAACGGCGCAATTTTGGCCTCGGCACCGTTGCCAACATGCTTGTCGGCTTCGGTCTCTATGGGTCGGTATATCTGCTGCCGCAATATCTTGGTCAGGTGCAGGGCTACAATTCCGAACAGATTGGCTCGGTCATGGCCTGGACCGGCTTGCCGCAGCTTTTGATCATACCGTTCGTTCCGATGCTGATGGGCCGGTTTGATACGCGCATCATCGTCTTTCTCGGTTTGTGCGTGTTCGGCGGCAGCTGTTTCATGAATATTCACATGTCGGCCAACTATTCCGGCGATCAGCTCTGGCTGCCCAACATCGTTCGCGCCGTCGGGCAGGCTGTAGTGATGGCACCGCTGACGGCCATCGCGATGGTTGGTGTTGCCCGCCATGAGTCCGCTGCAGCATCCGGTGTTTTCAACATGCTGCGAAACCTCGGCGGTGCATTCGGCACGGCGATGCTGGCCACGATCGTCACCAAACGGGAACAGTTCCATTCCAACACCATTGGCAATTCTGTCAATCTGTTCAGTGAAACAGTTCGTGGCAGGCTTGATCAGATGACAGCCTATTTCATGGCGCATGGCGTGACAGACCCGGTTGCGGCGCGTGAACAGGCGATCATTGCGCTTGGCCAGACGGTCAAAAGGCAATCGCTGATCATGGGCTACAGCGACACGTTCGTTGTGCTGGGTGCAATGCTGATCATTGCCGCGTTCTTCGTGCTTCTGACCAAGAAAGGCCAGGCAAGCGGAGCTCCCGCTCATTGAATGTGTCATGGGCTGGCAACAGCATTCTCCCGGTGCAAGAAACGGGTTGAATTCCGGGGCCGCCGGGATGATGTTCATGACATGTGAAAGACGGAGGCCATGTCATGGGTCAGACAGTGCACAGCTATCATATCTTTGAAACCGAAGGCGGGTTTTGCGGAATTGCCTGGAATACACGTGGTGTTACGCGATTCCAGCTTCCGACAAGGAGTGCGGAGGGAACGGAGCGGCTTTTGCTCCGGCGCCTGCCAGTCGCCGAACCTGCAGCGCCCACGCCGGCAATTTCCGAAGCGGTTGCGGCGGTCAAGCGCTATTTCAAAGGCGAAGAGACCGACTTTTCCGGAATCGTGCTGGACCTTGATGGGCAGGATGAGTTCTTCAAACGCATATATGATGCTGTCCGGCGGATTGGTTGGGGTCATACGGTCACCTATGGCGGATTGGCCAAGGAGCTCGGTGCCGGTCCGGAAGCCGCACGGGACGTGGGGCAGGCGATGGCGAAGAATCCGGTCGCCCTGATCATCCCCTGCCACCGGGTGTTGGCGGCGGGCGGCAAGGTGGGTGGTTTCTCGGCGCCCGGCGGCTCAACCTCCAAAATCCGCATGCTGGAACTTGAAGGCGTGCATGTCGGCCCGCCTGAACCGGCCCAGCAAACCCTCGGCTTTTAGCCAAACGCTACCGGAAAGGGCCCCATTGCGCCTGTGGAATGACCAAAAAAGCCTTTGAAAAAGGTGAGTTGGCTTCTCAATTATTGCTGCAGCACCTAGAAACTCCGCCTGGATCGTATAATCTGGCCGGTGCGAATGTCCGGCCGCGCTCCGATAGCGATGGCGGGTGGACTTTCGGTAAGACCAATGAATGATTGGGATGATCGTGACTGACAGAACATTGAAAGAAACAGATTCAGGACAACTGCAAACTGGAAATGCGGATCAATCCTTCGCGACGGCCGGTATCGCACCGATGGATCGCCCGAGCCGGGTCACCCGTTTTTTCATGAGCATTGTCTCCTGGGCCGAAGGGCTCAATCTCAAATATGCCAAATTCGGCAATCCTCCCGTCTACGACAATGCAACCTTTCCCTGGTCAAGCGAGATTGAGAAAGCCTGGCCGGAAATCCGCACCGAACTTGATCGTGTCCTTCTCCGGCAGAGTGAATTGCCGGCGTTCCAGGAGATTTCCACGGACGTCAAAACCATCTCGACCGACAAGAACTGGAAGACTTTCTTCCTGATCGGCTTCGGGGTGAAATCGGAACAGAACATTCAGGCCTGTCCGAAGACATGGGCGGCCGTGCAGAAGATTCCCAATCTGAAGACGGCCATGTTCTCGATTTTCGAGCCCGGCAAGCATTTGCCGCCGCATCGCGGCCCCTATAATGGCGTGCTGCGGCTCCATGTCGGCATGATCGTTCCCGAACAGTCAGACAGGCTGGCCATTCGCGTCAAAGACCAGATTTGCCATTGGCACGAAGGCAAGGCGCTGATTTTCGACGATGCCTACGAGCATGAGGCGTGGAATCACACGGACAAGACACGCGTCGTTCTCTTTGTCGATTTCGTCAAACCCACACGGTTTCCAGCCAATCTCGTCAACTGGATGTTGATGAACCTGGCGGTGTTCACCCCGTTCATCCGGGAAGGGCTCGACAATCACAAGGAATGGGAAAAGCGCTTTTATGCGGAAGCGGAAAAGCTGCGCAACCAGCCCGGCCGATAGGTGAAGAGCAGCGCCGGGTCAATTCACCCGGCGTTTCTCCAGTTTGCGGGCGAGGGTGCGGCGGTGCATGCCAAGGCGCCGGGCTGCTTCCGAAATGTTGAAGTCTGTCTCCACCAGCATCTGGTGGATACGCTCCCATTCCAGCGTCTTGATCGATGTCGGGCGCGCGGTCAGATCGATCTCCGTATTGCCTGCGGCCTTGCTGAAAGCCGCTTCGATGTCGTCGGAATTGGAGGGCTTGGCGAGGTAATGACAGGCGCCGAGCTTGATCGCTTCCACGGCGGTGGCGATGCTGGCGAATCCTGTGAGCACAACGATCAGCATTTCCGAATTATGGGCGTGCAGCGCCTCGACGCAGGTAAGGCCTGACGCGCCGGAAAGTTTCAGATCGACGATGGCGTAGTGGGGTGACTGGGTTTGCAGGATGTCGCGGAGTTCTTCCAGTCCGCTTGCCAGCACCACACGGTATTCGCGCCGTTCGAACGAACGTTTCAGCGTTCGGGCAAACGCCGTATCGTCCTCGACGATAACCAGCAGCCGATCATTTGTCATGTTCGCGCACTCCGATGGCCAGCGAGGCAAGCGGCAGTTCCAGTGTCACGGACGCGCCGCCCTGCGGCAGGTTGCGGGCATGCACGGCACCGCCGAGCTTGCGCACGGCATTGACGACCAGAAACAGTCCAAGACCGCCGCCGAGACGGCCCTTGCTTGACTGGTAGGGCTTGCCGAACTTTGCCAATATGTCCGGCTGGAACCCGGGCCCGGCATCGTTGACACGCAGCACCAGCATATCACCCTCGCGTTCCGCCAGAAATCCGACCCATCCCGGCGATGCGTCGAATGCATTGTCGAGAACGTTGAAGATGACCTGCTTGAGCGCCGAGTCGGAAACGATGGTGAGATTGAGCCCGAAGGCATTTCCGTAGGAAAGCGTCGTTGCGGACCGCGCCGCCCGCCATTCGGCGACCAGTTCGTCCAGGAAGGCATTGACGGTGGTCACCGTGGGCGCTTCGCCGCGTGCCTCGCCTGCCGCCAGCAGAATGCCCGTGACGATGGCCTTGCAACGCTGCACTTCGGCCTGCATTTCATCGATTTCCTGAACGAGATCGGGATCTGCGGCAAGAGCCGGAACCCGTCGCCAATCTCCGAGGATGACCGACAGGGAAGAAAGAGGCGTGCCCAGTTCGTGTGCCGCGCCGGAGGCAAGCAGGCCCATGCGGACGATATGGTCTTCTTCCGCCGCATGCTGTTTCAGGGCGGCAAGATTGGCGTCGCGCTCACGCAGGTTGCGATTGATGCGGGCAACGAAGACGACGAGCAGGGCGGCATCGAGCACGAAACAGATGAGCATGCCGATGATGTGAAGGCGGAAAAGTTCGTCGGGGCCTTGACCGGGCAGAATGATTGGCTCGTAGAACACCGTCAGGCCGGCAAAACTTATGCCGGCGATAGCGACGATTGCCGAGGTCAAGCGTGCGTCAAGCAAGACGGCGCTGAGTGTGACCTGCAGCAGATACAGAAAGATAAATGGATTGGTCGCGCCACCGCTCAAATAGAGCTGCGCCGTGAGCGCTGCCACGTCGAAGACAAGGACAATGAACAGGGAAGCCTGCGTGGTGATCTGGTCATTGCGGAGCCAGACGATACTGGCGAGATTCAGCCCGATCAAACCAGCCAGAACCAGGAACATCGGCAGCAATGGCAACTCAAGATTGAGCCATTCATGCACAACGGCGATGGTCACGACCTGCCCGATGACCGCGATCCAGCGAAGCTGGACCAGCAGGTTCATGTTCTTCCAGTTGGCGGTGTAGTCAGCCGGAGGCGTTGCTGGCCCAAGCCCGGCCATCAGGCCGTCTTCAGTTTGGCGGATCTGGTTCGAATCCACTCGGTTCGCCTCTGGGTTCAACATATCAGGCCTGATTCAATCGCATGGTTTTGCGGACTTGCCATTCATATCGTCCAACATAAATCAAAGCCGCGGCCAGCATGAGCGCAAGTGCGAACCATGTTATGGCATAAACCAGATGATTGTTGGGAAAACGGATAACCGTCAAGCCGCCGATCGGCAGGTCCCGCGCGTTGGTACCGGCATCCCTGTCGATGAAATAGGGGGCTACCTCTCCGAGTGCGCGCGCGGTGGCGATGGCAGGGACATCGCGGGAGTACCAGCGGTCGGCAGCGGGGTCGTTGCGCCGCAGAAAGCCGCCGCCAGGCTCGGTCATGCGAAGAAGACCGGTCACGGACTGCGCCGTCACATCGCTCACTTGCCATGAATCCTGCGCAGCATCGTCCGGTACAAAGCCTCGATTGATCAGGACGGTGAAACCATCATCGGTCTGGAATGGTGAAATGACCCAGGAACCGCTGCCGCGTTCGGTCACGGCCTTTACAAGCGTGTCATGGCCGGCCCGGAAATGCCCGCGGACCTGGACATGACGGTAGGCTTCCGTGTCATCGATCCCAGGCCATTGGGACGGACCGGGTGCGGGAACTGCCGGTGCGTGGATACGTTGTTCGACGCGCTGGATAAGGTCGAGCTTCCAGATACGCCGCTCCAGTTGCCAGACGCCAAGTCCTGTCAGCAAAAGCACGCCCGAAAGGCCGATCAGACCGAGGAGGCCGAGTTGCCACAGAGCTCTGGGCCGGGAGCTTGGAGAATGGCCATCATCATCCATTGCATCGTCCCGGAGTTATTCTGCCATCACGGTATCTGGCTCATGTCATGCCCGGGCATCATGTTGGTATTGAGGTGGTACATGACCCATAGGGAGCCGGTCAGGGTGATGACGACAAGGACGAGTGTGAAGATCAGCGCCATCATGTTCCAGCCGTTTTCCGACCGAACATTCATGTGCAGGAAAAACACCATATGAACCACGATCTGGATCACGGCCAAAGCCATGATCGCGAATGCGGTTGCCTGTTTGGAGTCCAGTGCGCCGGTCATGACCAGCCAGAAGGGAACGGCTGTCAGGATGACCGAAAGGCCAAAACCGATCAGATAGGATCGCAGGGAACCATGGGCGTGCCCATCGTCTTCCGCGTGGCCGTGATCATCCGTATGTGCTGGTGTCATCGCAACATTCCCATCAGATAAACAAAGGTGAAGACGCCGATCCAGATGACGTCGAGGAAGTGCCAGAACAGGCTGAGGCACATCAACCGGCGCTTGTTTGCCTGGATAAGGCCATAACGCTTGACCTGGATCATGAGCGTGACCAGCCAGACCAGGCCAACGGTGACGTGCAGGCCGTGTGTCCCGACGAGCGTAAAGAACGATGACAGGAACGCACTCCGTTGCGGCGTTGCGCCCTCATGGATCATGTGCGCGAATTCGTAGAGCTCGATGCCAAGGAATGCCAGGCCGAACAGACCGGTCAAGGCCAG
Source organism: Phyllobacterium sp. SL163 (assembly GCF_049896885.1). NCBI lineage: Bacteria > Pseudomonadati > Pseudomonadota > Alphaproteobacteria > Hyphomicrobiales > Phyllobacteriaceae > Phyllobacterium > Phyllobacterium sp. SL163. The sequence goes on along the minus strand of NZ_JAFCVE010000005.1, from coordinate 51,060 downwards.
CCATCCCTGTGTCGCGGCAATGCGTCCCTTATCCATCGTCAGCATGGCAAAGCCATAGGTGATGGACGAGAAAAGCAGCATCGATGTGTTGATTGCCACGAGCGGCAGATCAAAGAGATCCTTGGGTGACGGCCCGGCGGCGTAATTGCTGCCAAGCACGCCATAGGTCGCAAACAGCACGGCGAAGATGAGGCAGTCGCTCATCAGGTAAATCCAGAAGCCGAACATGGTGCTGCCGCCTTCGGCATGATCATGTTCGTCAACGAGATAGAATGTCGGAGCCGCGCCGTCCCCGTGCACTGCGGAAGCTGGTGAACTCATCGTGCAACTCCTGCGAGAAGAGCGGTTCGCTCACCCTCCGTGCGGACAACATCCTCCGCCGGTATGTGGAAGTCGCGCTTGTAGTTGAAGGTATGTCCGATGGTGACGGCAAGCAGGGCAATGAAGCTGGCTGCCGCGAGCCACCAGATGTACCAGATCATGGCAAAGCCAAAGATGATGCTCAGGACCGCCAGGATGATGCCTGTGCCGGTGTTGCTGGGCATATGGATGGCCTTGAAGCCTTCGAGTGGACGGGTGTAGCCGCGTCGTTTCATGTCGTGCCATGCATCTAGGTCATGCACGACCGGCGTGAAGGCGAAATTATAGGCCGGTGGCGGCGACGAGGTCGACCATTCCAGTGTGCGTCCATCCCAAGGATCGCCTGTCAGGTCGGCCAGCTTCTCGCGGTTGCGGATGCTGACATAGATCTGGATGAGGAAGGACAGGATGCCGATGGCGATCAGGACGGCGCCGAAAGCCGCAATCACGAACCAGATCTGCAAGGACGGATCGTTGAACACGCGCAGGCGCCGGGTCACACCCATCAGGCCGAGTACATAGAGCGGCATGAAGGCGAAGTAGAAGCCGATGACCCAGAACCAGAATGACATCTTGCCCCAGAACGGATCGAGCTTGAAGCCGAATGCCTTCGGGAACCAGTAGCTGATGCCGGCAAACAGGCCGAACAGCACGCCGCCGATGATAACATTGTGGAAGTGCGCTACGAGGAACAGGCTGTTGTGCAGGACAAAGTCTGCCGGAGGCACGGCGAGCAGCACGCCGGTCATGCCCCCGATGACGAAGGTCAGCATGAAGGCGATCGTCCACATCATCGGCAATTCGAACCGGATGCGCCCGCGATACATCGTGAACAGCCAGTTGAATATCTTGGCCCCGGTGGGGATCGAGATGATCATCGTCGTGATGCCGAAGAAGGAATTCACGCTGGCGCCGGAGCCCATGGTGAAGAAGTGGTGCAGCCAGACGAGATAGGCGAGGATGGTGATGACGACCGTGGCATAGACCATCGACGTGTAGCCGAACAGACGCTTGCCGGAGAACGTGGAAGTGACCTCGGAAAAGATGCCGAAAGCCGGCAGAATGAGAATGTAAACCTCCGGATGACCCCAAATCCAGATGAGGTTCACATACATCATCGGGTTGCCACCGAAATCATTGGTGAAGAAGTTGGTGCCGACATAGCGGTCAAGGCTGAGCAGGGCGAGAACGGCGGTCAATACCGGGAACGCTGCTACGATCAGCACGTTGGTGCAGAGCGCAGTCCAGGTAAAGACCGGCAGCTTCATCATGGTCATGCCGGGGGCGCGCATCTTGACGATGGTCGCCACCAGATTGACGCCGGACAGGAGCGTGCCGATACCCGCGATCTGCAGCGCCCATATGTAATAGTCCACCCCGACATCGGGACTGTATCCGATGTTGGAAAGCGGGGGATAGGCGAGCCAGCCGGTCTTGGCGAATTCCCCGACAAACAGCGACATCATGACGAGGATCGCCCCGGCCGTGGTCATCCAGAAACTGAAATTGTTGAGGAACGGGAAGGACACGTCACGCGCGCCGATCTGCAGCGGAACGACAAAATTCATCAGACCGGTGACAAGCGGCATGGCCACGAAGAAAATCATGATCACGCCGTGGGCGGTGAACACCTGGTCATAGTGGTGGGCCGGGAGATAGCCCTCGGAGCCGCCGAAGGCCATGGCCTGTTGCAGGCGCATCATGATGGCGTCGGCAAAGCCGCGCAGCAGCATGACGATGCCGAGGATCATGTACATGATGCCGATGCGCTTGTGGTCGATGCTGGTGAACCATTCGCGCCAGAGGTAGCCCCAGAGGCGGTAATAGGTGAGAAGCCCCACCAGCGCCAAACCGCCAAGGGCCACCATGGCAAATGTGCCGACCAGGATCGGCTCATGATACGGGAAGGATTCCAGGGTCAACCGGCCGAAGACCGCCTTGAGAAGATCGGGATTATCAAACATGTCGGACTCAATCCGTTCAGGAATTCGATGGACGGCGCTGTGCGCCGAACAGTGGGGCAGTTGGGCGTGGCAGTCCGGCACCGAGTATTGGTGAGGTGTTGCGTGGTGACAGCAGTGGAGATTGTGCGGCCGCACGCATTCTCTCTTCCTCTTCCGTCGTGCATATCCGTGCGACATAGGTTGTCGGCGGCGCAAAAATGGCGCCGCGTCGCCTGTATTTGTCATATTCGAGCGGGTGGACATTGTTGATGCCGGCAAGCCCGAGCCCGCCCTTGGCATCGATTGAACTCATCTCGTCCATGCACATTTTGCCAAGCTCGACGCAGCGGTTGAGCACGGCGGTGAAGAGTTGTGTCTCGACACTGCCATACCGGCGCGCCGGCTCGTTTTCGCTGGGCCGTTCAAGTTCGAGATAGGCGTTTCGATCCAGCTTGGCGCCCTGCGCTTTCACGTCGGCCATCCACTTGTCAAAATCGGCATCGGACAGGCCGAGGAAAGCAAATTTCATGCCCGAGAAACCCGCGCCGCTATAGTTCGCCGAGAAGCCTTCGAAGGTGCCGGGGTGATTGATGACGGCGCTGAGTTTCGTCTGCATACCCGGCATGGTGTAGATCTGGCCTGCAAGCGCCGGAATGTAGAATGAATTCATGACCGCCGACGATGTCAGGCGGAAATCGATTGGCCGATCCACCGGGGCAGCCAGTTCGTTGACCGTCGCCACACCATATTCCGGATAGATGAACAACCACTTCCAGTCGAGCGCCACGACTTCCACCTGCAGGGGCTTGACCTGCTTGTCGACCAGCCTGCCGGGCGCAATGCGATCCAGCGGGCGGTAGGGATCAAGCAGATGCGTACCCATCCATGTCAGCGCGCCAAGGCAGATGATGATGAGGAGCGGCGCGGCCCAGATGATCAGTTCCAGTTGCGTCGAGTGATCCCAATCGGGTTCGTAACGTGCCTCTGTATTGGATTGGCGATAACGCCATGCGAAAAACACCGTCAACAGCATGACGGGTACGATGATGATCAGCATCAGGATGGTCGAGATGACGATGAGATCCCGCTGCTGTGCAGCTACGTCGCCAGACGGGCTCATGACGACGGCATTGCATGCGGTCAGCATGGTGAGAAATGGAAGTATGGCGACGGCAAGAAAACGTTTCAAGGTCGTTCCTGTCATGATAACGGCGCTAATTTGCGCCATCCGTAACGGCACCCCATTCAAAGTGACATTGGACAATTTGCCCAATCCTTCCCTAATGTGTCACAATGATAAAGGAGATGCTAGCATAAGCCGTGAACGCGGCTTGACGTCAGCAGCTGCCAAATCAGGATTGAGGAGCGCAACGAGACATGAGCGCGGAAATAGGGGTGCCCTCATCGACGACGCACGGACGTGACGTGAAGGGCCTGCATGGCCACGAGGACGTCAATGTCGGTGAGATCGCCATCGGTGTCATCATCGGGCGTACGTCGGAATTCTTCGACTTTTTCGTCTACGCCATCGCCTCCGTGCTCGTCTTTCCAAAGCTTGTCTTTCCCTATGTCGATCCGCTGACGGGCACGCTCTATTCCTTTGCAATTTTTGCGCTCGCATTCATCGCGCGTCCGCTTGGGACCGTGATCTTCATGGCCATCGACCGCACCTATGGCCGCGGCGTCAAGCTCACCATTACCCTGTTCCTCCTGGGAAGCTCGACAGTGGCGATTGCCTTTCTGCCGGGTTACGAGCAGGTGGGCTGGATATCGGCACTGCTTCTTGCGCTTTTCCGGCTCGGCCAGGGCCTGGCGCTGGGTGGTGAATGGGACGGTCTTGCCTCCCTCCTTGCACTGAATGCGCCGGAACGCCGCCGCGGTTGGTACGCCATGATTCCGCAGCTTGGGGCTCCGCTCGGACTGATGGTCGCGGCCAGCCTGTTTGCATTCTTTGTCTCGCACCTTTCCGCGCAGGATTTCCTGGAGTGGGGCTGGCGTTATCCCTTCTTCGTCGCCTTTGCCATCAATGTGGTGGCGCTGTTCGCGCGCCTGCGCATGGTCGTGACGGAACAGTATGCCGAGCTCTTCAAGCGCCGGGAATTGCAGCCGACGACAGTCAGCGACACATTGCAGACAGAGGGCCGCCATGTGGTCATCGGTGCCTTTGCGCCTCTGGCCAGCTTTGCACTCTTCCATATGGTGACGGTGTTTCCCCTGTCCTGGGTCTTTCTCTTCACGGACCAGGGACCGGCGCGCTTCCTCATGATCGAGACGATCGGTGCGGCCGTCGGCGTGTTGGCGATCTTTGCATCCGGAAATATTGCTGATCGCGTTGGCCGGAGCCGTTTGCTCATCGCTACAGCTATCGCCATCGCCGTGTTCAGCGGGTTCGCCCCTCAGTTGCTTGACGGCGGCGATATCGGCGAAATCATCTTCATGGTCTTCGGCTTCCTGCTTCTTGGCCTGTCGTTCGGCCAGTCTTCCGGATCCGTCGCATCGAATTTTTCCAGGCGATACCGCTATACGGGGTCGGCGCTGACAACAGACCTCGCATGGCTGTTCGGTGCAGGTTTCGCGCCACTTGTCGCCTTGATCCTGTCGAGCCGCTTTGGTCTCATCGCGAGCGGAGCCTATCTCCTGTCGGGTGCCGCATGCACACTGATCGCCCTGGCAATAAACCGTCAGATTGACGGCCGCGACAAGTAGAGCCGCCTAGAAAAGCTTCAGCGGATAGGTCCTGTAGAATATCAAGGCTGAGCGGAGGAACTGCCGGATGTGCCAAAGGCCCTTGCTTGCGGCCCGGCCGCCTTCATGCACGATCCGGACCGCGGGCACATAGGCTATGCGTGCTATCTTGCGAACGCGCAGGGAAATATCGAAATCCTCGAAATACAGGAGGTAGCGTGGATCAAAACCGCCCAGCTGCCTGTAAACATCGCCGCGGAAAAACATGAAGCATCCGCTGACGATGGGTGGGTCCCAGAACGGGGTATTGGCAATTTCGTCGCGCATTTCGTACCGTTCAAGGCGTCGGCGGAACATTGCCTTGATGCCGGCAGGCGCAAAACCGCGAAGAAGCAGGTCGAAGACTGCGGGATAGCGCTTGCAGAGATATTGCGTGCTCCCGTCCGGATTGAACGCCTTGGGCGTGATCAGCCCCGTTTCCGGCGCACCGGTCATGAAGGTCAATGCCTGTTTCAGGGCATCCGGCTCCATTTCCACATCGGGGTTCAATACGAGGTGAAATTTCCCCGCCTTGTCCAGAACCATGTTGTTGGCCGCACCAAAGCCGACATTGCCGTGCCCTGCGATGATCTCAAGCGGCAGGTCAGGCAGCAGATTTCTCACCCAGCTGTGGTCTGCAGGCTCGGGCGAATTGTCGATCACATAGAGTTTGGCGCGAAGCGGGGCAATCGTCTCCACGGCTTCCCGAAGGCTCGTCAGTGTGGCCGCGAGCACGGCCTGTTCGGGTTTGAAAATGACCACCCCTATGGTGAGGTCGAAGTCTGGGGACGTGGCGGCAAGGCTCCGTTCAACCATTGCTCGGTTTCTTTCCCATGCGGCCGAAAAGCCCGTGAAAAATGCCCAGCGTCATCATCCCGGCGTGCTGCAGTCTTGGCACTGTAAAGACACTGTAAAACACAAATTTCCGGACGAGACGCACCGCATCGACGATCTTCCAGTTGGCGCGCAGCCACGGCTGCCGGTAAAGCCAGATGGCGTTGCGGAAATGGTAGTAGTGCCGCAACGGGCTGTGCACCGGAATGAACCGTCCGCGAAACTTTATCGGATTGTCACCCAGGTCATGCTGCATTTCGGCGGCGCAAACCCCAAAGGACTGGTATCCCATATGTTGCGCCCGCAAGCCCCATTCGATGTCGACATAGTCGATGAACAGTTCTTCTTTCATGCCGCCGACGTCATCAAGCGTCGCTGTCGGAATGAGGCAGCCCGATGCTATGAGATAATCGACATCGACGACCGCATCGGCCGTGCCACAGGTCTGCCGCCGAAGCCGCAATCCTTCCGTTTTGATGAATGGAGGCGGATTCTTTTGCCGCGAGTCCTCATAACGCGGACCGACACATCCGAGCTTCACCCCTTTGACAATCTGGGCCTTTGCCGCCGACAGCAGCGTGGCGACCATGTCTGGTGCCGGTATGCTGTCCTGGTCGAGCAGGAGAACGAAGCTTGAACCCGATGCGCGTGCGCGGTCGATCCCGACATTCTGCGCTTTGGCAATACCGTAATTGGCGTCTAGCGGTACAAATTCCGCTTGATTGCTCTGGCTTGCAAACCATTGTTCCAGATTCATTTTCGAACCGTTGTCGACGACGATGACACGGGCGACTTGCGGACAGATTGCGTTCAGAAGCGCTGCAAGACCTGCAATATCCGGATTATAGGTCACGATGATCGCGCTGACTTCTGGCTGCTGTTCAATTCGCATTTAAGGTTCCGTGTTAGCTGGACCGCATATTTGGTTCTAAACCAGGATCATGGCGTGAAAACAATAGGTTGCGTGGCGGGAAACATCCGGGTCACGCCGTCTTCTCATTTACTTCCGGTTGACTTGTCTTTCTGTTGTCGCCAAATGGTTTTTCAATGACCGGTGAACCGCATTTCGCCATCTTTGCATGAAACCAAGTGTGGCCACTTAGGGCGTTATATATCGGCTCAGTCTGTAGCATTGACATAAGGAAGCGATCGCATGAAGGGTATTATATTAGCCGGGGGCAGCGGTACACGTCTTTATCCATTAACGATCGCTGTGTCGAAGCAAATCCTTCCCATCTATGATAAGCCCATGATTTATTACCCGCTGAGCGTTCTGATGCTCGCCGGAATACGCGACATTCTGATCATCTCGACGCCGCATGATTTGCCGCTCTTCCAGAAACTGCTTGGAGATGGGGCTGATTTCGGGGTCAATTTCTCCTATGCCGAACAGCCGCAGCCAAACGGTCTGGCCGAAGCGTTCATCATCGGGCGCGACTTCATCGGCCAGGACAGTGTTGCGATGATTCTGGGCGACAACATCTATTTCGGTGATGGCCTCTCCAAGCTGTGCCAGGTTGCCTCATCGATAACCAAGGGCGGCATGGTGTTTGCTTATCACGTCGACGATCCGCAACGTTATGGTGTGGTGGATTTTGACAAGGTTACCGGTCAGGCATTGTCCATTGAAGAAAAGCCGACGCACCCCAAGTCGCATTGGGCCGTGACGGGGCTGTATTTTTACAGCAACGATGTGGTGGACATTGCGCGCTCGATTGAACCGTCGTCGCGCGGAGAGTTGGAAATCACGAGCGTCAACAATATTTATCTGGAGCGCGGGGAACTGCAGGTTCAGCAACTGGGCCGCGGCTATGCATGGCTCGATACCGGTACCCATGACAGCTTGCATGAGGCGTCGTCATTTGTCCGGACAATCGAACACCGGCAGGGCATCAAGATTGCATGTCCGGAGGAAATCGGCCTGGAATGGGGCTGGTTGAATGCCGATCAGGTACTTGAAAGAGCGGCCAAAATGGGCAAGACCGAATATGCCGCATATCTGCGGCGGCGCGCTGCGGAGATTGGAACAGAATGATTGAAGTCAGGCCTCTCGCCCTCGAAGGCGTTCTTGAGATTTTGCCGCCCAAGTTCGGCGACGACCGGGGCTTTTTCTCCGAAACCTACAATGCGGAGCGTTTTGCCGAGGCCGGAATCACATTGCAGTTCGTGCAGGACAATCATTCGTTCTCCGCTGCAAAGGGCGTGTTGCGCGGCCTGCATTATCAGCTCCCGCCGCGCGCACAGGACAAGCTGGTGCGCGTGGTCAAGGGTTCCATTCTCGATGTGGTCGTCGATATTCGCAAAAGCTCGCCGACGTTCGGAAGATGGGTTTCGCTTGAGGTCTCGGCAGCCAAATGGAACCAGATTCTGGTCCCGAAGGGTTTTGCCCATGGTTTCGTCACTTTGGAAGAGAACACCGAGGTGATTTACAAGGTGACGGATTATTACTCGCCGCAACACGACCGTGGTATCCGCTTTGACGATCCTTCGATTGGCATTGACTGGCCGCTGGAGGCTTCCACGCTTCAGCTTTCCGACAAAGACCGGAAAGCGCCGCTGCTTGACGGTTCCGATATTTTTCCCTGAGGGAGAGGCTTTTTCATGAGAATTCTAGTCACGGGTGGTGCGGGCTTTATCGGATCGGCGGTCTGCCGCCATCTCGCGTCCAATCCCCGCAACCAGGTCGTCAACGTCGACAAGCTGACCTATGCGGGCAATCTCGCATCGCTTCGCCAGATCGAGAATTATCCCAACTACAGCTTCGTCGAGGCTGATATCTGCGATGACGCCACCATTCTTGAGGTGCTTCGCACCGAAAAGATCGAAGCGGTCATGCATTTGGCGGCCGAGAGCCATGTGGACCGCTCCATTGACGGCCCTGCGGCGTTCATCGAGACCAATATCGTGGGTACATTCCGCATGCTGAATGCGGCGCTGGCCTATTGGCGTGATCTGCCCGAACCCGCCAAGTCCGAATTCCGCTTTCACCACATTTCCACGGACGAGGTTTTCGGGGATTTGCCGTTCGACAGCGGCATCTTTACCGAAGAAACGCCTTATGCTCCGTCGTCTCCCTATTCGGCGTCAAAGGCAGCCTCGGATCATCTGGTCCGCGCGTGGCACGAGACATATGGTCTGCCGGTGGTTCTGTCGAACTGCTCGAACAATTATGGTCCCTTCCATTTTCCGGAAAAGCTCATTCCGCTTGTTATTCTCAATGCGCTCGATGAGAAGCCTTTGCCCGTCTATGGCGCAGGCGCAAATGTCCGCGATTGGCTGTTCGTCGAGGATCATGCGAGGGCATTGGAACTGGTGGTGACCAAGGGCAAGCCGGGCGAAAGCTACAATATCGGCGGCCGTGCGGAACGCACCAATCTCAGCGTCGTCGAAACCATTTGCGATATTCTCGACAGCAAGCGTCCGCGCAAGGGCGGGGCGCGCTACCGGGATCTCATCACATTCGTGACCGACCGTCCCGGACATGACCGCCGCTATGCCATCGATGCGTCGAAGATCGAACGTGAACTCGGCTGGAAACCGGCCGAAACCTTCGATAGCGGTTTGGAACGGACCATACAATGGTATCTCGACAATACGTGGTGGTGGGAGCCGATCCGCAGCGGAAGCTATGCGGGTGAACGGCTCGGCTCTGTCTCCCTGAAGAAGGGGACGGCATGAAAATTGTTGTAACGGGCCGGGACGGGCAGGTTGTCCGCAGTCTGGTCGAGCGCGCCGGACTTTATCCTGACGTGACACTGGCGACCCTCGGACGGCCGGATTTTGATCTGGCACGGCCGGATACTGTCTTCGATGCGATACACGCAGCAAAGCCAGATCTCGTTGTTTCTGCTGCAGCCTATACGGCCGTCGATCAGGCGGAGGATGAGCCTGAATTGGCCCATGCCATCAATGCGACCGGTGCTGGCGCTGTTGCCGCGGCTGCTGCGCGGGCTGGTGCGCCGGTTATTCATCTTTCAACCGATTATGTGTTCGCTGGCGAAGGTGACACTGCCTATACGGAAGATGACCCGACAGGGCCGCACGGCGTTTACGGACAGACCAAGCTCGCTGGCGAGGCTTTGGTCGCACAGGCCAACGGCAAACACCTCATCCTGCGCACGGCGTGGGTGTATAGCCCATTTGGCAAGAACTTTGTCAAAACCATGCTGCATCTCGCCGCAAGCCGGGACAGCCTGTCGGTGGTATCCGATCAATGGGGAAACCCGACGTCGGCCATCGATATTGCCGACGGCATCCTGTACGCCGCGAACCGCCTTCGTACGGACCCGCAATTCGATGCATTCGGTGTCTATCATCTTGCGGGAACGGGCAGCACGAACTGGAGCACCTTCGCACGGGCGATCTTTCAGGCCAGCCGGGATGAGCAGGGCCCGTTCGCCGAGGTGAAGGACATCCTGACGTCCGAGTACCCCACCAAGGCCCGGCGCCCGCTGAACTCACGTCTCAGCACGGAAAAATTCCATGCCGTATTCGGCTGGAAAGCGCCGTCCTGGGAACAGTCGACCATATCAACGGTCAAACGGTTGTTGCAGCCGAGCGAGCGGTAAAAGCCCCAGGCTATGAATGCGTGCCCAGCATTTCACGGGCACGCGCCAACCCCCAATGAAGCAAATCTTCGGCGCGGCCGTCATCGGATGCTTCGGCATAACAGCGCAGCTCAGGCGCATTGCCCGATGCCCGATAGTGAATGACGTCGCCCGTCGAAAGGACGACACGTACGCCGTCAATGGCGTCGCTTTCTCTGATTGTGCCGACCGGCGCGAAGAAGGCGTCGCGGCGGGCACCGTCAAGCAAACCCTGCAGGAAGGGGCCGCTGGCCGTCGATCCAATATGCTCGAGCCGGCCGCTGCGCGTAAAGCGGGAGGGCAGATCCCGAAGCAGTGCTGACACCGGAGCACCCCTGCCGGCTGCCATGCCGAGGACACTGAGGATCGGAAGCATGGCATCGCGGGTTGGCAAGGCCTCCAATGTTCCGCCATTCATGGCGAGGGATGAACCCAATAGCACCCCGCCATTGGCTTCAAAACCGACGATTCGCCGGAACCCATCCCTGCGGGCCTGCTCCATGCCTTCGATCACATAGGGCGACCCGACACGTGTCCGGTAGACTTTCGTGAAGAGACCGCTCAGCTCAATGGCCGTATTGGAGGTGACGGGCGTTACGACCGCATCCGCATCGAGAAAATGGGCCGTCAGAAGGCCGACACTGTCGCCGCGCAGAAAAACACCATTTTCATCGGCAACAAGCGGCCGGTCGGCATCGCCATCGGTGGAAACCAGCGCATCAAGCTTGTACTTTTCACAGGCACCGGTGGCAAATGCGATATCTTCGGGACGGAGAGCTTCGGTGTCAACGGGCACGAATACGGTGGAATGCCCAAGCGCCACGGCATCGGCTCCAAGGTTCTGCAGGATGGTGACGATCAGATCGCCCGCAACGGAGCTGTGCTGATAAACGCCGATTCTCCTGCCGGTCAAAGCATCCGGGCTCAGAACGGAGATGCTTCGCCTGATGTAATCTTGCAGCGCATCCGGCACGATTGCCGCCTGTCCGTCGGAGTCTGCCGGCGCTTTTGTCTCCAGGACGAGGACGGACAGGATGCCGGCTTCATCGGCCTTGTCGATCTCGCCGTCGGGCCGGTAGAACTTCAGGCCATTCCGGTCGGCGGGAATATGGCTGCCCGTGACCATGATGGCCGGTGCCTTCAGGCTGAGCGCGCGAAACGCCAGTGCCGGTGTCGGCAAGGGACCGCAGTTTTCCACCTGCATTCCAAAGGCTTCTGCGGCCGCCATGCAAGCGGCCGCCATGCGCGGACTGCTGGAACGCAGATCGTAGCCAACGAGCAAAGGGCTGCCGGACGCAACGCCTTTGACTTTCTGCATGTGTGTCAGGAATGCGAGCGTATAGGCTTTGCAGACCTCATCGGGGAGTTCGGTTACAAGGCCGCGAAGGCCGCTTGTGCCAAATTTCAGACTGCTCATTGTACTGTCACAACCACTGAAGCTGTTGCTGCTGGATACGCTCGTAAGATGTCAGCCGCGCACGATCGAAAGTCAACAATGATCGATGCCGCGACATTCAAGGATAGTGGGTGCAAATGAATAAAGTGGCTGGGGAACCTGGATTCGAACCAGGACTAACGGAGTCAGAGTCCGTGGGTCTACCGTTAACCTATTCCCCAACAACCGCTTTTGGGCGGTGGCTGATTAAGCCGATGCGGGGTCATATAGTCCAATTCGTTCAGGATGAAAACCCCTGTTCGGATGGTTTTTGCAGTGCGCTGCATTTTATCTTCCATACACGAATTCAATGGGCGGAAATGGCCGGTTCGTCCTTGGAACTGGTTGCCAGGCTATCGAAAATACCGGCGAAGCCATTTGGCCGCTGGCAATCCGATACGTCAGGCCTATAACTATCTGAAAGTGATTTGCAACGCACAGCGAAGAGAAAGCAGACGAGGTGGCGGACCGATCATCACCACTGGCCCCGTTCAGGCACGACACGTTCCGCACTATCTGGATCGCGAGCCTGGTGTCCAATTTCGGCTCGCTGATCCAGGCGGTGGGTGCCGCATGGATGATGACATCGATTTCTGATTCGGTGAACATGGTGGCGCTTGTGCAGGCCTCCACGGCACTGCCCATCATGATCTTTTCCCTGGTCTCCGGCGCGCTGGCGGACAATTTCGACCGGCGCAAGGTGATGCTGGTGGCGCAGTGGTTCATGCTGGTCGTTTCAGCGTTTCTAACGGTTTTTGCCTATCTCGGGCTCATCACCCCCTGGCTTCTCCTGGCATTCACCTTTCTGCTGGGCTGCGGGACGGCTCTCAACAATCCATCCTGGCAGGCCTCGGTCGGTGACATGGTTCCCCGGGACGATCTGCCCAATGCGGTGGCGCTGAACAGCATGGGCTTCAATATCACGCGCAGTGTCGGTCCGGCCATCGGCGGTCTCATCGTCGCCGTTGCCGGTGCCGCGGCGACGTTTGCGGTCAACGCGGCCAGCTATTTCGCCGTGATCTATGCCCTGATGCGCTGGCAGCCGAAAATCGATCCGAGCCCCTTGCCGCGCGAATCGCTCGGCCGCGCCATTTCGGCGGGCCTGCGCTATGTCGCCATGTCGCCCAATATTGGCAAGGTGGTCATTCGCGGCTTTGTTTTCGGTCTTTCAGCCAGCGCTATTCTGGCGCTCCTGCCGCTCGTTGCGCGTGATCTCGTCCATGGTGGACCGCTGACCTATGGTATCATGCTGGGTTCGTTTGGAATCGGCGCGATAGGCGGCGCGCTTCTCAGTGCGCGGCTGCGCGAATTCCTGTCAAGCGAAGCCATCGTGCGGTATGCCTTCGCGGGGTTTGCGGTGAGCGCTGCGGTGACGGCGATCAGCACGTCGGTGTGGCCGACCAATATCGCCCTGCTGCTGGCCGGGGCCTGCTGGGTCCTGGCCCTCTCGCTGTTCAATGTGACGGTGCAGCTGTCGACGCCGCGCTGGGTGGTCGGACGGGCCCTGTCGCTCTATCAGACGACGACGTTCGCCGGTATTGCCGCCGGCAGCTGGCTCTGGGGGGCCGCCGCCGAGCAATATGGCGCGGACAGGGCTTTGATCGCTTCCGGCGTGTTGATGCTGCTGGGCGCGGTCATCGGTCTTCGCTACGCGCTGCCGGAGTTCAAGTCGCTCAATCTCGATCCGCTCAACCGGTTCAGCGAGCCGCTGCTGGCGCTTGACCTGAAGCCGCGCAGCGGTCCGATTGTCATCATGATCGACTACGAGATCGCCGAAGAAGACATTCCCGAATTCCTCGCGCTGATGTCAGACCGGCGGCGTGTGCGGATCCGTGACGGTGCGGGGCAATGGGCGCTGATGCGCGATCTGGAGAAACCGGAAATCTGGACCGAAACCTACCACACGCCCACCTGGGTCGAATATGTCCGCCACAACCAACGGCGAACGCAGGCGGATGCGGCGGTTGGCGACCGGATCCGCGCGTTGCATCGGGGCGGCGATATCCGGGTCCATCGCATGATCGAGCGGCAAACAATCCTGCCGCACGATATCGCTGCGCATAAGACGCCGATGGACATGCACTGACGGGACTATTTCTTCCGAAGTGCATCCGCGAGCGCCGCGCCGAAAGCACCCTGTGTTGTCGATGTCTGCGGTTTGCCCTGCGCCGCCGGTTTCGGCTTGAAGCCGGTATTGTCAGCCCTTTGCTCCCTTGGGGCAGGGGCGCTACCGTCCTTGCGCATGGTCAGGCTGATGCGGTTGCGCTTGACGTCGATATCCACAACGCGGACTTTCACCACGTCGCCCGCCTTGACGACCTCGTGGGCGTCCTTGACGAAACGGTCTGCCAGTTGTGACAGATGCACCAATCCGTCCTGATGCACGCCGATATCCACGAAAGCGCCGAAGGCAGCCACATTGGTGACCGTTCCTTCCAGCATCATTCCCGGCTTCAGGTCCTTGATGTTGTCTATACCATCGGCAAAGGCCGCGGTTTTGAACTGCGGTCGTGGATCGCGGCCGGGCTTTTCCAGCTCGGCGATGATGTCGCGAACCGTCGGCAGGCCGAATCGCTCGTCGACGAAGAGGCGCGGATCGAGCGCCTTCAGGGCGGCGCTGTCATTCATGAGCGAACGCACATCACGGCCGCACGCGCTGACAATCTTCTTGGCAACGCCGTAAGCTTCCGGGTGAACCGCCGAGGCGTCCAGCGGCTCGGTGCCGTCGGGAATACGCAGGAAGCCGGCACATTGTTCGAAGGCACGCGGCCCCAACCGCGCGACTTTCAGGAGGTCGCGGCGGGTTTTGAACGGACCGACGTCGTTGCGATAAGCGACCACGGCTTCTGCCAGCGAGGTCCCCAGACCCGAAATGCGGGCCAGCAGTGGCGCCGATGCGGTGTTGAGGTCGACGCCAACCGCATTCACCGCGTCTTCGACAACACCGTCGAGCGAGCGGGCTAGGCGATACTGGTCGACGTCGTGCTGGTACTGGCCGACGCCGATGGATTTCGGTTCGATCTTGACGAGTTCCGCCAGCGGGTCCTGCAGGCGCCGGGCGATGGAAACGGCGCCTCTGAGCGATACGTCGAGATCCGGGAATTCTGCAGCGGCCGTTGCCGATGCCGAATAGACCGACGCACCCGCCTCGCTGACGATCACTTTCAGCGGCTTGGGCGAGGGCATGTCTGCCAGCATGTCCGCGACAAGGCGCTCCGTCTCGCGGCTGCCGGTGCCGTTGCCGATGGCGATCAGCTCGATCTTGTGCTTGCCGGCCAGCCGCGCCAGTTCGGCCTGGGTTCCACGCAGATCGTTGCGCGGCGGAAAGGGATAGACGGTCGTCGTGTCGAGCACCTTGCCGGTGCCATCGACGACAGCCACTTTCACGCCGGTGCGGATGCCGGGATCGAGGCCCATGGTTGCGCGCGATCCGGCCGGTGCCGCCAGCAGCAGGTCTTTCAGGTTGCGCGCGAAAACGTGGATCGCCTCTTCCTCCGCCTTTTCACGCATCTGGGTCATCAGGTCGATGGAAAGGTTGAGCGACAGCCGTGCGCGCCAGGCCCAGCGGACGACGTCCATCAGCCAGCTGTCGGCGGCGGTTCCACTCGGGGAAATTGCATAGGCACCGGCGATCATGCGTTCCACCGGCTTCACCGCAGAGGTGTCGTCGGCATCGACTTCGATCTCGAGGGAAAGCACGTCTTCGTTGCGCCCGCGCAGCATGGCGAGGGCGCGGTGGCTGGGGATCGTCGCCCAGCGTTCGAAATGGTTGAAATAGTCGGAGAATTTCGCGCCCGCTTCCTGCTTGCCGTCGGCGACCTTGGCGCGCAGAACAGCCTTGTCCTTCATGTGGTTGCGCAGGCGGCCGACGAGGTCGGCATTTTCGGAGAAGGTTTCGACCAGAATATCGCGTGCGCCATCCAGCGCCGTTTTCACATCCGGTACATCCGCCGAAAGAAAAGTCTGGGCCAGTTCGGATGGAACGGTGCGGCGGTCGGCGAGAATCGTTTCAGCCAGCGGCCCCAATCCGCGTTCGCGGGCAATTTCGGCCCGCGTGCGCCGCTTGGGTTTGTAGGGCAGATAAATGTCCTCAAGCTCGGCCTTGGTTGCGGACGCCAGAATCTTGGTTTCCAGCTCGTCGGTCAGCTTGCCCTGGCCGCGGATGGACTCGATGATGGTGTCGCGCCGGGCGTCAAGTTCGCGCAGGTAAATGAGCCGCTCGTCGAGAAGCCGCAGCTGCGTATCGTCAAGCCCGCCCGTCACCTCTTTGCGGTAGCGGGCAATGAACGGAACGGTCGCACCGCCGTCCAGCAGGTCAATCGCTGCATTGGCCTGTTCGGGCCGGGCATTGATCTCGGTGGCAATGATACGCGCAATACGGGCAGTTGTGGCAGTCATACTGGTCTCATCAAACTTGATCGGACGGCGACCATAGGGCTGCCGGGATCAATCGGCAATCGTTTGGTCCGCCGGTTCTCCCGGCGTTCCACGAAAAACGCCATGGCTTCCCCCGGCTTGACCTGTTCGATGAAACGTTTCCTTATCGCCTGACCCTTCTGCTGATTCAGCCAATATGGATAGTATGACGATGCCGGCAAATACGAAGCCAAGGATTCTGTGCGTTGGTGCCCTGACGATGGACACCATCTTCCGGATGGATACCCTGCCGCCCGGTCCCGGCAAGTTCATCCCGCACGAGGCCGTGGAGATTGCGGCAGGCATGGCATCGAGCCAGGCGGCAACCATTGCAAGGCTGGGCGGCAGCGCGTCTTTGTGGGCGTCGGCGGGGCTGGACCACATCGGCGATCGCGTGGTCGCAGAGCTGGCGGAGGAAGGGGTCGACTGTACCTTCGTCCGACGCATCCAAGGTGCGCGGTCGGCTTTTTCCTCGATCTTTGTCGACAGGTCGGGCGAGCGCATGATCGTACCCTTCTATGACAAGACCCTGTTGAGTGCGCCGGAACAGATCCCGCCTATCGAAGACGGCGCGTTCGATGTGGTGATGACCGACGTTCGCTGGCCCCTGGCTGCTGCCACTGCGCTCCGGGCAGCGCGCGAGGCTGGCATTCACGGCGTGCTCGATGCCGATGTTGCGCCGTTGGAAACCCTTGAGCGGCTGCTGCCGCTTGCATCGCATATCGTCGCCTCGGAACCGGCAGCCGAAATCATCACCGGTGAGACGGATATCGAGCGTGCCGTCATTGCCTTGGCGGCCCGGTATCGCGGTTTTGTCGCGGTCACCGGCGGCGGCAAGGGCTGTTATTGGTCGGGCGGCGAGGCGGGGATCGTGCACCATATGCCCGCTTTTGCCGTTGATGCCGTGGATACGCTGGCCGCCGGAGATGTGTTTCACGGCGCCTTCGCGCTGGCGCTAGCGGAAGGGCATGGCATGGAGGAGATCATGCGTTTTGCCAGCGCGGCGGCGGCGATCAAATGCACCCGGTTTGGCGGGCGTGCCGGTGCACCGACGCGGAACGAAGTCGAGCACTTGCTGTTCAATTCATAACATTTGTATCCATACTCGCAAAAATGTATGTGACAGCATGTTGACTATCAACTAACATGTTAGTAGTCTTTATGCATTGAGAGGGTGGGAGGAAAATCATTGTCTCGGGTTGAACGATTTGGACTTTCTGCGGCATTGACGATGCCGTTTGATGCTGCGCTGGCAATTGATCTGCCCTCGGCAATTCACCATGCAAAAACCTGTCTGCAGCGCGGCTGCAGCAGCGTCACCCTGTTCGGGACGACGGGCGAGGGCTCATCTATCGGTATCCATGAGCGCCAGGCCGTCATCAAGGGATTTATTGCGGCAGGCATCGCGCCGTCGCAGATTGTCGTAGGCGTCATGGCCAATTCGCATGTCGATGCGGCAGAGCAGGCACGGTTTGCGCTGGATGCGGGATGCCGCGGTATTCTCCTGGCGCCACCGTCCTATTTCAAGAATGTCAGCGATGACGGCCTCTTTGACTGGCATGCGGCGGCGTTCAAGGCGATCGGCGCGGATGTGCGCGGCATCATTCTGTATAATCTGCCCTCGGTGACGGCAGTCGAGATTTCAGTTGATCTGGTTAGCCGGTTACGTGAGGCCTTTCCTGGTGCGATTGCCGGGGTCAAGGATTCTTCCGGCAACTGGAGCTATACGGAAAAGATGCTGGCGCGGCACAATGACCTTCCCATCCTGATCGGCGATGAACGCAGCCTTGCTGCGGGCGTGCGTCTCGGCGGGCAGGGTGCCATCTCGGGTCTAGCCAATATCTATCCCGAACGTCTGGCGCGTATGATCGATGAAGGGCGCGATGATGAAGAGGTGGTTGCGGCTGTCAATGAACTGGTGAAGTATCCGGTGATTCCGGCTGTGAAGGCGATGGTTGCCCATCACCAGGGCGAAGAAGGCTGGCGGCGGACACGTGGCCCGCTCGAAGCCTTGCCGGACGGCGATCGCAAGCATCTGACGGCAGTCTTTGATCGTCTGTTTGTCGCGGCGGCCGCCTGACGGGGAATCGTGAAGGCGTCCTGAGGAGGAACAGGCATGGATGACAGCGGCGAGCCGGTAAGATTGCGTGAGAAAGCCTATGCGAGTTTCACGGAACATCTTCTGGCCCGTGACTTTCATCCGGGGCAGTTCGTGTCGCAGCGCCAGCTCGTTGCCATGACCGGCATGCCGCTCGGCGCCATCCGTGAAGTTGTGCCCCGTCTCGAAGCTGAGGGGCTGGTGAAGACGGTGCCGCAGCGCGGGATACAGATTGCGCATATCGATATCAATCTGATCCGCGAAGCCTTCCAGTTCCGCGTC
The DNA here is from genome assembly GCF_049896885.1 of Phyllobacterium sp. SL163. Taxonomy (NCBI): domain Bacteria; kingdom Pseudomonadati; phylum Pseudomonadota; class Alphaproteobacteria; order Hyphomicrobiales; family Phyllobacteriaceae; genus Phyllobacterium; species Phyllobacterium sp. SL163. The sequence continues at coordinate 32,382 of NZ_JAFCVE010000005.1, read as the reverse complement.
TTCATGGAGAAGGAAGCGATTGCGCTGTTCTGTGTTTCCGCTTCCGATGAGGTGTTGGCCAGGTTGCGGCGCGAACATGAAGAGACCTTGGAGAAGGCTCTCAGGGACGGAGAGACGCCCGAGCTTGAACTGCACGCGCAGGCGATCGATTGGTCGCTGCATGACACAATCATCGATTCTCTTGGCAATGGGATCATTTCGAAAGCCTATCGGATCAATGCCATCAAGATGCGATTGATCAATCAGGAGCGGTTTCGCATCACCGGCCGTGTTATTCCGGTGATGCGCGAGCATCTGGCGGTCATTGCGGCAATCGAGACCCGCAACCCGCAAACGGCGATGGATGCCATTGCCGAGCATATCAACAATGCAAGGAATCTCGCTCTGAAGGTTTAGACGCAACGGTGCCGGAAATGGGAGTTACGGCGCTGCAATGGATTATGGGAGGACGATAAGCATGAAACGGATTCAACCGACACGCCGGCAATTTCTTGCCGGATCAGCAGCACTTGGCGCGGCAAGCTTTGCCGGCCTAAAGCCGGCATTCGCCAATGTCGACTGGAAGAAATATGCAGGCACGACCCTCGAGGTGAACCTGATCAAGAGCCCGCGCGGCGATATTCTGCAAAAGTACCAGAAGGAATTCGAGGAATTGACTGGAATCAAGGTCAATTCCGAGCAGACGCCGGAACAGCAGCAGCGCCAGAAAGCCGTGATCGAACTGACCTCCGGCAAACCAAGCTTCGATGTCATCCATATCAGCTATCACGTGCAGAAGCGGCAGTTCGAGAAGGGCGGCTGGCTTGCCGACCTGACACCGTTCCTGAAGGACCCCACGCTCACCGAGCCGTCATTGGTCGAAAGCGATTTTGCCGAAGCGGGTCTTGCCTTTGCCAAGGACAAGAATGGCCGTTTCGGCGGTCTGCCGTTCTCGGTGGATTACTGGATTCTGTATTGGAACAAGGAACTCTTCGCCGCCAAGGGCATCGAATATCCGAAGTCCTTCGATGAGCTTGTAAGCGCCGCAGAAAAACTCACCGATGCGAGCAAGGGCACGTATGGTTTCGTTGCCCGCGGTATGAAGAACGCCAATACGCCTGTCTGGGCCAGCCTCATGCTCGGTTATGGCAAGAGCACGATCGACGACGGCAATCTCCAGACCGACACGCCGGAAGCAATCCAGGCCGCAACGCTCTATCAGCGCCTGATGACAAAGTCCGCACCGCCCGGCGTAACGGGTTTCAACTGGGCCGAATGCCAGTCAAACTTTCTGCAGGGCAAGGTTGCCATGTGGTTGGATGGCATCGGCTTCGCCCCGCCGCTGGAAAATCCGGAGAAGTCGCGGGTCGTCGGCAAGGTCGGTTACGGCGTCATGCCCAAGGGGCCGGCCGTGCAGGCTGCGCCGACCTTTGGTGATGGTATCGGCGTGACCGAGGGATCATCGAAGAAGGAAGCGGCTTACCTCTATTGCCAATGGGCCATTTCGAAGCAGATGGGCGCGCGCCTGCTGCAAACGGGCTCCGGCGTTCCCTTCCGCAATTCGATCCTCAACGATCCGGAGGTCCGCAAGGGTGTGACCATGCCGTCCGAATGGGTTGATGTGCTGACGGCATCGGCTAAGGTCAGCCAGCTCTGCCTGCCGGTTATCGTTCCGGTGACCGAGTTCCGCGACGTGATGGGTGTCGGCCTGACCAACCTTCTCGGCGGCGCCGATCCCGCAACGGAAATGAAGCGGGCAACGGAAGAGTTCCGTCCCATCCTTGCGCGCAGCGAGGGCAAATGACAATCGCCGCCCCGACCATGACAACCGAAGCGCAAACCACCAAAGCCAGAACGGGCAAACGCCGGCTCAAGCCGAGCTACTGGCCGTTTGTCATTCCGGCGCTGGTCATTGTCGGGGCGGTCATTCTGTTTCCCTGGGCGTTTACCCTGTGGATGAGCGTCAATGAGTGGCATCTCGGCGGAGAAGAGAGCTTCGTCGGGCTCGCGAATTTTACCCGCCTGGCAGGCGATACGCGCTTCTGGCAGTCGATGGGGCACACCGTGCTCTATACGCTTCTATCGGTCGTCGCGCCGTTGTTTTTTGGAACCATTGCGGCTCTGATCTTCGACAGCAAATTGCCGATGCGCGGCCTGCTGCGCGGCATCTTCGTCATGCCGATGATGGCCACGCCCGTGGCCATCGCGCTGGTCTGGACCATGATGTACCACCCGCAGCTTGGGGTTCTCAACTACCTCCTGTCACTGGTTGGCATCGGGCCGCAGGAATGGATATTCAACCAGAACACCGTGATCCCGTCGCTGGTGCTGGTCGAGACCTGGCAGTGGACACCGCTTGTCATGCTCATCGTGCTCGGCGGCCTTGCGTCCATGCCGCGCGATCCCTTCGAGAGCGCGGAAATCGATGGCGCCAATGGCTGGCAGAAATTCCGCTACATCACGCTGCCGATGATCCTGCCCTTCATGATGGTTGCCGTCATCATCCGCTCCATCGATGCCCTGAAGAGCTTTGACATCATCTTTGCCATGACGCAGGGCGGCCCCGGCACAGCATCCGAGACGATCAATATCTATCTCTACAATGTTGCCTTTTCCTACTACGACATCGGCTATGGCTCGGCGATTGCCGTGGTCTTCTTCGTCGTCATCATCACCATGTCCATGGCGCTGCTCTATCTGCGCCAGCGGACCAAATGGAACAGCTGAGGGAGACGCCGATGGCCCGCCGTAGTCCGCTGAAATCACTGGGCACCGCTTTCGTTGTGTTCGTGATCGTTTCGCCCGCCATTTTCTTCTTTCTCTGGATGCTGTCGCTGTCGTTGAAATACGAGATCGACAATGGCGCCTATCCGCCGATCTTCATCCCGGAGCGGTTTGCCTGGTCGAACTACACCCAGATTTTTGCCACGAACGATTTCCTGCATTACTTCTGGAACAGCCTGATTGTGACGGGCATATCGACATTGCTGGCCCTGCTCGTCGGGGTGCCTGCTGGCTATGGCATTGCCCGCCTGCGCGCCGACAAGGCGGCCATCGTCGTCATGATCGCGCGCATGACGCCGGGCCTGTCCTATCTTATTCCCCTGTTCCTGCTGTTCCAGACGATGGGATTGCTGGGAACGCTGTGGCCGCAGATCATCATCCATCTGGTTGTGACCGTACCCATCGTGATCTGGATCATGATCGGCTATTTCGAGACGACACCGATGGAACTGGAAGAGGCTGCCATGATTGATGGCGCAACCTCCTGGCAGGTCTTTGTCAAGGTGGCGCTGCCCATTGCCAAGCCCGGTATTGTCGTTTCGTTGATCCTGGCGGTGATCTTCTCCTGGAACAATTTTGTCTTCGGGATCGTGCTGGCCAGCCGTGAAACCCGGACCTTGCCGGTCGCGGTCTACAACATGCTTTCATTCGAGCAGGTCAGCTGGGGCCCGCTGGCCGCTGCGGCGCTGGTCGTTACACTGCCGGTGCTGCTGCTGACCGTTTTTGCCCAGCGCCAGATCATTGCGGGTCTCACCGCCGGTGCCGTCAAGGGCGGCTAGAACAGGTTTTCAAGAACAGGGAGGGCGCGATGGCTTCGGTCTCGATCAAGGATGTCACCAAGAAATACGGCAACGTCAATGTGATGCACGGTGTCTCCGTCGATATTGAAGATGGCGAGTTCGTCATTCTCGTCGGCCCGTCAGGCTGCGGGAAATCGACATTGCTGCGCATGATCGCGGGGCTGGAGGAAATCACCACGGGAGAGATTGCCATCGGCAGCCGCGTCGTCAATGACCTGCCTGCCAAGGAGCGCGACATCGCCATGGTGTTCCAGAACTACGCGCTCTATCCGCATATGACGGTGGCCGACAATATGGGTTTCGCGCTCATGCTCAAGAATGCGCCGAAGCAGGAAAAGGAAAGCCGGGTCGGCCGGGCGGCGGAAATCCTTGGTCTTGAAAAGCTGCTCGACCGTTTCCCGCGGCAATTGTCCGGCGGCCAGCGCCAGCGCGTGGCCATGGGACGCGCCATCGTCCGTGATCCGCAGGTCTTCCTGTTCGACGAGCCGCTTTCCAATCTCGATGCGAAACTGCGCGTACAGATGCGCAGTGAGATCAAGGGGCTGCATCAGCGGCTCGGCACCACCATTGTTTATGTGACGCATGACCAGATCGAAGCCATGACCATGGCCGACAAGATCGTCGTGATGAAAGACGGTTTGGTCGAACAGATCGGTACGCCGCTCGATCTCTACGATTATCCCGCCAATTTGTTCGTCGCCGGGTTTATCGGCTCGCCGTCGATGAACTTCGTCAAGGGTCGTCTGGCCGGGGCAGGGCAGTTCGCGACGCTGGAAGGCATCATATTGCCCGTGCCGCAGACCATCCAAACCACAGGATCAGCGGACGTGATCTATGGCGTGCGGCCGGAGCACATCAAGATTGCCGCCGGCGGCATCCCTGTTGACGTCAGCGTCGTCGAGCCGACGGGCTCAGAAATCATGGTGGTTGGCAAACTGGGCGATCAGGAAATCATGTGTCTCTTCCGCGAGCGGCTGTCGATCAAATCGGGCGACCGGATTCACATCGGGATCGATCCGGCGAACAGCCACCTGTTTGATGGCGCAACGGGCATGCGGCGCGGCAAGCGCAACGCTGCGCACTAATCCATCGTATCAGTACACTCTCCCGGGAGCCTGCACCGTGACCCTATCGACCGAGACCTACAGAACCGGAACTTTCGTTGGCCGTGTCTGGCGCCCCGATGTGCAGGGCCCGGCCCTTGTCGTGGTGCGCGACGGCGTCCTGTTTGACATCACCTCACGCCAGACGGCGACGATGCGTGACCTGCTGGAACTGGACGAGCCTGCCGCCTATGTCGCTGCGCAGACGGGAGAAGAACTTGGACCGCTGGATACGGTTCTGGCGCAGTCCGTCGAAAGTGAAGCTGATGCCGCGCGGCTTCGGCTGCTCGCGCCCTGTGATCTCCAGGCAGTCAAGGCCTGCGGTGTTACCTTTGCCCGCTCGATGATCGAGCGGGTCATCGAGGAGAAGGCTGCGGGCAATCCGGCGCTGGCGCTGAAGATCCGTGAACGCATCATGCCGATCATCGGCAACAGTCTGCGCGATCTGAAAGCCGGTTCGCCGGAGGCTGCCAAGGTGAAGGCTGCCCTGATTGAGGAAGGTGTCTGGTCGCAATATCTGGAAGTCGGCATCGGGCCTGATGCGGAAGTATTCTCCAAGGCGCAGGTCCTCTCCTCCGTTGGCTGGGGCGCATCGGTCGGTCTGCACCCGATCTCAAGCTGGAACAATCCGGAGCCGGAAATCGTGCTCGCCGTCAACAGCAAGGGCAGGGTGCAAGGCGCGACGCTCGGCAATGACGTAAACCTGCGCGATGTCGAAGGCCGCTCCGCCCTTTTGCTCGGCAAGGCAAAGGACAACAATGCCTCGTCATCGATCGGGCCGTTCATCCGGCTGTTCGATGCGACCTACTCCATCGATGACGTGCGCAATGCCGATCTTGACCTGATGGTCGAAGGCCGGGATGGTTACGTGCTGAAAGGCAGCAGCACGATGAAGGAAATCAGCCGCGATCCGCTGGATCTGGTCGCCCAGACCACCGGCCGGCATCATCAATACCCGGATGGCTTCATGCTGTTCATGGGAACGCTGTTTGCGCCGGTCGAGGACCGCGATACGCCCGGGCAGGGCTTTACCCACAAGATCGGCGATGTGGTCACCATATCGAATCCGCAGCTTGGTGCGCTCACCAATACCGTGCGGTTGTCGACGGAGTGCCCCGAATGGACATTCGGCATGGCGGCGCTCATGCGCAACCTTGCCGCGCGTGGTTTGCTGTAAGCAACCCACGCTAGATACTGTCCACAGCGCGGCTGCCGTCTGGCGGCCGGGCTGAGCAATTGTCACAATAGTTTCGTCTAAGGTCGATCAAACTTTCACACAGGCCGTCCAGAGTTGAACGCGAGCGAGGCAGCCGAATTTATCCAGAGCTGCCCCGGGTTCATTCTCTCAATTGCCGTATTCAGGGGGCTTTAATGCAGGGTTTTGGTGTGAAAATTGGTCTGGCCGCAGGGCTGCTGGCCGCCGGGTTTGGCGCGACGCCAGCCATGGCCGAGAAGGTCAAGTTCGAGTTCTGGTACGGCCTGAGCGGCGACCTTGGCGAGCGTGTGCAGGATGCCTGCAAGAAGTTCAACGACTCCCAGGCCAATTTCGAAATCGTCTGCACCAGCCAGAACGGCTATCCCGAAACCGTTCAGAACGCCATTGCCGCCTACCGCGCCAAGAAGCATCCGGCCGTCGTGCAGGTCTTTGACGGTGGCACGCTCGATCTGATGCTGTCGGGTGCTTTCGTTCCGGCCAAGAAGCTGATGGAAGACAATGGCTACAAGATCGACTGGAGCAATTATTTCCCCGGTATCGCGAATTACTATGCGACGGCAAAGGGCGAGCTGAATTCGTTCCCGTTCAATTCGTCGACCGCGATGTTCTACTACAACGTCGATGCCTTCACCAAGGCTGGCATCCAGGGTGCGCCTGAAACATGGGAAGACGTCGAGGCCGCGGCCCGCAAGCTGAAAGCGGCCGGTTATGCCTGCCCGTTCGGTTTCAGTTTTGACAGCTGGGCGACGGTCGAACAGTTCTCCGCCATTCACAACCAGCCCATCGCCACCAAGAACAACGGCTATGACGGGCTCGATGCGGAACTTACCCTCAACAAGACCAAGCTGGTCGACCATCTGACATTCTTCAAGAAGATGACCGATGAAGGCCTCTTCGTGGTCAAGACCAAGCAGCTGGGCATGGATGTGGTTCCAGCCTTCACCTCCGAAACCTGCCAGATGATCCAGTCGTCGATCGCCGATCACGGCACCGTCGGCAAGACTATCAAGCAGGGCACGAAATGGGACGTGACCATGCTTCCGGTCTGGAAGGGAACGGCACGCCAGAATTCGATGGTGGGTGGTGCATCCCTCTGGGTTCTCAACAACCGCCCCGAAGCTGAATACAAGGGCGCTGCCGCGTTCCTCAACTTCATCGCCCAGCCGGACATGGTTGAGTGGTGGTCGACGGTCACCGGCTATATCCCGGTCACCAAGACGGGCTTTGAAGCCATGAAAGCCAAGGGCTTCTACGACCAGCCAGCCTTCAAGGGCCGTGAAAAGGCCATAGCCAGCCTGACCTTCACCCCGACCTCCGCCAATACCCGCGGCATCCGCCTTGGCGGTTTCCCGCAGATCCGCAAGGAAATCTCCGATGCGATGGAAGGCATCTTCTTCGGCAAGCTGACTGTGCAGGCCGGTCTCGACCAGGCTGTCGAGCGCGGCAATGTCATCCTGCGCCGCTTTGAAAAGACCTATGCCGGAAAAGTCCTGAACTAAATGCAGGCTTTCAAATGGCCCGGAGCGGAACCGCACCGGGCCATTTCCTTTTCATCCCATAGGCAGAATTGAATATTGTCATGAACAAGCGCGCTGTTTTCAAAAGCTGGTGGTTGCCCGTCCTTTTTGCATTGCCGCAACTCCTGCTCATTTTGTTCTTTTTCTATTGGCCGGCCATTTCGGTTTTCAACTGGGCTTTCACGCTGGAACCAGCCTTTGGCGGTGCGGGCGAACGTCTCTTCGTTGGTTTTGACAATTTTCGCGATGTTTTTGCCGACAGCGAATATTGGCGCTCCGTGTCGCTGAGCCTGTTCTTCGCGTTCACGGCGACCGGATTGTCCATGTTCATCGCCTTTATCCTGGCGATCTGTGTTGATCGTCAGTTGAAGGGCTCAAGCCTTTTCCGGTTCTTTTACATCTGGCCCTATGCCATTGCCGCACCGGCGGTGGGTCTGGCATTCCGCTTCATCTTTGCGCCGGAGAGCGGCCTGATCGCCGTGGTGAACACCTGGTCGCCCGATCTGTGGAATCCCGCCAAATATGGCAGCCATGCCATGATCCTCATCATCATCTGTTTTGCGTGGAAATGGATCGGCTACAACTTCATCTTCATGACGGCCGGTCTGCAATCCATCCCGCGCAGCCTGCTGGAAGCATCGTCCATGGACGGCTCGGGCCCGGTGCGCCGTGCGCTCGATATCCAGATTCCACTCCTGGCACCAACCCTGTTCTTTCTCCTGGTTCTCAATCTGACCGAGAGTTTTGTTGGCCCGGATACCTACGGTATCGTCGACCTGACCACCGAAGGCGGACCCAACAAGGCAACCGATGTCATGGTCTACCGCATCGTCAGCGAAGCCTTCCGCGGCCTGAATTACTCCGGCGCGGCAGCCCAGAGTCTCGTCCTGATCGGACTCATCATGGTGTTCACGTTCATCCAGTTCCGCTTCGTCGAGCGGCGCGTGCATTACAAGTAGGATTACGGCGATGATCGAACGCACACCCATACTCAACGCCGTTACCTACCTCATCATGATCCTGGGACTGATCCTCATTCTCGGGCCGTTCTGGATGATTTTCACGGCCTCCACCCAGTCCCTGCAGGAGGTCACGGCCGTGCCCTTCAACATGACGCCCGGCGGCGATTTCCTGAAGAATGTTCACTCCGCCTGGGATCGTGCCAATCTCGGTCCGGCACTGCTCAACAGCCTCATCACCTCGCTGCTGGTCATGGCGGGCAAGATCGCCTTGGCGGCGCTCAGCGCCTTTGCCATCGTCTACTTCAAAAGCCCCTTGCGTCACGTCTTCTTCTGGATGGTTTTCATGACGCTGATGCTGCCGCTCGAAGTGCGTGTCATCCCGACCTACAACATCGCTTCGGATGTGTTCCAACCCGTCCGCTGGATCATCCAGACCGTCACCGGCATCGAATTGTCACTGCAGTGGAACCTGCTCAACTCTTATTCCGGTCTGGTCCTGCCGCTGATCGCGACCGCGACAGGCACGTTCCTTTACCGGCAGTTCTACATGACGCTCCCCGATGAACTGGCAGAGGCGGCCAAGATGGATGGCGCGCGGCCGCTGCGTTTCTTCATCGATATCCTGCTGCCGCTGTCGCGCACCAATATGCTCGCGCTGGCAACAATCATGTTCGTCTATGCATGGAACCAGTATCTCTGGCCCAAGCTGATGACCACCGATGCCAGCTATCAGACGGCCATGGTCGCCATGCGTGCGTTGGTGCCGTCCGTCAATGCCTTGCCTGAATGGAATGTCTCCATGGCAGGCGCCCTCATCATCATGTTGCCACCCCTGGTCGTCGTTGCCGTCCTGCAGCGCTGGTTTGTCCGTGGCCTGGTCTCGACCGAGAAATAAAGGAAGTAGCAATGGCTGAAATTGGCATCAAGGATGTGCGCAAAACCTATGGCAGCACACAGATCCTGCATGGCGTCGACCTGAACTTTAAATCCGGTGAGTTTGTCGTCATTCTCGGACCCTCCGGCTGCGGCAAGTCTACGCTGCTGCGCATGATTGCCGGTCTTGAAGAGATTACATCAGGCGAAATTTCCATTGACGGCAAAGTGGTCAACGATCTCGAGCCGCGCGATCGCGGTTGCTCGATGGTGTTCCAGAACTACGCGCTCTATCCGCACATGAACGTTGCCGCCAATATCGGCTATGCCCTGAAGGTTGCCGGTGTTCCGCGTGCCGAGCGCGACCGGCGGATTGCGGAAACGGCCAAGATCGTCGGCCTTGAGGAACTGCTCGACCGTAAACCGGCACAGCTTTCCGGCGGCCAGCGGCAGCGCGTTGCCATGGGCCGCGCGATCATCCGCGAACCGAAGGTGTTTCTGTTCGACGAACCGCTGTCCAATCTTGATGCCAAGCTGCGCGTGCAGATGCGGGTGGAAATCCGCCGCCTGCACAAGCGCCTGTCGGCAACCTCTGTGTTTGTCACCCACGATCAGGTGGAGGCGATGACCTTGGCCGACAAGCTGATCGTCATGAACAAGGGCCACGTGGAACAGGTCGGCACGCCGCTTGAAATCTACCACCGTCCGCGCACGCGATTTGTCGGAACCTTCATCGGCTCGCCGGCGATGAATTTCTTCGACACGACCATCGCTGCCGGCGGCGATCATGTGCTGCTGGACGGCATCGCACAGGCAATCGATCCGGTGCTTGGCGGCCAGAACGCGGGGACCGCGGTTTCCGTCGGAATCCGTCCAGAACATTGCCGTCTCGTTCCTGCCGGTACCGTGAACAGTGTTCCGGCCAACGTCGATTTCATCGAAGAGCTCGGCTCCGGCCGTATCGTTCACGTTGAGATTGACGGGCTGAGCTTTGCGGTGTCAGTTGAGGAAGATCAGTTCTTCGAGCAGGGCGCGGTTGCAGGTCTGCAGTTGCCCTCTGAACATATTCACCTGTTTTCGCAGGAAACCGGTTTGCGCCTTGATGATGCTCCGGCAGCGACGCGCCAACCCACTCCGAAAACAGTGGCCGCATAACCCGACTTGAAAGGATCAAACATGAGTTCGGATTCAACCATTTCTGCCGTTGGCTTTTGCACCTACACCGGCAAGGGCAATTTTGACACGCTGGAAGACGCCCTTCGCACCATCGCCGGTCTCGGTGCCAATGCTGCCGAGCTGTCGCTTTATGGCGAAGAAATCATTTCGGGCGGCCGGATTATCCCGGGACGCGCCGAACGCCTGACCGCGATCACCCGTCAGTTCGACCTGCGCTACAGTGTTCACGGTCAGATCGTCTCCAATTTCATGGATCGCGAGCGCCTGGAGTATCAGAAGGCCGTGGTCCGCGCGATGCTGGAACTGTGCAATCGCGTTGAAGCGGGCATCCTCGTGCACCACAGCGGCAGTGCCAAAATGCCGGCCCAGTCACACATTGCCGATCTCGACCGGATGGAGCGCGATGCGCTTGCCGAAATGGCTGAGGTTGCCAAGGGTTACGGCGTGCGGATTGCCTTGGAAAACATTTTCGCGGTCACCGATGCGGAATACCGCCAGACACCGGCACAGGTTGGCGAAACCGTACGGACCATCGGCAGTGCCAATGTGTGTGGCCTGATCGATTTCAGCCATGCTTACATCGAGAGCACGCGGCTTGGTCTCGATTGGCGCGAACAGATCAAGGCGATGGCACCGGTCACCGGGCATCTGCATGTGCATGACAGCTTTGGCCGTCCTTACAACAGCATGACCAAATTCTATCATCCTGCTGAAGCAACGGCGCTTGGCATTGGCGACCTGCATCTGCCGATCGGTTGGGGCGACATTCCCTGGGAAGAAATCTTCGAGGAACTGACGTTCCTGCCGGATACCATGCTGATCATGGAAATTGTCGAGAACCGGTTTGCCAATGAGCAGGCGGATTGCCTCGAGCGTGCGTTCAAGCTGGCTGAAATCGCCAATCGCCGCCGTCTTGCGGCTTAGGTGAAAGCGGCGCGGTCGGCTGGTTGACCGCGCCTCTTGCTTCTGGTCACAATGCCGATCATCGAGACCGGCTGTTGCCGGTCTCTTGCTACTAGGAATTGTGAACATGGCTGATCATATTTTGTTTGTTGCAAAAGATTCCGCTGAATGGACCAGGACCGAGCCCGGCGTCAGCCGCCGCATCATGGCCTATCTGCCGGAAATGATGCTGGTGGAAGTGCAGTTTGAAAAGGATGCGGTCGGCTCGCTGCATTCGCATCCGCACATCCAGGCGAGCTATGTTGCAGAAGGACGCTTCGAAGTCACCATCGATGGCGTCAGCCAGGTACTGGAGCAGGGCGGCAGTTTCATTGTTCCGTCCAATCTCGTCCATGGGGTCAAGGCTCTGGAAAAGGGTCGCCTGATCGACAGTTTCTCGCCGCATCGGGCCGAGTTCCTCGCCTAAGCCACGCGTTCATTTTTCATGCTGCCACCGCTTGACAGCATCCTTGCGATAGGCAAAACTGAAACCGGTTTCACTTTGTGCTGGACGGACGTTTGACCTTTGATCTGACCATATTGGCACCGCACATTCCTTTCCTCGTGAAAGGGGCGGTCCTGACAGCTGAGGCTTGCGTGCTGGCGCTTGCCGGCAGCCTGTGCATTGGTACGGTCGTTGCAGCACTGGTCACATCCGCGTCGCCGCTTCTCTCCCGCATTGCCTATGTCTATGTCGATCTGTTCCGCAACATTCCGTTCATCGTCCAGCTGTTCTTTTTCTTTTACGGCCTGCCGGAGATCGGCATCTACATCGATGCGTTCACCACGGGTGTTATTGCACTTTCCATCGCGGGCGGCGCTTTTACCTCGGATGTGATCCGGTCGGGAATCCTCTCGATCGATCCCGGCATCCTGGAAGCGGCCGAAGTCAGCGGACTTTCCAAGCCGACGATCTTCCGCAAGATCGTCATGCCGATTGCGTTGAGGACCTCGGTGCGGCCCCTGGGTTCGGTTTTCATCAATCTCATCCTGACATCGTCGATCCTCTCGACGATCACGCTGAACGAATTGACCGGTTCGGCCAAGATCGTGGCATCGGATACGTTCCGGCCCTTCGAAATCTATGCGGTTCTGCTTGTCGCCTATGCCTGCCTGACCTATCTGGTCTCGCTCGCCATCGGCGCGTTGCATCGCTATCTCAACCGTGATCAGACAGAGGCCGCCTGATGCGTTATACGGCGTTCACCTCCTATGACATCGTCCTGCTCGCGCAGGGGCTGGGTGTTTCCCTCGCGCTTTTCCTGGCAACGACAATCATCGGCCTTTTCATCGGCTCTCTATGGGCCGTCATCCGGTTCTATCGCATTCCCGTGCTGGCGCAGGTTGTGGCTGTCGTCGCGGAAGTGCTGAAAAACTCCCCGGTTCTGGTCCAGCTGTTTCTCGTGTTCTTCGGCCTGCCTGCTTTTGCCAAGATCAATGTAACGCCGGTCGAGGCCGCAGTGATCACGCTGTCGGGCAATACGGCGGCGTTTGTCTATGTCATTGCCGTGTCGGCGATCGAGTCTATCGGCCGCGACCAGATCGAAGCTGCCCGGGTTTTCGGTTTGTCGCGTTGGCAAATCCTTCGCCGCATCATCGCACCGCAGGCCATGGCGTTTGCCATCGGTCCGCTAACCGGTCTTCTGGTGAACCAGCTGCAGGTGACATCGCTGATATCGGTGATCGGCGTGGTGGACCTGACGAAGATCGGCAACATTCTCAATCTGCGCACGCTGAAACCATTCATCGTCTGGGCTGTTGTGGGCGGGCTTTATTATGTCATGGCCAAGCTCGTCGCCTTTGGCGGAGCCAAGCTGGAGAAGCGGTTGAGGGCACACACTGCATGGAAAGGTCTCTGAAATGATCAGCGTGAGAGGAGTACGCAAGGCGTTTGGTTCTGCGGCCGTACTCGACGGAATAGACCTTGATGTCCACAGCGGTGAAGTCGTGTCCATTCTCGGCTCCAGCGGCTCGGGCAAATCGACCCTGATCCGCTGCATGAACGGCCTGGAGAAGCTCGATGGCGGGCGCATCACCATTGATGATTTCGACGTGTCGCGCCCGAAGGAGCTGTCGGAAGCCCGCAAACGGTCGGCGACGGTTTTTCAGCTTTTCAATCTCTACCCGCATATGACTGCCGTGCAGAACATTGCGCTGGCACCAGTGGAAGTGCTGAAAATACCGCGCAAGCAGGCGGAAGCCGATGCGCGTACGCTTCTGGACTCCGTTGGCCTGAGTGCCCGTGCCGATGCCTTCCCGGCGCAACTGTCCGGCGGGCAGCGCCAGCGTGTCGGTATCTGCCGGGCGCTGGCCATGAAGCCGCGCTATCTCCTGCTCGATGAAATCACCAGTGCACTCGATCCCGAGATGACGTCGGATGTGCTGGCCATTCTCGCCAAGCTCGCCCACGACGGAACGACGATGGTTTTCGTCACGCATGAAATCGAGTTTGCCCGGACGATCTCGTCGCGGATCGTCTTTCTCGACAAGGGACAGCTCGTTGTCGACCTGCCGACAGCTGAATTCTTTGCAGCCGATGGCGGCATGGCCAAGCCACGCATCGCCCAGTTTCTCTCCAAAATGCGTAAAGACTGACAATGATCCTGATTGCGAACAACGAGGCTTGGCCAGGTTTTGCCAGGAGCGTCGAGCTCCTCAAGCAGGAGGCGCACGGCCTTGACGCCATGGTCGCCGGTATCAGCGAAGTCGAGCGCGAAGTGAAGGTCCGCAGTGTCGGCTTCGGCGGTTGGCCCAACATGCTCGGGCGCATGGAGTTCGATGCGGGTGTGATGGATGGCACGACGCGGGATGTTGGCGCCGTCGGCGCGGTTCCCGATACGCTACCCGTCGCCGCGCTCGCGCATGCGGTGATGAAACGATTACCGCATGTCATGCTGACCGGCGATGGCGCCCGCCGTTTTGCCACGGAAATCGGCTTTCCCCTCGATGAAACGTTATATGAAGACAGCAAACGCGTCTGGTGGGAGCGGCTGCAGAAGGAATTGACGCCGGAGGAGTTGGCAGCCTTTCCAGATATTCCGCTCGCGCCCTTGAGCCGCACCATTACCGATCCGGAACGGGTCCGCGATACCACGGTGTTCCTGTCGAAGGATTCCGCCAACGGCATTCACGCGGTCACCTCCACCTCCGGCTGGGCCTGGAAATATCCGGGGCGCCTCGGCGATTCGCCCATCGCCGGTGCCGGGTTCTATGCGGACAGCCGCTATGGTGCCGCCGCCTGCACCCATACGGGTGAAATGACCATCCGCTGTGGCACGGCCCGCAGCATCGTGCTCGCCATGCGCTTCGGCCATTCCTTGCGCGCAGCGGTCGACATGGCGATGGAAGACCTCGCACAGCTGACCACGGGATTCTTGGCTGGTGTCGTCATTCATGCCATCGACGCCAAGGGCAATCACGATGTGGCAAGTTTCCGCTGCGACGATGAAATCAAATACTGGTTCTGGGAAGCCGGGATGGAGGAACCCGAACGCCGGCTTGCCCGAAAATATGATCCGCAACAAACAACACAAAGGGGACATTCATGAAACGGTTCATTGGAAAACTGGCGGCGCTCGCGCTGACCGGTGCACTGGCTTTTACCGGCGTGGCGCATGCCGGGAAGATTGATGACATTCGCGCGCAGGGAAAGGTCCGCATCGGCGTGTCGCTTGGCGGCGAGCCCATCGGTTTCCGCGACGACAAGAACAATCCGGTCGGCTATGATGTCGATGTGGCAACCATGCTGGCGGCCAAGCTTGGCGTTCCCGTTGAGTTCACCGACGTTTCCGGCGATGCCCGCGTGTCCATGCTGGTCTCCGGCCAGCTCGATATCGTGGTGGCCAATACCTCCGCGACGCTGGAACGCGCCAAGACCGTCAATTTCTCGATTCCCTACAACCGTGCCGGCCTGCGCGTCATCGTGCAGAAGGATGCGGGTATCGCCAAGCTGGAAGATCTGGCCGGCAAGAAGGTGGTTGTCGGCCGCGGCACGACAGGCGAAAGCTTCCTGAAGAAGAGCGTGCCGACGGCGGAACTGGTCTATACCGACAATTTCTCGCCCGATGGCGTGCTGCTCCTGCAGCAGAAGCGCGTCGCTGCGGCCATCGAAGATTCGTCGCTGCTCGACTATCTCGCCACCAAGAACGACAATCTGGTAACCTTGCCCGGCCTCTATTCCAACGATCCGATCGGCATTGCCGTTGCCAAGGGCGATCCGGAATTCGTCCGCTGGCTTGATATGTTCGTCTCCGACTACATCCAGTCCGGCGCCTATGATGCGAATTACAAGAAGTGGTGGGGCGAAAAATCCAACCCGCCGGCGCTGACGCCGCTCTGGTAACTTCGAGTCAAAGGCCGGGCATCGTTCCCGGCCTTTGCTTTTCGATCAGGAGCTTGACCGCGCGACGAAATAGGTCGGCACCTGGATGAGTTTCTCGCCCGCGTTGAACAGGGCTGGTTCCCGCAGAAACTTCAGGATTTCATCGATATAGGCGGCCTTGTCGTAACCGATGGATGAAATCGGGTAGGCCTCATATTCCGCCAGGGTCACGTCGTCGAAGCCGTAGAGACGGAATGTCCGCGGCCGGTTGTCCGGAAAGTCGTTCCGGTGCACATCGAGAACACCCATGGCCATCGCGTCGGATGTGCAGAACACCGCGTCCGCTGTTTGCCAATCGGACGAGGATGCCACATGGCGGCCGCTCTGGTAGGAATAGTCACCACGCAGTTCTGCGACCAGCCTGATGTCCTGGCGCTGCAGTTCCGATTTGTAGACGGCGATGCGCGTCTGTTCGACCGGCGAGGCGGACCGGCCAGTCACGAGGAGTGCACTGCGCACGCCCTTGTTTCGCGCATCAGTGACCGCTGCGGCAATCCCCACCTGCTCATCGGGAATGATGGCGGGAGAGCTCACATCCCGCATGCCGTTAAGCATCAGGACGCTGTCGTTGCGGAACATTTTCCGCACCGTTTCCGCATCGGCGAAATCCGAAAACACGAGGGCTGCATCGACGTGATAGGCAATGCCGTTGCGCAGGAACTCGTCTATTCGTTCGGCCGAGCCGACGCGGACAAAGATCACCTGTTTGCCGATGGACTGGATCTGGCTGATCAGGAGATCGAACAGGTCAAGGTCCGAGAGATCATGGATGTGGTTGACGATGACGGCAACGAGATTGACGGTCTTCGTGGTCAGGCTCCGCGCCAGGAGGTTGGGTTTGAAGCCAAGCTTGGCAGCCGCTGCCAATACCCGCTCCCGTTTGTCTGCCGAGACGGGCCTTGGTTCACTTGACAGCGCCCGGGACGCGATGGCGCGGGAGACACCCGCCAGTTCGGCGACATCCGCAATGGTTGGCAGGGTGTGACGTTTGCGCGGATCGGTCATGGATATCGGCATCCTTCATGTCTGATCCGCTCTTTGGTGTTGCCAAAAACCATGCGTTGATGGCCAGCAGGCAGGAAGCAAGGATCGATCCATGCTTACCCGCTTCCCCCTCAGCACTTCAATAGCAAAACACGCTTCTAACGTGGGCCAAGTGTGCGGAACGTCATCTCCAGACTCGATTGTGTGTCGGCGGTTGGCCGGTACTCCAGCCCGACAAATCCATTGTAGCCGTTGTCAAACAGCCAATGCAGGGATTTTGACAATTCCAGTGTGCCGCTGCCGGGCTCATTGCGGCCGGGATGGTCAGCAATATGGACATGGGCAACGCGGTCGATCCGGTCTTTGAGCACCTCTGCCGTCGCTTCTCCCATGACGAGAGAATGGTAGATATCGTAGACAATCCGGATTTCCGGACGGTTTACTTCATCGATAATATCAAGGCCTTCAACCGTTGAATGAAGAAAATAGCCCTTGTGGTCAATGAGGGTATTGAGTGGTTCAAGCCCCAGCACAACGCCGGTTCCAGCCAGCACATCGGCCGCCTGTGTCAGGCAATCGACCAAGGCCTGATGTTGTTCGGCGCGGGTGCGGCCGGGAAGATCATCCCCGGCCTGCGCGATGAGCACCTTGGCACCCAGCCGGTTCGCCATTTCGGCGCTGGCCCGCAGACCAACCAGAAAGGCATCATGGGACGCAGGATCGGTCAGCGGAATCATTGGCTCCGCGACGAGACTGGACAACGCAAGTTTTGTCTCAGCCAGCGCTTTTTCGACCGCCGGTATGTCCTTTTCCGTCCATTTCCAGAACTCGACCGCGTCAAGCCCGGCATCCCTTGCCAGGCGGATGCGGTTGGCGAAATCAGGCGACTCGGGAGCGAACAACCACTCGATACATGCCGAATACTTCATCGCTTCCCCCTTGCTGATTTTATCCTCCTGCTTGCCACATCCACGCCTATCCTTCCAGCCATTTCACCTGATCCGGGGTCAGATTGATGTCGAGTGCCGAAAGGCTGTCTTCAAGCTCGCCAAGTGTCCGGGGGCCGATAAGCGGAATGACAGGGAAGGGCTGGGCAAGCACATAGGCGAGAGCCACGTGGATGGGATTACGGCCGAGTTTACCTGCCAGTTCTATGGCGCGATCACGCCGGCCAAAGTTCTTGTCGGAATACCAGACGCGAACCAGCTCCTCATCGTCCCGCTTGTCACGGCCTGCGCGGTCGGTAAAGAAGCCGCGCCCCTGGCTTGACCAGGCAAAGTTCGGCATCTGCTTCGCGTTCAGCCACTTTTTCCAATCCTCATCCGAGGCTGCGACACAACCGGCCCAGATCGGGTCCAGCATTTCGGCGAGCGAGAAATTGTTCGACAGGGCACCGGGTGCTGTCTTGCCGTTCTTCGCCGCATAGGCAATAGCCTCGTCCATGCGTTCCCGCGTCCAGTTCGACCCGCCGAACGGGCCGCGAATCCGGCCTGCCCGAACCTCGGCATCCATGGCGTCGACAAATTCGCCGACGGGAATATCGGGGTTGTCGCGGTGCATGAAATAGACGTCGACATGATCAGTCTTCAGGCGGTCAAGCGACCGGGAGAGCTGTTTGCCAATGGCATCGGGATAGCAGAGCGGCGAATGGGCCCCCTTGCCGATGAGGACAATATCCTCCCGTGGAACGGAGCGGCTGGTGTGCCAGTCGCCGAAGATTTCCTCCGTCTTTCCCCCGGCATAGATATAGGCCGTATCGAACAGATTGCCGCCTGCCTCGTAATAGGCGTCCAGGGTCAGGGAACCGGCGGCAAAATTCGGGAAGAACTCAAATCCGAGCGCCACGGATGATGCAGGTTTCGCAAGACCCGGGATTGCCCTCTTGGGTACGCTTTTGCCTTGCACAGGCACATTGCCGGAGATTGTGGTTGTTCGTTTGGCAGCTTTTTCAATGCTGTATTCGAGTCCGATAGAAGCACGCCATTGATCCAGCACCCGCAGATTGCCGAGCGAGTCCGCCCAGCTCATGCCGGGTGGTGCAAATTCCTGCCGTTTCTCGCGGATGGCACTGCCTGCCGCATCCACCTCAAAGGCATAAAGCCAGCGGTCTTCCACTACTTCGATAGTCTCATGCACACCGCCGGGCCGGAAAATCTCGATCTTGCCCGTGCCGCCCTGTTGACCGGAGGCATACCAGAAATCCCCAACCTCGATGCGGCCCTGTGCGCCGATGATACGAAGTGTATTGTCCTGCTCCGCCATGATCGAGCAGGAGACCTCGGCAACAATACCGTTCGGGAATTTAAGCAGGGCAGACGCCCATTCGTCGACACCTGTCTGGCCAAGATGAGCGGCGCCTGCAACAGATTCCGGTTCGAGAAATGGTTTGCCTTCGACGCTGCCCGCAATCAGCCGTGCCATGGAAACGGGATAGCAGCCGACGTCGAGGATACCGCCGCCTGCCGTCTCATTGGCGAACAACCGGTGCTCCGGTTTGACGCTGCCCATGTTGAAACCGAAACTTGATCGGATGATACGGATATCGCCGATGATACCGCTTTTGACGAGTTCGATCAGTTTGGCGGTTTGCGGGTGAACCCGGTACATGAAGGCTTCACCAGCAAACACACCTGCCTTGCGGGCTTCATGGAAGATCGCATCGGCGTCATAGGCGCTGAGAGCAATGGGCTTTTCAACGAGCACATGCTTGCCGGCGCGGATGGTTTTGATCGCCCATTTGGCATGGCCGGTGTGCGGCGTCGCGATATAGACGGCGTCGATTTCTGGATCATTCAGCAATGCTTCATAGCCACTGACGATGCGGGCGCCGGGGAAATGGGCCGCGAGTTCCGGCTTGTCCGGATTGCGCGAGGCAATCGCGATGAGCTTTCCCGTTGCCGAATGGGCAACGCCACTGGCAAAGGTGCGCGCTATGGTGCCGGGGCCGATAATGCCCCAGCGGATCGTTGGTGTGTCAGTCATGCTTGATCCTCTTTGGGTGAGTTGCGGCCACCGGGAGTGTGACCGGAAAAGCGAAGTCCGGTTTATCGAAGCCTGTTTCCTGCACTGTCGAACAGCAGGGCGTGGCTGGATTTGATGGCGATGGTCAGCGTGTCCGTCTTGAGTTCGTTGCGCGATTCCTCACGCTCGATGATCAATTGTTCGCCGCCGGCGACGTTGGCGTAGATGTAACTGGTGTTGCCGAGATGTTCGGCAACATCCACCGTGACGGTCATGTCGGCATCCCCCTGACCCGCCTTGGCGAAGTGCTCGGGACGCACGCCGAGCGTCACCTTATCGCCGATTGCAGGAGGCGGATTGTTCATGGGCAGGGTGAGACGGATTTTGCCCTGATTTACGAGGGTGATGGTGATGCTGTCAGGATTCGCCGCGATAACCTCGGCGCTCATGAAGTTCATTTTCGGCGACCCAACGAAACCGGCCACAAACTGGTTGGCTGGGTTGTCGTAGAGATCGAGCGGTGCGCCGATCTGTTCAATATTACCGCCCCGCAGCACCACGATCTTGTCTGCCAGCGTCATGGCTTCGGTCTGGTCATGGGTCACGTAGATCATGGTCGTACCCAGTTCCTTGTGCAGGCGGGAAATCTCGACGCGCATCTGCACCCGCAGCTCCGCATCGAGGTTGGAGAGCGGTTCATCAAACAGGAAAACCCGTGGTTCGCGGACGATGGCGCGGCCGATGGCAACGCGCTGGCGCTGTCCGCCTGACAGCTGCTTCGGGCGGCGTTGCATCAGCTCCTTGATCTGAAGAATGTCCGCCACCTTCCGGACGCGGCGATCCGTATCGGCCTTGGGGTTGCCGGTCATGCGCAGGCCGAAGGCGAGATTCTGCTCGACCGTCATGTGCGGGTACAGCGCATAGGACTGGAACACCATGGCGATACCGCGGTCGGCAGGCTCGACATCATTGACCAGCGTATCACCGATATGGATTTCGCCGTCCGTTATGTGTTCAAGGCCGGCAATCATGCGCAAGAGCGTGGACTTGCCGCAACCGGAGGGGCCGACGAAGACGACGAACTCACCATCGGCCACATCGAGGCTGGCATTGCGGATGATCTCGTAGGAACCGAAACGTTTGATGACATTCCTGAGTGAAAGTTCGGCCATGCGGCGTTTCCCTATTTGATGGCGCCGGCGGCGATGCCGGCGATGAAGTGGCGCTGCAGAAGAATGAAAATGACGAGGATCGGGGCCGTGAGCATGACGGCCCCGGCCATGATGCCGCCCCACGACACCTTGGTGAGACCGATCAATGTTCCGAGCGCAACGGGAGCGGTCAGCATGCCCGGCCGGGAATTGATCAGCAGCGGCCAGAGGTAATTGTTCCAGGTTGCAAGGAAGAGAATGATCGCGAGTGCCGCCATGGTAGGCCGTGCCAGAGGCAGGGCAATGCGCAGGAAGATCTGCCATTCCTTGACCCCTTCCACCCGCGCGGCATCGAAGAGTTCAGCCGGCATCATGGAAAAGGCCTGCCGCATGAACAGCACGCCCAGCGAATTGAAGAGCGGCGGGACGATGAGCGCAATCCATGTGTTCGCCATCTTGAACTCCCGCGCCACCATGATGAATTGCGGGATCACCACGACGAAATAGGGCAGGGTGATCGTGCCGAGAATGATTGCGATGACCAGCGACTTGCCGACGAATTGGTACCGGGCAAGGGCCCAGCCTGCCATGGAGGTGAGCAGGACCGACAGGATTGTGTAGACGATCGCGACGCCGATGGAGATTGTCAGGGCGCGGATGAAATCCGTGTCCGCCTGCAGATTGCTGAAATTCTCCAGGAAATGCGTGGATGGGAGAAGTTCGATCTGCGCGCTGAAAATGCCGGAGTCCGGCATCGTCGCGAACACGAACATCATCCAGAGCGGAAACAGCCAGATGATCGCCAGCGGGATGAGGACGCCATGCAATGCCAGCGAGCGGACCAGGGTCGAGCGTGACTGCGACTTCATTTCTCGTCCCTCCCGATCCAAAGATTGAGCAGCGAAATCAGCACCGCCAGCGCCGCCATGGTGTAGGCGATCGCCGAAGCGTAGCCGAAATTGAGCGAGGTGAAGCCTTGCCTGTACAGGAATAGCCCAAGGGTTTCCGTGCCGCCGCCGGGTCCGCCACGGTTGGTGATCAGCATCGGCTCGGTGAAGAGCTGCATGGAGCCGATGATCGACAGGATGACACAGAAAAGGATGATCGGCTTCAGAAGCGGCAGTGTGATGTAGATGAACTGCCGGGCCTTGCCCACGCGATCCAGCGTTGCGGCTTCGTAGACGTCGCCGGGGATGGACTGAAGCCCGGCCAGAATGAGGATCGCATTGTATCCGGCCCAGCGCCATGTCACTGCGATGATGAGAAGCGCCATGGCCGCGGGGGCGTCCGCAAACCATGAAATCGAAGCTATGCCGACACTGTTCAGCAGTTTGTTGATGACACCGAAATCAAGATTGAACATGAGACGGAACACGGCGGCATAGGCGACTTCACCGACCACGATGGGTGCGAAGAAGGCAAAGCGGAAAAGGCCGCGTGCTCTCAGGAGTGGAGAATTGAGCAGCACTGCCATGACTGTCGCTAGCGTGATCATCACCGGAACCTGAACGGTCAGGATGATCATCGTGTTCTTCAGCGCATTGTAGAAGGCGGGATCGTTGAACAGACGGCCCCAATTGGCGCCAAAGCTGAAAACCCAGGGGTTCACACGGGTGTTCTGAAACGACATCAGAAATGAGCTGATGATCGGCCATATCCAGAAGGCCGCAAAAATCATGAGATAGGGGGCAAGGAACCCATAGGCGGCCCGGTTGCGCAGCTGCATCGATTGTCCTCCACGACGGATAGTCAGGTCTTCCAACGGAATGCCGGACAGGCGCTCCCACTCCTGTCCGGTGCCGAGCTCATTGAGCGATTGGCAGTCCTGTTGCCGATGCAATCTGGTTTGCTGCATCATCCAGCGCAGCCTTTGCGTCGGGATATCCTCCTGCAAAATATTTGGTTTGGGTTGCCTTGTAGATGCCGTTTGCATCACCTTGAAACGCGGTGCCGCGACCGGCCACGATCTTTGGCAATGTGCCAAGAATATCGGTCCAGATTGCCTGCCCGCCCCAATAGGGCTGTGCTTCGGACACGAAGGGCTGCTTCTCGGCGCTGAGCAGCGAGGGTACAAGACCGAAATTCTTGAGCATGGTGATCTGTCCCTCATCGGTGCCGAGGACGTAATTCATATAGGTCCAGGCCGCTGCCTTGTTCGGCGAGCCGCTGCTGATTGCCAATGACGAACCGCCGACATTGGCCGCATGGCTCCCGTTGGGAGTAAGACTTGGCATGAGGTAGACGCCCCATTTGCCAGCAAGTTTGGGAGAGTTGGTGCGGATGGTGCCCTCATACCAGCCGCCATAGAGCTGGCTCGCGACGGTGCCGGCGGTATTGGCCTGAACCTTTTCGTCCCAGTTGGCCGCTGTGAGCGTGCCTGCGTCCTTCATCTGCTTGATCTTCTCCAGCGTGGCAATGCATGCGGGCTGGTTGATCGTGATGGTCTGGCCATCGGCGGAAAAGAAGCCGCAACCCTGCTCGTTGGAGATCATACGGAACCATTCGCTGTCGCCGTTGAAGTCCGCCTGAGCCATGACAACACTGGGGTTGGCAGCGGCAATTTTCTTGCCAGCGGCGATGAAATCATCCCAGGTCACTATGCTCTTGGGATCCACGCCGGCCTTTTCGTAATAGTCGCGCCGGTAAAAAACGGCGACGGGACCGGAGTCCCATGGCATGGCATAGGGGACATCGCCGGCTTCCAGCTCGGTGCGTTTGAAATCCGGGAATTTGGCTTGTATGTCGCTGGTGTAGCCAAGTTCCTTCAGATTGGTGAAGCAATCGGGAAAGCGGTTCCAGAAAATCTCGGCCTTGTAATTCTCGATCGTGACGATATCCGGCAGGCCACCCCCGCCTGCCGCACAGGCTGCGAGTGTCTTGTCAAAGACCTGGTTATTGCCAAGATCCTGAACATTCACCTTTATATCCGGAAACTGCTTGTTGAAGCCTTCCAGCGATGCTTTCAGGGAAGAAGCCGCGATATCCCAGCTCCAGACGGTAATTTCGGTTGGCTGGGCCGAAGCGGTCGCCGAACCCATGCCCAATGCTGCGACAAGTGCTGTCGCGCCAAGAAATTTGAAGCTCATTGAAAATCCTCCCTTTTCAATTGCCCGATCTTTGCGAACATGGCTACACTAGCGGCAAGGGAGCGCCTGTCTCTCATAAAGGGAACATGAATTGGGCGGAAAGTAAGATGGGAGAAAGGCCGATCTATCAGCCGGGGGCGAGCAGTGTCGAAGGGTTGCCGACAGCCCTGCAAATGTTTCACAATCACCCGCTCATCATGGCCATGCCGCATTGGCACGCACAGGTCGAGGTCAACTACGTCATTCGCGGTTCCGTGCATTATCGGATGAAGGATCACAAAATCCGCCTCAATGCGGGTGACATGTGCCTGTTCTGGGGCGGTCAGCCGCACCGGATGGACGAATCCTCCGACGATTCGATTTACGCGGGCGCGCATCTGCCGCTCGTGTATTTCTTTCGCATGCGGTTGCCGGAGAGCGTACCGAGCCGATTGATGCAGGGTGCAACCCTTGTCACCGCTGCAACCGACACGGCCGATAGGGAAAACTTTACGCGATGGTATAGTTATGCCCAGTCGGGGGATCCGGTGAAGGCGGAACATGCGGTCAATGAACTGCTTCTGCGGATCGAACGCATTGGCTTCGAGCCTTATCGCCTGGTGCCTGATTGCCCGAATATGTCTGCTGGTGAACCATCCAGTCAGCAGTCGTCCAGGGCGGTTGCGCGGATGTGTGATTTTATAGCAGGCAACTTTCTGCAGGATATTGACTCGATCGACATAGCCACGTCGGCGGGGCTTCATCCCAAATATGCGATGAGCGTGTTCAAGAAATCGACTGGCATGACATTGAACAATTACGTGAGTCTTCTCAGGCTGTCCTACGCGCAGGCCATGCTGCTGCAGGACAGGGCGAATGTGCTGCAGGTCGCGATGGACAGCGGATTTGGCTCGCTCAGCGCCTTCAACAAGTCGTTCCGCAATATTGCCGGCATGTCCCCATCGGACTTCCGGCGCGATCTGCGCAGCGGAGGGCAATTGACCGGCGGGGCGGCTGGATTTCAAGGGTAGCGCCTATGGCAAGCGGCAGCGGATTTGTGCGTTGTTCAGATTGAGAATTGTTATTGATCATATAATATTATAAATAGTGGTCAGGGAGGAACTGGCGAAGCAGACTGCGTCCACGAAGCACGTGGAGCCGATCAATATTTGCTTCAGCGTCAAGAAGCAAATCGCCAGTCACAGGGATACAATTGGTCGAAAACGAACTCAGCAATTATGATTTTCGTACGGCGGGTCATTCGCGTACGCATCACGGCCACGTCATGCGCGATCTTGGCCTGCGGATCGTCAACGGGTCCTATCCCGAGAACAGCATTCTGCCGGGGGACGCGGAATTACTCGAGCGCTTTGGCGTGTCGCGCACCGTTCTGCGCGAGGCGTTGAAGACCCTCGCAGCAAAAGGGCTCATCCAGCCCAAGGCCAAGATCGGCACCCGCGTGCTGGAACGCTCCAACTGGAATCTTTTCGATCCGGATATTCTCGTCTGGCATTTCGAGGCCGGTGCCAGCGCCGCCTTCCTGTCGAGCATCGTGGAAATGCGTCTGGCGCTGGAACCGGAAGCTGCGGGTCTTGCCGCACTGCGGCGCACCGAAGCGCAGCTTGCAAAGCTCTACGAATGGGTTGAGCAGATGGGCAGCACACGGGAATCGCCAGCCCATTTTGTCCATAGCGACCTCCAGTTCCACATCGCCATTGCGGAAGCCTCCGGCAATCCGTTCATGCGTTCGATCAGTGCCCTCATCGAGGTGGCGCTGGTGACAACCTTCACAATCAGCTCGCCCATACCCAACACCGAGCGTCACATGCATTCGGTTGCACGGCACAGGGCCATCGCCGATGCCATCAGGGACCGGGACGTGGCGGCTGCCAAGGAAGCCATGCGCGGCGTCATTCAGGATGGCGCCGAACGCGTCCTCGCAGCCTCGGGCCCGGACTAGAGCCTTAGACCCATCCGCCGTCGACGATGAAGTTCTGGGCGGAACACATTCTGGAATCATCCGATGCGAGAAACAGCGCCATGCGGGCGATATCATCCGGCATGACCCGTCCAGCCAGGCATTGGCTGCGGTCAATCAATGCATTGGCTGCATCGTCGACCCAAAGATCGAGCTGGCGCTGGGTCATCACCCATCCCGGCACCAGCGTGTTGACGCGGATAGCGTGTTTGCCAAGATCGCGGGCAAAGGAGCGCGTGAGGCCGTGGACGGCCGACTTGGCAGAGGCGTAGCCGGGATATCCTCCCGACGCCATCATCCAGCCGACGGAGCCGAAATTGATGATGGAACCGCCGCCGGTCGCAATCATTGCCGGTGCGACTGCCTGGATGGCGAAAAACATATGGCGCAGGTTTACGGCGATGCGCTGATCGAAATACTCCGGTGTCACCTCACGCCAGTCATGGCGTGTGTCATTGGCAGCATTGTTCACGAGAACCGTTGTCGCGCCGTGGATGTCCTCGATTGCGCGAATTGTCCTTTGATAGGCACCAATATCCGTCACGTCGGCGGCGCGAAATGTTACGTTGCCGCCTGAGGCATTCAGTTCGTCAGCAAGTTTCCTGCCCTCCGCTTCGGCAAGATCAACAAATCCCACCCTGGCGCCTTCCGCCGCAAAGGCGCGGACGATCATCTCGCCGATACCCGTCGCACCGCCGGAAATGAAAACTGGCTTGCCGGACAGGCCGGGATAACGTGCGAAAACGGACGGCGTCATTGTCATCATCTGTACCGATTATTGTTGCGGGCAGGGCGTGCGGACCTGTCTGGCAGTTTTGCACCTTAAAGTGTAGCCACTTTCACCTTTACCGGCTTTTGTATTTTCAGCGGATTGCGCAAGGGTAGGCCGAAGGCGGGGGCTTCGATTTCAAAGACGTCGCCATTCTCTGTCTTGATGCCATCGGCGAAGGACAGCGTTGCGGTTCCGAACATGTGGACATGGACATCGCCGGGCTGGCGGAAAACCGGATACTTGAAATGATGATGTTCGAGATTGGCAATGGTGTGGGACATGTTGTCTTCACCGGACAGGAAAGGCTTTTCCCAGATCGTCTTGCCCTTGCGCAGGATACGCGAACTGCCGCGAATGTCGGCCGGCAGATCACCGACGATCAACTCCGGTCCCAGGGAACAGGGGCGCAGTTTGGAGTGAGCCAGAAAGAGATAATTGACGCGCTCGGTGACATGATCGGAGAATTCATTGGCGAGTGCAAAGCCGATGCGGAACGGCGTGCCGTCGGAACCGATCACATAGATACCGGCAATCTCCGGTTCTTCGCCGGCGTCTTCGGCAAAGGCTGGAGACAAAAGCGGCTGCCCCGGCCCGGTGAGCATCGTGCCGTTGCCCTTGTAGAACCATTCCGGCTGTACGCCGGTCTGTCCTTTTCTGGGTTTGCCGCCTTCAAGACCCATGCGGAACATCTTCATCGAATCGGTCAGGGTTTCTTCCTTGGCATCGTCGATCTTGCGGTGCATGGCATCGCGCGTCGCTGCGGATCCAAGATGGGTCAGGCCCGTTCCCGTCAGATGGATGTGGGCTGGATCGTGCGTATCGACGGGCGACAGCAACCGTCCTTCGGCATAGGCGGCCTCAATATCGAGCACTTTGCCCAGCCCGCGCTCTTCGACGATCCTGGAGAGGGAGGTCTTGGCTTCAATGGCGGCGTGCGCGAGTTCGAGAACCGACCGGGTCCGTTTCACGTGCCGGAACGTATCATCCACCCGCGCGGCAACCTGCCGCTTCCCATTGGCATTGAGCAATTGAACCAAATTCACGTCTGTCCTCCCGGGGAATTGTCGTGTGAAGCAAGCGCCGCTTCACTTCATTCTTGACTTTTAGCGAGTGATTTTTGAAAAATACTATAATAGTATTATATCGATGTAAACGGTTGCGAGCCCGGTTTTCTGATTGCGCTGGTGGCCCGCTGGGAAAGACTTTTTGCTGTGGTTCGAAAGGACTATTCCAAAAGTCATACTTTTGAGATAAGTGTTGCAAGGATCGTGCTCTGGGAGGAGCTGGAGGCTGATACGAAGACGATTCCGCCCGGAAAACATGCTCGACTAAAATAGCGTCCATTAGGGAAATTGGGAGGATACCAGTGAAAATGTTTAAGATGGTTGCTGCAGGCCTGATCGCGCTTTCTGCGATGGGTACGCAGGGTTTTGCTCAGGACAAGGGCGCCGTTGGCATCTCGATGCCGACGAAATCCTCCGCACGCTGGATTGCTGACGGAGACAATATGGTGAAGGCGCTCAAGGAACGCGGCTACACCACCGACCTGCAATATGCGGAAGATGACATTCCAAACCAGCTTGCCCAGATCGAAAACATGGTCACCAAGGGCGTGAAGGTTCTGGTCATCGCGGCCATTGACGGCACCACGCTGTCCAATGTGCTGCAGCAGGCGCATGATGCGAACATCAAGGTCATTTCCTATGATCGCCTGATCCGCGATTCCGGCAATGTCGACTACTACACGACGTTTGACAATTTTCAGGTTGGTGTCCTGCAGGCCGGATCGCTCGTGAAGGCACTTGGTCTTCCCGAAGCAAAGGGCCCGTTCAACATCGAACTGTTCGGCGGCTCACCCGACGATAACAACGCGTTCTTCTTCTACAATGGCGCCATGTCCGTGCTTCAGCCTCTGATCGACAGCGGCAAGCTCGTCGTCCAGTCCGGCCAGACCGGCATGGACAAGGTCGGTACGCTGCGCTGGGATGGCGCGGTCGCCCAGGCCCGCATGGATAATCTCCTTTCCGCCTATTACACGGACAAGAAGGTCAACGCCGTTCTGTCCCCGTATGATGGCCTGTCGATCGGTATCCTCTCGTCGCTGCGCGGTGTCGGCTACGGCACCAAGGACCAGCCGTTCCCGTTTGTTTCCGGGCAGGATGCCGAAGTTCCCTCGGTTAAGTCGATCATTGCCGGCGAACAGTATTCCACGATCTACAAGGACACGCGTGAACTGGCCAAGGTGACGTCGAACGTCATCGACAAGGTGCTGAAGGGCGAGCAGCCGGAGATCAACGACACCAAGACCTACAACAATGGTGTCAAGGTTGTTCCGTCCTATCTCCTGAAGCCGGTGGAAGTGGACAAGACCAACTGGAAGGAAATCCTGATTGGCGGCGGTTATTACACCGAAGCCCAGATCAAATAAGTCTTGGATATCCGGCAAACCCTGCGCATCATTGCGCAGGGTTTGTTGTTACGCCGGTCGTGATACCTGCCAAGAATATTCCGCTGGTGTGCGACCGCTGGGTTTCTATAAGTTTGCCAAGAGAAACGCCGTCTGAGCCTATATGCTGCTCGCAGGCGTCGATGAGGATCTGCATGGATACTATCCTCGAAATGCACAATATCACCAAAACCTTTCCCGGGGTGAAAGCGCTCAACAATGTCAATCTGAATGTCCGCAAGGGCGAGATTCACGCGCTCGTCGGCGAGAACGGTGCGGGAAAATCAACCCTCATGAAAGTGTTGAGCGGTGTCTATCCGCATGGCAGCTATGAGGGTGAAATTCACTATAACGGGCAGGAACAGCACTTTCGCGATATCGGCGACAGTGAAGCGAAAGGCATTATCATCATTCATCAGGAGCTGGCGCTTGTGCCGCTTCTGTCCATTGCCGAGAACATCTTCCTGGGCAATGAACCGGCGAAATTCGGCATTATCGACTGGCATGCTGCGGAAACCCGCACGCGCGCGCTGCTCAAGAAGGTCGGCCTGCGCGAAGATCCGCAGACGCTGATCACCAATCTCGGCGTCGGCAAGCAGCAGCTGGTGGAAATCGCCAAGGCCCTGTCGAAAGAGGTCGAACTGCTCATTCTCGATGAGCCGACAGCCAGTCTGAATGAAAAGGACAGCGATGCGCTGCTTGAACTGCTGCTGGAATTCAAGGCGCAGGGTATTTCGTCGATCCTGATTTCCCACAAGCTGAACGAAGTCGGCAAGGTTGCCGACCGCATCACCGTGCTGCGCGACGGGGCGACGATCGAAACGCTGGACAAGGACGCGATCTCCGAGGACCGGATCGTGACCTCCATGGTCGGGCGCCAGCTGGCGGATCGCTTTCCCCAGCGCGAGCCGGATATTGGCGACGTCGTCTTTGAAGTGAAGGACTGGGTGGTTCACCATCACGTTCACAGCGACCGGACCGTCATCAACGGCATCAATCTCAACGTTCGCAAAGGCGAGGTCGTGGGGATCGCCGGGCTGATGGGGGCAGGGCGCACCGAATTTGCCATGAGTGTCTTCGGCAAGGCCTATGGCCGCAAGATCAGCGGCGAGGTTTTCATCAAGGGCAGGAAGGTGGATGTCTCGACCATCGGCAAGGCCGTCGAAAACGGCATCGCCTATGTCACGGAAGATCGCAAGACCTATGGGCTCAATCTGATCGACCACATCAAGCACAACACCACCATCGTCAACCTCAACGCTGTGTCGCATGGTGGTGTGCTGGACGATATGGCGGAATTGAAAGTGGCCAATGAATACCGCCGCAAAACCAATATCCGCTCGTCCAGCATCTATCAGAAAACCGGCAACCTTTCCGGCGGCAACCAGCAGAAGGTTGTCCTGTCGAAATGGCTTTTTGCCAATCCGGACCTGCTGATGTTGGACGAGCCGACCCGCGGGATCGACGTCGGGGCAAAATATGAAATCTATTCCATCATCAACCAGCTGGTGAGCGAGGGCAAAAGCGTGCTGATGATCTCGTCGGAAATGCCGGAGCTGCTCGGCGTCTGTGACCGGATCTATGTGATGAACCAGGGAAGGATCGTCGGCGAAATGCCAGCCAAGGAAGCAAGCCAGGAAAAGATCATGCGCGCCATTATCCGTGCCGAAGGGAAAACATCATGACTGTTGAAACCGCAGCAACCCCGACGAAAACCGAAGCCAAGACGGACGGGTCGCCCATGAAGGGCAATCTGCGCGAATACGGGCTGGTGCTGGCGCTGATCCTGATCATGTTGTTCTTCCAGTTCACCACGAACGGCACGCTGTTCCGCCCGGTCAACCTGACCAACCTCGTCCTGCAGAACAGCTACATCATCATCATGGCCCTCGGCATGCTGCTGGTGATCGTCGCCGGTCACATCGATCTGTCGGTGGGGTCGGTCTCGGGATTTGTCGGCGGGCTTGCCGCCGTGATGATGGTGCAATGGCATATCCATTATATACCGGCGACAATCCTGTGCCTGATCATGGGCGGTCTCATCGGCGCGGCCCAGGGCTATTGGGTCGCCTATCACAAGATACCGTCCTTCATCGTGACCCTGGCAGGGATGCTCGTCTTCAAGGGGCTGGCCCTGTGGCTTCTTGGCGGCCAGTCCGTCGGACCGTTCCCGCCGCAGTTCCAGTTGCTCAGCTCCGGTTTCATTCCCGACGTCTTCGGTGGCGCCGGTTTCAACATCACCTCGATGCTGGTCGGTATCCTTCTCGTGGCGGCGATGATCTATTTCAGCCTGCGCGGTCGGGCCAAACGCGAGAAGCACGGCTATCAGGGCGAGCCGTTTGCTCTGTTTGCCGCCAAGAACCTGATCATCGCCGGCATCATCCTGTTCCTGACTTATCTGCTGTCCTCCTATAAGGGCTTGCCGAATGTCCTGATCGTCATGTCGCTGCTGATCGCCCTGTTCGTTTTCGTGACGAAACGCATGACCGTCGGGCGGCGTATCTACGCCATGGGCGGCAACGAGAAGGCGGCAAAGCTGTCCGGCATCAAGACGGAGCGGCTGACCTTTCTTACCTTCGTCAATATGGGGGTTCTGGCCGCGCTGGCCGGGCTGATCTTTGCCGCTCGCCTCAACACGGCAACGCCGAAGGCCGGTCTCGGCTTTGAGCTCGATGTGATCGCCGCCGTCTTCATCGGCGGCGCGTCGGCGATGGGCGGCGTCGGGCAGGTGATGGGTGCTGTCATCGGCGCCTTTATCATGGGCGTCATGAACAATGGCATGTCGATCATGGGCGTCAACATCGACTGGCAGCAGGTGATCAAGGGGCTGGTCCTGCTCGCGGCCGTGGTTTTCGACGTCTACAACAAGAACAAGGGGTAAAATGCCCACCCTGTTCTGAATGCAACAGCCCGGTCTCAAGCCGGGCTGTTTGTTTTCGCGCCCTGAGTCGGTTCATTTGGTCGGCCCGCTCATCTTCATCGCGGAAAAAATGGATATTTCCGTGCCGGGGAACCGGAAAACAGCTTATGGTTAACGGATTATAACTGTCACATTTCCCCTGTCCGGGAGCAGAATTCCCGTATTTGCTGGCTTCTTGGTGTGGTGTCGGTTGAGTTATCCCCAGGGGTTGCTTGGCTGATTTGAGAAAGTTTTGTTTTGTGCGTTTTTTTGGAAAAGGCGTGTTGACAGTTTTGGTTGGTGGGGTCTATATACCGACACAACGAGGGCGGGGCGCCGCTGGCGGTTGCTGAATGCGCCCTAAAGGAAGCTCTCAAGTGGTTTTCGGATTGT